>DROJ01000063.1 GCA_011321935.1 Bacteroidota bacterium | reverse complement strand
CGGAAGCGGAAAAAAAGATTAAGGAGGCGGAAGAAAAAGCGGAATTAAAGGTTGAAGAAGAAAAAAGAGAAATAGTGACAAATCTTTTAACCCTCGGTAATTTACCAGATGAACAAATTGCTGAAATTGCCCGTGTCCCTATCCATTTAGTTAAAAAAATAAAAGAAGAAATATAACTGTTCGGCAGTCTATCGTAAAGGCATCGCCCCCCACATAATAAACCCCTCCCACCAAATCATCAATATAAACGAAAAAACACATCGCCAACAATATTCCCCCCAATTAAACCTCCCCCTCCCCCTCCAGTCCAACCCCCAAAAATCAACAATATGCAAAAAATCTTTACTCCGCTTTTCCTCCTATTTTCACTTTCCATCGCTGCCCAAGATTTCATGCTCACCGTCAACAACGGCACGGGCAGCGGCAGTTATTTTTATGGCGACAGCGTCCATATATTCTCCGACAAAGCCCCAGTGACGGGGGTTTTCACCAAATGGACAGGCACCGGCGCCGGCTACCTCGACATAGACGACGAGTGGCATACCACCCTCGTCGTGCCTGCCCAATCGGGCGTGGAAAACCTCACCGTCGAAGCCCAGTACGGCCAATTGCCGGCAGTCGCATCGCAGACCACGGAAATGATTTCTTTGTTTGGAATAGACGACGGTGTTTTTTCGGAAGACGTATTAAAAGAAGTTCATTTTTCGATACCTGAAAACCCGAAAGGCATTGTTTTTTTGTTCCACGGAACGGGCGGCGAGGGCAGCAGCATGTTCGACAAATACGAACTTTTTACCCTCGTCAAAGACCTATATTATGCGGGCTACGGAAGTATAGCGACCGACGCAAATGAACGGACAATGGGCGACCAAAACGGCGACGGAAAAATACGTTGGCTGGCAGCGCAGGCAATACAGCAAGAACCCGACAATAATATTGACCTATATAATATACGGGCGTTGCGGGATACATTTATTGCGCGGTATATGTTGCCCGATAATTTCCCGTTTTTTTCTTTTGGTGTTTCCAATGGGGCGAACTTTAGCGACCTCGCAGCGGCGACGCTCGGCTTCCGGGCGTCGGCGCACAATACTGCGCACGGCAGCCCTTCGCTATATTCTTTGCGGGACGATGCCACGCCGGTTATATGGCTGCAAAATATAAACGACCATAATGCAAGCGCCAACCCCACTGTTGCATATGCCAATTACCAGGCATTGCTCGACCGCGATATATGTTCGGATTGGCTTTGGCTGCAAAAATCACCAATTTATGAAAAACGTTTTATGCGCAGCAGGAACAATATAAGCCAGCAAAAATCCCTCGAAATATATGAGCGCTTTTTTGATTACCCGGGCTTGGTGGACGAACATAATTTCCTCACCATTGATGACCTGGAAACAGAAATGCCAACCGGCTTTTTTGACCCGCTCGGACTGACCCCGGCGCAAGAAAAGGATGTGACAGGCCAATTAAAAGTAATAAATGCCGACCATACCGGGCACGGTGATTTTAATAAAACAATTATCCGTTTTTTTGAAAATATATGTGAGGTGACAGGAGTGGCACCATCGCCTGTTTTACAAAACAATATTTCTGTTTATCCAAACCCGACAGATGGGTTGGTATATTTAAAAGGAGACAATGCCCGGCTGCGGTCGGTCGAAATATTTGACCCGCAGGGGCAATCTATTTTAGAAAAAAAAGTTTTTGATAGAACGGGAGAATATAGTGTTGATATGGGTGCTTTGCCCAGCGGGATTTATTTTTTGAAAATGATATATGCGGATGGAATACGGGGAGTGAAGGTGGTGGTGGAATAAAAAATATGCACTTATATAAAAATTGAGGTTGAATATCAACAATCTAAAATCAGTCTCCACGTTTTTTGTCATCCTGAAAGGATATGTTCACGTAAGGGCGGCAAAAATGGCTTCACTTCTCACGTGAACAGATCCTTCCAGGATGACAAAGAACGTGGAGACTTTAGGATGGTCAGTAGAGGTTTTCCTCCCGAGATTTACCGGG
>DROJ01000062.1 GCA_011321935.1 Bacteroidota bacterium | reverse complement strand
TTCAACGGCCGTGCTTGCCACTTCTTTGGCCTTTTCCACGAGGCCGCCGCCCAGGTCCATCGCCTTGCTGCCTGCGGCTTCTGCCACGTCGCCTGCTTTGTCGGCGAGTTCGCTCCCTTTTTCAACCGCTTTTTCAGCGAGGTCAGATGCTTTTTCGAGCAGGTCACCGCCGACATCTTCAACGGTATCTTTTGCTTTTTCCAACATATCGCCTGCTGCGTCGGTCAATCCTTTCCCTGCTTCCTTCCCCGCGTCCATTGCCTTTTCGGCAGCATGTTTGGTAACGGCTTTTGCGCCGAACAATAATTTTTTTAACGAGCTGAATAGTGCCATGTCTTTGATTTTTAATGATTTATGACATTCCCCAGCAATGCGGGGAAATATGGGTGAAAGTAATAATTTTTTTTGAGATGGTAAAATGGAGGGTGTTTAAGGCCCGATTGGTGTTAAGAGGTAACAGTTGGCAGGTATTTGGGCGTAGCTTTGCCGCTGTGTTTTTGGTGGCGACCAATATCGAACTGAACATATTTTAGTGCAAGTGCTCAACTTGCCCCTTGAGGCAAACGCCTTTCTTCCCGCACAGCGCCCGCAAAGGCATCGCCTCAAAGGGCAAGTTGAACAGTTGCTTTTTAATTTTAAAAAAAAATGAACCAAGAAGCATTTCAAAAAATATGGAAAATGATCGGCCTGCGCTATAAGTCGCACCCCTGGCATGGCATCGAGATCGGCGAAAATGCGCCGGAGGTGGTCACCTCTTTTATCGAAATAATCCCCTCCGATACGGTCAAATATGAAATAGACAAGGTAACGGGTTACCTCAAAGTGGACCGGCCGCAGAAATTTTCCAACATCGTCCCGGCCCTGTACGGCTTTGTGCCGCAGACCTATTGCAAGCAGCGCGTTGCTGAGTACTGCATGAAAAAAACAGGGAAAAAAGGCATCGTCGGAGACAGCGACCCTTTGGACATCTGCATCTTGACCGAACGGGAAATAACGCATGGCAACATCACTGTGCAGGCGGTGCCCATCGGGGGTTTCCGCATGATAGACGGCGGCGAGGCAGACGATAAGATCATCGCCGTTTTGCAGCACGATGCCCTTTATGGCAGGTGGGACGACGTGGCGAAAGTGCCTCCAAAAATCATTGATCGTCTAAAGCATTACTTCTTGACTTACAAGCAGTTGCCGGGTGAAAAGGAGCATTGCGAAATCAGCCACGTCTATGGCCGGGAGGAGGCATTGGACGTTATCGAGGCGAGCCGGAAAGATTACGACGAGGTGTATGGCGATCTGGAAGACGTGATGTCCATGACCTTGCTGGAAGCGATGAATTTTGGGCAGCGGCAACAGGAGATATTGCGGGGGCTTTAGTTTTGGAGCATAGCTAAAACCTCGGGTAAATAGTTCGTTTCACTTGTTCAGGGAATAAAGGGCTCTCTTATAAGACCACCCACTTTACAACATCACCGTCATATTGCGCAATGATTACCACATGCTTTACAACCAGACAAAACCGTTTAACGCTAAAAAGCAGGCCAAAAGGATATATTCAAATACAATTCAACTATCATGAATAAAAAAACAGAAGCACCAAAAGAAATATTAAAAGCAATAGAAAGCCTCTTAAAAAAAATACACCGCTTGAACGCCACTATTCAAACGATAGAACAAGCTGGCCCAAAAGAAACGCTTTCATTGGAAGGTGTCAATTAAATACAAAATGCAGCTCACCGAAGATTTGGTCGGGCTACTGAAAGAATTTAAATTGAAAATAAAAATAGAGGCCATAACCGCATAAAAAAACCTCACCTCACCTCCACATCAATCCCCATCCTTCTCATCAACAAGGTCGCGTTAAAACTTTTGCTCACCCCTTTTTTTAATTTATAATCAAAACCGAGTTCGCCGTTTTTCACCTCCACTTCCATGCAAAGATTTTCAATAGCGCCTGCCGATTCTGCTTCCAGCCGGCCGAGTTCGAGGTCGTGGGTAGCGATGAGGCCACCTCCTTTTAAATGAATTAATTGACGTATAAGCGCCGCCGAACCTGTATGCCGATCAACGGAGTTTGTGCCTTTTAATATTTCGTCGAGGAGGAAAAAAACGGGGAGTTCGCCTTCCTTTTCAGAGGCCGCATTTTTTACTGCATCTATAATTGTTTTGAGGCGTTTCAGTTCGGCATAAAAAGAGGAAGTACTTTCGTGCAGCGCGTCCACGGTGCGCATACTGCTATAAACCTGCAGCGGCGGCAAGGTCATTTTTTTAGCGCATACGGGGGCGCCCATTTGTGCCAAAACTATATTCAGGCCGACCGTGCGCAAGAAGGTGCTTTTGCCTGCCATATTGCTGCCCGTTATTAATTTAATATGGCCGCGCACAGGCATATTTAAATCATTGCATATACGCTGTCCAGCATGTATGAGCGGATGGCCTAATTCCACTGTTTCAAATTTAACGGATTCATTTATTTCGGGCAATATCCAACCGGGGTTATTGTACCAAATATTGGCGAGGCTGCTCAATACTTCAAATTCGCAAAGTGCCTCGAACCAAACGGGCAGTTCACCTTTTAATTCCGCTTTCCATTTTTCCAAACGGTACACCCAATATAAATCCCAAAGTCCGATTAAATTCAAAAATATAGCAAATACATTGTACCGCACATTTAATTGTTTGATAATATAGGACAGCTTTTTTATTTGCCGGGAAGCCGTTTCTTTGTTTATCAATAAAGGTGCTTTTAATGCCGCCAGTTTTTCGGAATTAAAATCCTCTTTTTCGATATGTTGCAACAGTCCCGCATATAACAAAAGCATCTCCCCCGCATAGGTGGTTCGGAGGTGGGTGCGGTCTATTTTTTCTTTTGTTATTTTCAAAACATATGCGGGCGGGATGAGCCATACCAATAAAAACACCTGCCAGGGCAAATAAAATACCCATAATAATACGCTGATAAAAAACCATACCGGCGCCAACCATAAAGCTGCTTTCAGCCAGCCATTGCCCCTCACTATATCTTCGTCTTTCAGCCAATCGTCCAGCATTTTTAAGTGCCGGGGATCGTCTTTTACCTCGCTGCCATATGCGCGGAAATGTTGCCGCCAATTGAGTTTTGGATTTAATTCAGATATAGCTTCTTGCCGTTTTTTTATTTCATTTATTATTGTCGGCTTCGCCAAATATGTGGCCAAGCGCTGCCTCCCGATTACCGTCGTTGCCCGGCAACAATATTGGAAAAAAGAATGCTCTCCATATATGTCAAGGTCGAGGGCATAAGGATGGTCGGTGTCGAGGTATTCTCCGCCAGAAGGAAAGGAACTATAATCATGGTTTAGTGCAGCGTCTTCCTCTCCGTTTATTTCCGCAAGGCGTTCCAGATGTTTGGCGTCGCGCAGCATTTTAAGGTGCCACTGCATAAGGCGGTAAAAGCCGCCGAGAAATAATAAAACAAATATAGCAAGCAGCAGCCAATGTACCGATGCCAAAAATATACCGGTGCCCACCGATACTATAAAAACGAGCAGCCGGACAATGGAATAACGGTCGTATTTTTTACGGAGGGTTTGTGCTTCTTCGGAGAATTTTTGCTGCCTCTGCTTATATTGTCGGGATATATTTTGCACTTGCATTTAAAATATATTTTGCACTTGTTTTTTTTTGAAAAAAGATGTGCTCCCGCACCCTCCCCCTTGTCACACTGAAAGGAACTGTTTACGTTAAAAGTGAAGCCCTGTACGGCAGCACTTTTTACGTGAACAGTTCCTTTCAAGATGACAAGGGGGAGGGTGCTGAAGTGTTGCAAAAAAGAAGTGCAAAGAAAGGAAAAAATAAAACATCAGACATTCCAAGTTTTATCCCGAATTACTTCGGGAGGAATGTCTAGTGCTGCCTTCTCAAACCCCCAACATTTTCATCCCCGGCACCCTCGGCAACTTTATTTTCAATTTCAACAAATCGGCCACCAACCTGCCGATGCGTACCCCCAAGCGCAGCCACCCAAAAGGAGGCCGCAGCGAGGCAATCAGATATATGGCCGCCCCCGCTATTTCCAAAAATACAGTGAGGCCAAAAGTCAGGTTGTGCACCATGCGCCCGTGCTGTTCCATAAGGGCGGGAGACAAGCCTTTTCCTTTAATAATAGTAGCATCGTGGTCGAGGTCGAAACGGGTGAGGATAAAAGGCGAATCATCAGGTATATGCCGGTAATTTTCGGGACTTATAACTGGCTTCCGCAAAACAAAAACAGTAAAGCGGCGCATCGCCCGGTAAAATATCAATATGCCCTCCCTGATCCGTTTTGATATATTTTTAAAAAAAGAAACAACAGCGCCCGCTACTTTTTTGATTTGTTTTTTCAACCATTTTTTTATGCGCTTTATACCGCCCAATGCGGAGGCTATTATTGATTTAATCCCGTGGTATATTCGGCGCTGCTTGCATTGGCCCTGCGCTATGAAACCCGCAATTTCTGCAGGTTCGTGGCCGCCTTTGTTCATCCCCAATATTTCTTCTTCCGACTCCTCCGGTATATTGCCGATTAATTCTTCTTCGTGTTCCTCGGCAGTTTTTATTTTGTTGTCATATTTTTTTAAAAGGTTCGCCATCTGCGGCAGATTGACTGCCCAATAGCCATCCTCCAATGGCAACAGATATTTTTCTTGTTTGCGCGTACCTTCCTGTTCCAAAAAATCGAGAAAGGCAACATGGCTCAGGTCTCTGTATTTCCCGTCAATGCGGCCATAATAAAACCCGAACATCCATAATTTTAATTGTAGCAAATGGATGCCGAATATATTGGCTCCGGTAAATTCTTTTCCCCGTCCCTTTATTTGTTGGCGCACTTGGTTTATATCGAGGTTATTTCTTTTTACCCGCCGTTTGAATTGTTTTTCGTTTTTTCCGAATATAAATTTTCCTTTAAAAACAATTGTTTGCTCATATGCAGCTTTTGTTTCCACCCCTTGCTGCGGGCATTTATATACCAACAGTTTTTTGTTGTGGTGCTTCGCAAATTCGCGGAAAAGCAAATGCACGTCGCCCGTCAGCGCAAATTGCTCGGGGCTAATTTCCTGCACCGTAAAATCAATTTCTTTCCTTTTTTTCCGCCCCAATAAAACATTTATTTTTAATGTTTGGATAATGGACTGGCTGCTGATGGGTGCCGATATTTTATCATTTTTAATAAACAGGCCAAATGCGTTCAAACGGTAATGCAATACTCGGCTAAAAAGGTTTTGTGTATTTATTTTCAGTGGCGAATCAATTATAAATTCGCCGTCCAATGAAGTCAATAAATTGAGGCGCTGCACCACGATTGTGAGTATATCGTTGGCCGTAAAAAGATTGTCCCAATTAATTGCATTAACAGAAAAGCCCGCTTCTTCCAATGCCTCGTCTTCGGCAAAATATGTTTTTGTTGCGTCGCTTATTTTTTGGGAAAAAACAGGCGGTAATATATCAAATACATTTTGGTGGTAGTCATCGTAAAAGGCAAAAGGCAGGTAATCCAGATCAACAAGGTGCTGCACGAGTTCATCGAGCAAACCTTTAATTGGCCGCGGCAATGCAGAAGCCGCATTGCGGGACATTACCGCCCGGTCGAAAGGGATACCAAAACGTCCGGGAAAGTCCCGTTGGATGAGCGCTTCTACATTGGCCGTCTGCCCCGTTTTTCTCAGGTCGAGTTGTTGGCAGGCATCAACCAAGTCTTTCATGGAGGGAGGGGAGTTTTGTTTGCAGGGAAGGCAAGTTGAAAAGTTGGAGTTTTTAAAAACCTCCAACTTTTATGGCGCTAGCTCTTCACAATATTGATCAGCATTTCAAAAGTGGCTTTCCGGGCTACCTGTGCCTGCTGCATGGCTTGGAGGTGCATATGGAAAAGCTCTTTGTCTTCGGGCGTCATCCCCGATTTTACGAACTGTTGGATGTCCTTGTCAAGGTCAATCTTGGTGGCTGCGACCACGCTGATGGCGGAGGAATCAGTTGCCTTGCCTTTGATGGATTCAAGTACTTTTTGGAAGTTGATGCCGCCGGCACCGGTGAGCTTGAGGTCTTTTACCGTGATATTCCCGCTGAGGGTCACCACTTCAAGAGTGGTAATGTCGTTGACAAAATTTTCGAGTTTGGAATGAGCATTCGCTTTCCATTTTGGATCTGGCATGTCGTTGTTGTTTTTGGTGAAAAAAATGTTAGGCTCAAATATATAAAAGTTTTACCATGCAGGCAGAAGGGAATATTTGCAAAAGCAGTATTTTAGTAAATATGACAGGCCTGCTTTTATTTGTTTCTATCTTCTTTCCCAAAATTCCAGAGCGGCGGCGTTCCCGAGAAATCGGGACAGGTCTTGCAAGCCCGCACTCCGCTCAAATTCAAAGGTTGGAGAAAGTGCGGCGTTCAAAACGCCGCCGCTCTGGAATCCTGGGAAAGAAGAAGGTAAGGGGCTATTAAAAATCCCATTTTTTCTTTTTATAAGAAAGCACTGTATTTGCAAAATATTAACCCTCCCGCTTGTGTGCTTTCAAAAAAAACACCGTCTATAAAGATGGGAACAAATATTTCCCACAAACCTTTTCAGCAAACAATAAGAACCTTTACTTTGTATTCTTATTTTCAAAAAATAAATCCAAGCATGAAAAAACTGTTGTTTCTATTTACCGGCGCGATGCTTTTGAGTTTTTCCTCCCCGCTGTTTTCACAGAGCAGCGCAAAAAATACGATGTGGAAAACCCTCTCCAGAATAACCTATAAAAAGGAATACGACGAGATGCTCGGTTTCAAAGTAGATGTGCCCGTGTTCAGTCAAGACGTAATTTCTCTGGACGGAAAAGAGGTGACCATCACCGGCTATATCATCCCCGTGGAAGGCTACAAAAGCCACAAAGAATTCATCCTTTCTGCCTACCCATATAATATGTGTTTCTTCTGCGGCGGCGCCGGGCCGGAAACGGTGATGGAAGTGGTGTCTATAAAACCCGTCGCATTTACCGCCGACCCCATTACCATCAAAGGCACCTTGCACCTCAACTCCGACGACATCAACCGGCTGATGTATTCTTTGGAGGAGGTGAAAATGGTGGACAATTAATTGAAAGGAAGATTTTCGGTAGTGGTAAAAAGTACGTGATGCCCCCTCGGTTAACCTGCAAAATTCACTAACCCCCGACTTCAGTCGGGGGTGGACAAAGCACGAATCTGGGTTTTAACCCAAAATTTATGTATATATTTTGGGTTAAAATCCGATAATGTTTTGTGCTTTCCCCGAATACTCGGGGTTAGTGAATTCAACAGGTTTTCTGGAGCAAAACAGTTACCTAAAATTTTATCCATCACGTACATTTTACCACTACCAGATTTTCCAGATTTCTAAAACCTGGAAAATCTACTTTTACCAAACCAATTTTATCATGGCAAATTTTTTTAAAAAACTTTTCAGCAAAACAAAAGAAACCCTCGAACATGCTTCCGAGGACATTAAAGAAGTAGTGGACGCCGTCGCCGAAGACACGGCCAAACTCGCCGAGCAGGCTAAAGAAAAATTGGCCGAGGCCAAAGAAGATTTCACCGATAGCTACGGCGAACCCTCCGAAATATTGGACAAGGCAAAAACAACATTTGCGGCAGCAAGCGAAAAAGTAAAAGAGGCCGCGCAGGAGGGCATGGAAGGCGCTACCGAACTGTTCAACGAAACGAAAGAAAAAGTGAAAGAGGAGTTTGCCGAGCGCGTCGGCGACCCGGAGGAATTAATCAAAAAGGCAAAAACCAAAGCCGCCAAGGCAGGCGAAAAGCTGAGCAGCGCAGCAAAAGAAGAATGGAAACATGCGGGCGAAAAATTGGAGGAGTTTAAGGAGTCGTTGAAAGAGGATAAAATAGGAGACGAGGGAGAAAAAGACGCGTGAAATATTTTCGGCTAAAAACCTTATCGTAACTGTTCAGCACTTCTGTAGTTCTCCCGCAGAGTTTCGCAAAGCAGGACGCAGATTCGCCTCGCTTTGCGAGACTTTACGAAACCTTTGCGGGGCTCTGCGGGAGAACCTTCATCATTTGCCAATGCTGGATAGTTACCCTTATCTTTGTTTAAATCGCCAGTTATGAATATAGTCGAAACAGTAAAAAAAGAAATAAACAAAATATCTGCGAACAATGATGTTATACTTTTTGGATCTCGTGCAAGAGGAGATCACAAAAGGGAATCCGATTGGGATTTTTTGATTTTGTTGGGGAAAGACGCTATTTCAAAAAAGGAAAAAAAAGAAATCAGAGAACGGCTATATGAAATAGAATTGGCTACAGACCAAGTAATCAGTTCAATAATCCATACAAAATCCGAATGGGAAAAACGCGCAGTTACTCCTATTTATCAAATAATAAAGGAACAAGGATTTAGAGCATGAAGTATTCAAAAGAGGAATTGGTGAAATACAGATTGTCCCGGGCAAAAGAAGCATTTGATGACGGGAAAATCTTGGCGTCCAATGAGCGCTGGAACGCTGCGGCAAACCGCTTGTATTATGCTTGTTTTTATATTGTTTCAGCATATTTGGCGAAAAAAGAAATACGGGCGACCACTCATACTGGATTAAAAACAATATTCAACAAAGAACTGGTCAAGTCCGGCAAAATTGACAAAGAGGATGGGATAGTGTTCAATCAACTTTTTGGAATAAGGCAAGAAGCTGATTATGAAGATTTTCAATCGGTATAAGAAATTGATATCGAACCATTAATACCAAAAGTTAAATCCATGATTGAAAAAATTGAGGAAATAATAGAGAAGGAAGAATAAACACTTTCCGTTTTTTATATTTTCAAAAATAAGCAGAACCAAGTTGAAGGGCAAAGGGGCGAGATTTTCCATCCCGATTTAATCAGGGTGGAAAACCTTACCCCCTACCTCAATATCATCACATTCCCTTTCTTAAAAAACTCCATCCCGTTAAAGCATTTCGCTTTCAAATAAAACCCATAAACATCCGGCCCAAGTAGTTCATTTTTAAACCTGCCGTCCCAGCCCTCGCTTTGGTCTTCGGTGCGGAACACCTCCTCGCCCCAGCGGTCGTAAATGGCCAGTTCCATTGTTTCGATAATATTTCCGCGCACATATAGCACGTCATTTTCGCCGTCGCCGTTTGGCGTAAAAGCATTGGGAATGAAAATATCCGGCTCGCCGCAATCGGGGTTCAAGACTATAATACTGTCCATCCTTTCTGCCGAACAGCCAAACTCATTGGTGATGATGAGCAGGTACTCCGTCGTTTCCGAAGGGGTAGCAATGGGCGTGGGACTTGATGGGTCGTCGAGGCCATCGGGCGGAATCCAATTATAAAAATAGCCGTCAATATCATCTATTTCCAATTGCGAAAACTCGCCAGAATTAAAATAAATACTGTCCCGCGAAGCCGTTATTTCACCAATCGTCGGGTCTATATTAAAATACAAAACAGTGGTGCTGTCGGTCAGCTTGCAGCCAAATTGATTTTCGATAGCTACCGTAAAAACCTGCACCGGAGGCACATCATCAATAGTAATCCGGCTGTTGTCGGCAGCGGCGTCAATGATGAAATTTTGCGGCAACCAATCATAGGTCAGCACCTGTGCCGGGTCATTATTGGTGGCTATAATATCGAGCGTTTCGGCCTCTTCGCAGAACACATATTCCTCCAACAGATCAACATCAATCGGATAGGCATTCACCGTGAGCGAGGCAGTGTCGAGGCAGCCCAAAGTATCACTTGCTACCGCAAAATAATTGACCGTCGCATCGGGCGTCACCGTGATTTCATCGCCGCAGCCGATCAGGTTGTCGAGCGTATTTTCGTACCAGCAGACCTCCTCGCCGATGGGCGATTGCATATTTGCCGAGAGCGTAATATCCGTTTCCTCGCAAAGCGAGGTGTCGGGCGAGGGAGAAGTCGTTACCCCGATCAATGGATTTACGAAGACATTGAGCAACTGACTGAACGAGCAGGTGTCCGCACCATTGAAGCCTAAAATTGTTACCAAATATTGCTGGCTCATTGACAAAGTAGCGGTCGGGTTTGGGCAGTCGGTACAGCTCAACCCCGTGGCCGGCGACCACATATAGGTCAGGCCGGAACCCGCTGCTTCGGGGTTTATTTCCGTCGGCACATTCGGGCAAATAGTAGTGACTTCGCGCACCACGGGGTCGAAAGAATAGGTCGTAATATCCACTTCTTCTTCCGAGGTACAGCCCCATTGATTGGTCACCGTGACGGCAAAATTTGCGGTAGCGCCTTCCAAAGTAGTGATGACCGGGCAGGCCTCCGTTGCGCCGCTTTCGATGCTGCCGTTGGAGAGGGCTTCCCATTCATAAGTCAGCATATCGTTCAAATCCAAATTAGTGACACATATAATAAAGTTGTCCTGTGGGCAGGTATCAATCACGCCGCCGCCGTCGAGAACAATATCAATTTGATTGTTGGAAACAGTAAAAGTATCGGCCTCCACGCAGGCAAAACCATCGGTCGCTACCGCAATGAAAACCTGCTCCGTTTCGGGGTCAACTTGGAAGGGGTTGCCCGTCATTTGCGGCGTCCCGTTTTCATCCTGCCATTCAATTTCCGTCGGCACATTGGTCGTTGCATTGAGGCTGATCGGCCCGCCGCAGGTAAAGGTGTCCACTGCGCCCGTAATCTCGATGGGCGTTGGCACAAATGCCAAAACATCGAGCGTATCGGCGCAGTTGTCAAAACCAAAACCATCCGAAACGATGACCGAAAAAACAGTCGTTTCGGAAATGACCGCCGTCGGATTTGGGCTGTTGGCCATGTTCAGCACATCGGCGGGCGACCATTCGTAGTTCAAATTTGGGTCCGCCCCGGGGTTGATTTCAGTAGGCGCATTGAAACAAACTTTCACACTGTCCAAGACCGTCGGCACAAAAGCATAGGCATCAACGGCAATGGATAAGGTGTCGGTGCAGGCAAATTGATTTTCCAAAAAAACCGTAAAAACAGTGGACTGACCGGCCTCCGGCGTGAGGATGGTTGCAACCGAATCAGTGCTGCCCGAAAGCACCGAACCACCGGGCGAAGACGACCAATCAAAAGTCAAAACATGGTCGTCCACATTATTGACCGCTTTCAAAACAGCCTCCGTTTCGGGGCAGTCATTGCCGTCGCCCACGAGGTCAACATTGACCTCCTCGAAGGCCACCGAAAGCTGCGCTGAGTCGCGGCAGCCATATTGGTCTATGGCCAACACTTCATATTCAGTGTCAATAAACGGGTCATGAATCAGAGTATCTTCCATGCCGACAATGCTTCCCGGATCAGCCGTCCAAGTGTAGCTGATCGGCGAAATGGGCGAGGAGGCAACGAGCGTAATTGGATCACCGCAAGAGAGGTCGTCGCCCGTTGCCGAGAGGTTTATTTTTTCGGGAACGAACACTGTTATTTCACGAACAACAGAGCAGGTATCGGGCGCAAAATTGGTGATTTCAACGGAGTAAACAGTTGTCTGCGCAGGCCATATCTGCGGGTTGACCGCCGTCGTGCTGCTGATCGAAACATCGGGCGACCAGTCGTAAGCATAGCTCACATCGCCGAGCGGGTTGAGGAAAACCGAGTCGCCCGGACAGACCACCAAAGTATCGGGCAGGCTGATATTAAAAAATTCAAATTTGATAAATTCGGCATACATGCCCGTGCAGCCATTGGAGGTTTCGATGCTCAAACTAACGTCCAACTCCTCGCCGGGCAAGATGGTAAAAATGGGGTTTTGTTCCATTGAGGTCTGCCCGTTGCTCAACTCCCAAAGCCAATTCACCACAGAAATATTATTTACAAAAAATTCTGTTTCATCAAAAAACTGGACGAGGATGGAATCCTCGCTGCAGTTGAGATAATCGAAGCCAAAATCAACAACAAATTGCGTTTCCGCTATCTCAACCTGCTTCTGAATTGGAGTGATACAATCGAGGTCAAAATCAATGGTCAAGGTTACCGGGTAGGCGCCTGTGGCGGGGTAGGTATAAGTTGGGTTGTCCAAATGCGAGGTGTCGCCATCGGTTGTCGGGTCACCAAAATCCCAGAAGAAATTATAAGCCCCGGTGCTGGTATTTATGAAAGTCACCTGACTGCCGTTGCACTCCACTTGGAAGTCAAAATCGAGGTTGTTGTTCACGTCCACCACGTCTATTTCTACTTCTTCAGTTGCTTCGCAACCAAATTGGTTTTCTGCAAAAACAGTCAGTGTCTGGTTGCCCGGCACGACGATTATTTCGGGGTCGGCCACATCCGTCGGGCCATTAAAAGAAGCGGCGGGCGACCACTGCCAAGTCAGCGTATCGTTGGGGTCGAGGTTGGTCGCAAAAACATCGAGCGGGTCGTCGGAACAAAGGATTTGGTCGCCCGAAGTTTCGATATTGACCGGCCCGCCTGCCACCCGAACGGTATCAAAATAATCGCAGCCAAATTGGTCGGTGGCGCGGATGGTATAGTCGCTGTAACCCGACACATCCACGGTCGTGCTGCTGCTTCCAGCTTGCACCAAACCGCCATTTTCATCAAACCAATTAAAGGTCACGCCGAGCGAAGTGGTGGTGGCAGAAAGGGTCGCCGTGGGGTCGCAAGTCAACACATCATCGCTACCGATGAGGCCAACATCTTCCGGCACATTTACGGTCACTTCGCGGGTGATGAAGCAAGTGTCCGCCGAAATATTTTCGATCATCACGGTGTAAGTGGTCGTCTCCGTTGGGTTGGCAAAAGGGCTTGGCGAAGTGGTGGGATCGGGGCAGCCGTTGCAAGAAAGGCCAGTCGCCGGGAACCATTGGTAGGAGTAGCTTGCATCGCCGCCAGGGTTCAGCACGACGCCCTGTTCGAGGCATCCCAAAACCTCGCTTTCGTTGAGGCCGGGCAGTTCGGTGAGGTCAATTTGCAGGGACTGCGACATGGTTGCGCTCACGCAATTTTCATCTGTGGTGATGGTCAAGGTCACGTTCAGTTCTCCTTCTTGATCTACTACCACGGTAGGGCTTGGAAGGGTCGAAGTGCCATTGTAAACGCCGCTGAACTCCCATTGCCAACCCGTCGTATTGCCGAGGCTGTTTTCGGAAATATCAAAAAATTCGATGGCAACAATTCCTACCTCGCAGGTCACAAAATCAAAGTCAAAAGCAGCATTTAAAATCTTTTCGGTGAGGGTGATTTCCCGCGTGATGGTATCTCCGCAGATCGCATCGGGGGCAGTCATCAAGGTCACTGTGTAGGTGCCGTAATCGGGGTAAGTATAGGTCGGTTCGGATTGGTCAGAACCTGCGTTCGGATTGCTTGGGTCACCAAAATTCCAAACGTAGCCCGCAGGCGCATTTTGGCTCTGATTGACAAAATGGACTACCCGCGCATCGCAATCGGTATCAGGTTCAAAATCCAAAACCACCGCGGGGCTGACCTCCACCGTAACGCTCGTTTCAGTGGTGCAAAGCCCCGCAAGGCCAGTGATGGTCACATCGTAAAGAGTGGTCAGCAAAGGCGAAACAAGGGGGTTGGGGAAGTTCTGTTGGTCAGGTGGAACAAGCGGCGTTGCCCATTGAAAAGTAAAACCTTCGGTATCGCAGACAGGGTTCAGTTCTGCCGTTTCGCCGATGCAAATTTGCACCACGTCCGGCAGGCAGTCGGTAGGGTCGTTATTGCCCGTTTCAAAATTTTGGGTCGTTATTGTCTCACATCCATTGCGCGAAAGCACCGTCAAAGTGATCGTTCCGCTTGCGGGATTGGGCAATTGAAAAACCGGGTTTTGCACCGAATCCACCAAAACGGTATCGCCAAAAGCCACCTCCCAATGCCATTCGCTCGGCGGCGAAACATTGTCTTCCGACAAATCGGTCAGCGCCAAAACGGACTCCGTGCTGCAGTCAAATGTTTGCCAATTAAAATCAGCGGACAACGAATTAAATTGGAAAAAAATAGGGAGGCTCGCCGTGTCCACGCATTCAAAACCCGGCTCGGCAATCAGCAAAATTTCATATTTGCCCGTGTCGGGGAAAGTGAAGGTCGGCTCAAATTCATTTGAAAAGAAAACGGTGTCCGTGCCATGCACATAGTACCAAAGAAAGTTTTCTGGCCCATTGGTCGCATTGCCAAACTCAACGGTCAGGTCATCGCACTGCACCGTGTCGGCCACTATCTCGGCGGTCACTTGCACGCACTCACCTACATTGTATTGAAAATCGCGCCGCACCACCGACAGCAATATTCCGTTGCGGTATTCCTCCACGCTGACGCCCACCACAAACTGCCCCATGATTTCTGGATAGCCCGTGATAAGCCCCGTCTGCGGGTCAATGGACAAGTTGGCAATGCTGCTCGGCCCAAGCACATTGTCCAGATTATAAGGCGGGTCTATCCAAGTCACGGTGTCGTAAGGAGGAGGTGTTACGCCTGCCCCCGGCGGGTTGGGTTCACTAAAAGTAGCCCCCGTAAACGGGGTGTATAATTTGTAAACCAAGCTGTCGCCGTCCATATCGGTAGCTGCGTGGTCATGCTCGATGGGCTTGTTTACACAAACAAAAATGGGCGGGTAAAAGCCAAATTCCGGGCTGCTGTTGCAGATCGCCCGCGACTCTGGAGAGATGTAAACAAAGTAGGTGGAACCTGTAAATTCGGGGTCTTCGATATTGGTGATCGTTGCATTGCGGCAGCACCTTTGATAGACAATATAAATGCCCCCCGGACGGGTCAATGTCACCGTGCCTCGATACCTCGCCGTCTGGACGCATACATTTGGCGGGGGCAGCAGGCAAGGGTCATTTGAAATATTGTTGGGCAGTGTATCTGTAAAAACGGGGTGCATGGTAAGGAACTCGTTCATCTCACTGATGTAGGTTCCATCTGCCGTAAAGGCGGCCAAAAATGCGGGGTCGTCGAAGCCTTCGTTATTGATGTCGCCGCAGTCGCGATAGACATCGAGGGTGATGATGTACTCGTCGTTGCCGATGCACTCGTACCTGATTTCGGCCCCCACGATGTGGGATGCACGGGCCTGAAAAAAAGAGAAAAGCCCCACCGCCAACAGGCAGGTACGCATCCCGTTTTTTATAAAAAATATTTGTCTTTTCATTTTGTGGTCTTGTTCTTATCAAGCATTCCCGGCATGTGGCTGGGATGATTTTATATTAAAAAAAACGGCATCTTTTTAATCATTCAAGGTAAACGACCGAGTCCGTCAACCCGTCTCCGTGCCCTTCCAAAAGAGGGGGAATTAATTCCCCCTCTTTTGGAAGGGCACGGAGACGGGTCAAACATACCGTACCTTGAAGATTTAAAAAGACACATAAAATACACCTTTTAAACCGGCGGTGCAGACAAGCTCCAAGAAGTGGAACCCTCATCTTGGATCAGGAGATTAAAACTCAATTCTCCGCCACCCGCCTAGCGCCGATAATGGCCACCTTCCTTTCAAAAGAAGCCTGCACCGAATAGATGCTCCCGCGCTCGTCGTCCAATTTGTCGCTGATAAACTGCGGGGCGAGTTCTTCGCCGTAGCCCACCACTTCCAAAGTGATGCGCCCCTCGTCAACATACTTTTTCAAGATGCCACCGCGCCAGCGTTCAAAATGGTTTTTCAAACAATCCGAACGGCGTTGCGAGAGCTTGTAATTATAATCGGCAGAGGCACGGGGGCTGGTGAAACCTTGGATAATGAGTTCTACTTTAAAGCCGCCGTCGTCCATTATTTCGAGGATGTTTTCGGTAAAAACTTCGAGGCTCAAAAAGCCGTTGTTCACCTCCCTTTCAAAAAATGCCCTCATCCGGCGCGCCGAGGTCAGGCTGTCGAAGCCGCTCAGCGACTTGACGTATTCCGAAACATACAGATCGGCCTTGTCCATGTATGGCCGCCATGTTTCTTCATAAGTCAGTTCGGTGGTCGTTTTCCTGGTTTTTGGGTCGGGCTGGTCATTGTCGAAATAAATGACCAAAGGTGGGAAATCCTCGATTTCTTTTGGCTGCAGCAGGAGTTCTTTCTTCAGTTCGGTCACGTCCACATCAGTGGTCAGGTCTATCATGATAGTGTCGGGGAAGTAAGCCACTTTAGCACCTATGAGTTGGTATTTTTTTCCCCTGTCCAGCACAAAAGAGACATCGTTGCCCTCCTCGTTTTTCTTGAAATCAACCTCCTGCCCGTCAATCACCAAGCGCACTTCCACCGCTTTCAGCGGGCGCATGGTTTTTTTGTTAAATGAAAAAACGTTGAGGTCAACCTGCTCCGGCACGAGGTAAAGTTCCCTTTTCAGTGTCCGGTCGGCAGTGTTTTCCGGAAGGCTCATGTCTATCTCGTGGCGCAGGGGGAGGAAACCGTCGCGGGTGGCGAGCAGCACATATTTTGTATCTTTTTTCAGTTCAAAATCAAAATCATTTCCCTCGTCGTTGGTGCTGCCTGCGAGTTTCAGTTCGCCCGTCGGAGTGAGTTCATACAGCTCCACGGTCACCCCTTTCAGGGCTTCTTTGTTTTTTTTGTTAAATGTCAAAACGTCGAGGTCAATGACCTGCACCGTAAATTTATAGAGGTCGTAGCAACATGCCTCAAACTCGGGCTCGAGCACATGGCTGCCCAATCGGTTGGAAGCAAAGTAGCCTTGAGTGCGCCCCTTGTTTACCCAAAAATTGGTGTCGTCGTAGCTGCTGTTATAAGGTACGGGCAGATGGGTTTCGTCCACCCATTTTCCATCTTTGCGCAGCACGCTGTAAATGTCGAAACCACCAAAGCCCTGCTTGCCGTTGGAGCTAAAATAAAGCGTTTGGCTAGGGCTGTGGAACATCGGCATCGCCTCGTCGCCGGGGGTGTTTATTGCTGTCAAATTAAAGGGTTCGGAAAAATGGCCGTTCTCCTGCACCACGCTTGCCCAAATGTCGAGGCCGCCTTTGCCGCCGCTGCGGTCCGACACAAAGTACAGCCATGTTTCGCCGGTTGCTTCATCAAAACCCAGGCAAGGGTCGGTAACGGTAAAGCCCGGCCGGTTGATGGAAGGAGGCAGCATGGCAGGCACAGAAAGCGCTCCGTTTACTTTGTTGATGTTGCGGAAATAAAGTTGGCAGCGCACTTCCGCGCTCTCGCCCACATAGTCGCAGAGGGTATAATACACCCGGTCGAGGCTATCGGTAAAGACGGCATTGGCGGTGTGCCGTAGGGAGTCGTTCCACTCCACAAACTGGGTTTCGCCGCTGCCGATTTCACTTTTCACTACTTTCGAGAACATCCGCTTCGGCAGTTTTTTGTTTATTTCCCTAAAATAATTTTGCGTGGAAAAATAAATATAATCGCCCATCTGCACCGGTGAAGTTTCTGAATATGGCGAGTTGACCGTTTCGTCCAATTGCTCTACCACCACGTCCTCGTCTATCAAAGTGATTTCCTCGATGGCCCAGTTCAGCGCCTCTATTTCTTCTTTTGCCCTGCTTGCGTATTCGGGAAATTCAAGGGCATATTGGTCGGCAAAAAGCTGGAACAACTGCTGCGAGCCGAGGTAGTCGCCCTGTTTTTTCTTGACAGCGGCCAGCCAATAAAGTGCCATCGGGTATTTGCCCGTGGTATCGGCCACCGTGATTTTGGTGTAAGCCGAATCGGCAAAAGTATAGGCCGCCAACAGCCGCGCCGACTCCGCATATTTAAAGAGGATTTCGGTCACGTCATCATCGCTGCGGTCCATCGCCTCTTGGTAATGCTTCATGGCACCGTAATAATTTTTGTCGGCAAATTCTTCATTGGCTGCCTTTAGGAACTGTTTGGAAGTCTGCGCTCCGGCCCGCCCAAAGACACCTATTAATAGGGCTAATGAAAGGATAATGTGCTTCATGATAATTCGTTTTCGGATATTAAATATGCTATTGGCCGTTAGCTAAAAGCAAATGGCCAATACTAAATCAATGGGCATGCCTTGAATGCCGATATGGGGCGTACCTTTTTAATGATGTACCGCACCGAGAGTTCTGGCCCGCCGTTGCGGTTAGTGGCGGGAGAAAAACCAGAGGTGTTCACGTCCCAACTGAAGCCCACCACCAAGTAATGGTAATGGAGTTCCGCTGCTGCGATCAGGGCATCGCCGCTAGGGTTAAAGCGGTAGCTGAACCCAAACTGCACTGCTATCTCTCTCGATTTTTTTGTGTTCAAATGATGGCGGTAGCCCGCACCTGCCAATATTTCTGTGTACTTGCGCTGTTTTTGGAAAGTCGCATTTCCGACTATATCTGCCTTTTGGTTGAGTTGAATCACAGGCATGGTATAAAAGCTCATCCTCACCGGCAGCTTGCTTTTGTCGCCCCCCTGAAAATTTTGCGCAGGCTGCGAAAGGTGGTAGGCGCCAAAGCCGAGGTCTATTTTGGTGCGCCCTTTTCCCATTACTTTATTGCCCTGTCCGCGCCAATTAAAGCCCACCCCAAAATCTGGATAGCTGAAATTTGTATCATCAAAAGTCTCGTTGACCGGTCGGTTGGGATCGAAAATAAACCCGTTCCATTGGTTGTCGAAAGTGAGCTTGTCAGGGTCGAAGCGGCGCTGGCCGAAACCTGCCGAAAGGCCAAACGTGAGGAAATTTTGCCGGTCCAATTGGCGGGTATAGGAGCCGCTCAACAGTACATTTGTATTTTCCAAATTGGCATCGCCCGCCCGGTCATAGACCAAATTGACACCTCCGCTCAACCACCATTTCGGATGGACGACCGTGAAGAATTTTTTGTCAGCGCCGAGGTGGACAGTCCTGAAAGGCGAGTCCGCTGCATTCCATTGGCTGCGGTAAATGCCGCCAATGCGGATGTCGCCGGAGGAAATGCCCGTCAGTGCTGGGTTGACCGTCAAAGGCGCATTATAATATTGGGAAAAGTGGATGTCCTGCGCACGTAACAAGATGCTTCCAAAAAGCAAGCACAGGGCAGGTAGGAATCGAAGGTAGGATTTGGTTTTCAAAACTATGTTCATTTTCGCCCAGCATTTAAAATGTCGAGCAAAGCGGGCAGGCTAAAAATTTAGCAAGCACACTTGCCCTGATCAGCATGCGTGGGGGGATATTTTAAAATCGGTTTTGGTTCAAAAAAAGGTTTTTCCGAGATCAAAAAATCATCTTTCGCAATGTATAACATATATCGTTCGCCAGAAACCCCTGTTTGCAGGGATTCTCGGTTGTGCAAAGTTTTTGCAAAATGCAGGCCCAGCCAAACGCCACTTCTTAAATGGGGCAAGCCTTACATTATTAGTTCTCTCAGTGTTTGGGAAAATGGATTTGCCTATTGCACTATCACTTTTTTTGTCAATAGTGCGGTATCAGATATAATTTGATAATAGTACACCCCTTGAGGAAAGTTGGAAACTTCTATCGCTTGTCTGACAAGGGTGCCGTGTGGATTATATTCTTCGGCAGACCATAAAATTTGTCCGCCTGTATTCAGTAAGCGAGCGGCAAAGTTACCGCTTAATCCTGATATTTCAACAAATATACTGCCATGAGCCGGATTAGGTAAAATAGACGCCATCGGCCTGTTCCCTAACCCTTCATTTGTCGGCACGACGCAATCAATATTTATAATATTCGATTGCACCGGGTTGGCCTCCGTACAGGCCAAAGAAGAAGTCAAAATGCAGGTGACCTCATCGTTTTGGTTTAGCGAAGCGGTAGTAAAACTTGGCCCGTTTGCCCCCACATCCGCTCCGTTTACTTGCCACTGATATACGGGAGAATTGCCGCCGTGTTCTGTTTGGGCAGTAAATGTTACCTCATTGCCCATGCAAAATATACTATCGGTGGAAGCCATGATCTCGACGGCAACCTGCTCGTTCGGCACCAGCGACACATTGAATATTTCAGAAGAAACAGGGTTCATAACCAGACATGTTTTTGAGGAGGTCATCACACATTTGACCGCATCGTTTTGTTGAGGGGTAAATATAAATTCGGGAGAATTGCCGCCGGCCGGGGTTCCATTGACCGACCATTGATAAGAGGGGGAACTGCCGCCATTGGTAGGTGCTGCGGTGAAAGTAGTGGCTTGGTTTTCACAGAGCACCGCCGTCGCAGGCGCTATGGACAGAGCCGCTTCGAGCTGGCTTTCCACATTGATTGTCAAATTATTTGACGAGGCCGTACTGCTTGTCACGCAGGTTTCAGAACTGGTCACGACGCAGCTAAAAACATCCCCGTCGTTCAGCACATCAATGCTGAACGACTGCACATTGCCGCCAAAAGCGAAGCCGTTGATGAACCATTGGAAAGAGGGCGCACTGCCTCCGTTCACGGGGTTGGCCGTCAAAGTGACCTCCTCTCCTTCGCAAATATTTTCTTGCGAAGCGACGATTGTGAGGCCGACAGTGGCCGGCACGTTGACCACCAAATCGGCAGCGGAAGTAGTCACCTCCTCGCCCAGGTCATTGCTGATGCGGCAGGTATATGTGCCCGCATCGGCCTGCACCGCATTATTGATGGTCAGGGTGCTTTCTTCTTCTCCTGAAATTGGCTGGCCATCTTTAAACCACTGATAAACAAGTGGTTGGCTGCTCGATGCGCTTACGCTGAACATTGCCGTTTCGCTTTCGCAAACCTCTTGGCTGGATGGCTGCTGCGCAATGGTCGGCGCTGTACCCGTCGAGCCAAATTCAAAAACACCGAAGTCAACCGTTCCGTTGACGATGCGCGGATGGTGGTCCAAATCCATGTCCACGCCTGCGCCTGTGACTGCTCCATTGTCGCCGTCGTCAATCGCTGGCGAGTTGGCCATCAAATGGAAATTGCCGTTCAGCGGGTCCATGAACATCGGGTCTTGGTTGAAGACCATGCCCCCAGTGCAGTTGAGCGAACCTCCGTTGCCGTTGTAGAGGTCGGTGCAGTCCAATTTGTCAACCACCGAAAAGCTGATGGTCGGCGTGCCGTTGATGATGCGGAAAATGTCGCCGATGTCGCTGGCCGTATTTCCCCAAAAAATGCAATTGGTCACCGTGGGGCTGGCAATGCCCGAATTGTCCTCGCCCGCATTGGCATAGACCGCGCCGCCCACATGCGCACTGTTTTCGTAAAATGTGCAATTGGTGATGACAGCATTCCCGTTGCCCTGTTCAGCGCCCAGATTATAGATTGCGCCAGCAGAAAGGGCTTTGTTTTTATAAAAAACGCAGTTGGTGATGATGGGGCTGGCATTGCCCGTTTTGCCCTGGTTGTACATCGCCCCGCCAAAAGTGATGGCCTCGTTGTTGATAAAACGGCAGTTGGTAATGGTGGGGTTGCAGACCCCTTCCACACCATTGTTGAACATGGCGCCCCCGGCAAATGTGGAGGTATTGTCTTGAAAAGTGCAGTCCACAAATTGACTATTGCTGGTGCCCATAAAGCCCGAATTATAGACCGCACCGCCATCGCTTTCGCGCGCAAAATTATTTTTAAAAATGCAGTTGCTGAACGTCCCGCCATTGAAGCCAGAGAAAGTGGCATCGTTGTAAACGGCGCCGCCGCCAAAGCCTTCATTATTGTCGAAAAGGCAGTCTTCGACAATTGGCGAGGAGTTGCCGTTTTTTCCAAAATTATACATCGCACCGCCGTCGTGGGCAGCAATATTGTTCCTGAAAATACAATCGGTAAACTCCGCATTGGCCACCCCGCCTTCTGCCCCGATATTAAAAACAGCGCCGCCGTCGTTGGCCCCGCACTCATTGTTTTCAAAGCTGCAAGCGGTGATGATTGGCGAACAAAGGCCGCTGAAACTGCCCGTGTTATACATTGCGCCGCCGCCATTGTCGGCTTTGTTGTTTTCAAAAATACAATCGGAAAAAGAGGGGTTGCAAACGCCCGCAAAGCTGCCGTCGTTGAACATGCCGCCGCCGTACCATGCCGCAAAATTATTGGTAAAAGTGCAGTTTTTAATGACCGGGTGCGAGCTGCCCGTGCCCGTCGAACCGACATTGAACCAGCCGCCGCCGCTGCTCTGCGGAGTGCCCGGCCCAGCCCCTCCTGCATCGGCATTGCCGCCGATAATGATGAAGCCGTCCACTTGCGTGAGGTTGCTCACGTTTTTGGTATAAACCACTGAAAACGAGTTGTTTGCCAGTGTGCCGTCGCCGTCAATGTCACCGTTGAGGTGGGTCGGATGGGCTGCAATATCGCGCTGGTTGATGCTGGTTTCATTGCCCGCGAAGCCGCCGAAAATTTTCACCCCGTTCGGGATTTGAAAATATTGGTTGCGGTCGTTGAAGCTGCAATTGGTGCAGGAGGCAGGGGTATAGTTGCCCTCTTTTACCCAGACCTGCGTGCCGGGCAAAACCGAATTGAGCACTTGTTGGAGGTCGCCCGCGGCTGTTGCCCAGGAACTGCCATCGCCCGTTGCGCCAGCAGCCACATAAATGATTTGCGAAGAAATTTGGAGCGAAAAGCTCAAAAAAAGGAGTGCTGTGAATAGTGTTCGTACAATTTTTTTCATGGGTGTAATGTGTAAGTTTTTGGCTATGCAGCCGCAAATGTAAATCTTTTGTGATTGATGTGGATGGGGCTGTTTGCGTTCGAGAGGGATTCACATCCCTCGCCATGGAATGCGATCCCTGCGGGACTTAGGGAGTATCTCGATGCGAAATGCTACCATCCAAAACAAATGTTTTCTATAAAAATGATGATCTTAGTTTTTCCCTGATATTATCTTTTTCTCTTAGCATTCCAGAGCGGCGGCGTTTTGAACGCCGCATTTCCAGCAGAAATTTATTTCAGGAAAAGTGCGGCGTTCAAAACGCCGCCGCTCTGGAATTTTGAGGAAAAAAGAAGATTAGGGGCAATTAAAAAATGCTGTTTTTGATTTTTTGAGGAATGCCCTTCCTTCTAATATAGAGTTTGTTTTGTACCCGCTGTCGTTCCTTATCTTTGCCCCTCATTTGCACAAAATATGTACAAAAACAAAAAAGTCATCGCCGTGCTGCCGGCCTATAACGCGGCACTGACACTGGAAAAAACCTTCCGGGAAATCCCTTTCCCTTTGGTTGACGAGGTCATTCTTTGCGATGATGCAAGCAAGGACGATACGGCTGCACTTGCCCGTAAAATGGGCATCCAACACGTCATCGTGCATGAGCAGAACAAGGGCTACGGCGGCAACCAAAAATCGCTCTACAACAAGGCCCTCGAACTCGGCGGCGACATCGTCATCATGCTGCACCCCGACTACCAATACACTCCAAAACTCATCCCCTCTTTTGTCAATATCATCGGCGAAGGGCTGTACCCGGTGGTGCTCGGCAGCCGCATTTTGGGCAAAGGCGCACTGAAAGGGGGCATGCCTTTGTACAAATATTTTGCGAACCGCTTCCTCACTTTATTTCAAAACCTGCTCATTGATTACAAGCTCTCGGAATACCACACGGGCTACCGGGCGTTCAGCAGGGAAGTGCTGTTGGCCATCAATTTTAATGAAAACTCCGACGACTTCGTGTTCGACAATGAGATGCTTTCGCAAATCGTTTACGCAGGCTTCGACATTGGCGAAGTGACCTGCCCGACGAAGTATTTCGAAGAAGCTTCTTCTATCAATTTCAGACGTAGCCTTAAATACGGGAGGGGGGTGATGCGGGTGTCTTTTTGCCATTTCCTGCAGCGTATTGGCCTCGGAAATTTCAGTATGTACAGACGGAAGGGGAACGCCGGTTAATCTTTTTGCTCGATGACCTCAATGGCTTTGACACCAAAATAGATGGCCGCAAGAACAAGGGTATATGTGAGTGTGGCAGTCATTTTTCAGCCGGCAGTCTTTTAGTCTCCAGTCCTCAGTCTCCAGTCTGATTGGAGATATTTTTTGGGAGGAGTCCCTTGGGCCAAAAGAGGCAGCCGGAAATATTGAGGTGTAAAGGTCGGAAGAGTTTTTTTAGAAAAGAAGGATGTGACGTGATTTCTTTTTGCTAAAAGCAGTAAACTTTATCAATGAAGAGCAATTTAAAAGAACTCCTCGACGGGTGCGCCGAAAAATACAACCGGCCAAGTTTTATCGAAAACGACCCGATCAGCATACCCCGCCGTTTTTCAAAAAAAGAAGATATTGAGATAACGGCTTTCTGGACGGCGATGCTCGCCTGGGGGCAGCGAAAGACCATCATCAACAAAGCCAACGAACTTTTCGCTCTGATGGACGGAGCGCCTTACGACTTCATTGTCAACCATTTAGAGAAGGACAGGGAGCGATTTCTGGCATTCAAGCACCGCACTTTTCAGCCGACCGATACTTTGTATTTTTTGCAGTTCCTGCAATGGTTTTATAAAAAACACGGATCGCTGGAAGAAGCGTTTTTGTCGGGTTTAGACAAAAAAGACGGGCATACGGGCAATGCTTTGAGGGGCTTCCACGAACTGTTTTTTTCATTGCCGGAGGCACCCAAACGAACGCGGAAGCACGTAGCCACCCCAGCCACCAAATCTGCCTGCAAGCGCCTCAACATGTTCCTACGATGGATGGTACGGAAGGACAAAAACGGGGTGGACTTTGGTATTTGGAAAAAAATAAAACCTGCGCAATTGCTCATCCCGCTGGACGTGCATGTTGACCGGGTGGCACGCAAATTTGGACTGCTGGAACGCAAACAAAGGGACTGGCTGGCCGTTTTGGAACTGACCGGAAAGTTGAGGGAACTGGATGCGGACGACCCGGTGAAGTATGATTTTGCACTTTTTGGTCTGGGGGTTTTAGAAAATTAAAATGCACAATATAGAGCCATATCACCGCTGGCGCGACCAATATATTTCCGCCGAAGACGAGTTGTCCCCATTCTTTGGGAGGAGCTACGACGAGTTCTATTATACCCAAAAAATATACAATTATTTCATCCACCCGCAGTGGGACAATTTTGGTTCGGCCACCTTATATATGAAGGTTCTTTTTGTTGATTATAAAAAAGGCTTTGCTGTTTTTGAAATGTTCGGCGAATGGAACGACTGCCTGCACAACGATGTCATGTTCTTGAAAAGGGACGTTGTGGACGAAATGCTGCCGGAGGGCATCAACAAGTTCATCATCATTGGGGAGAACGTGCTGAACTTCCATGCCTCCGACGACTGCTATTATGAGGAGTGGTACGATGATGTGAAAGAGGATGGCGGCTGGGTCTGCCTGCTCAACCTCTTGCCGCACGTGGAAGAGGAAATGAAAGATGCTCGGCTTGACTTCTTCCTTAACTTCGGACACCAATTCAACGATGTGAACTGGCGGGCATTTTTGCCAAAAAATTTATTGAAAAAAGTAGAAGGGCTGATGGCCGTGGAGCGGCGGTTGACATAAAACATGGAGAAGGCGTATTTCCAAAATAAAAAAGGAAACCGAAAATTGCCGATTTCCTTTTTCATTTTGATGATAGAATCCAAACTACTGAACCACGACTTTGATACCTTTCAAAGTATTCCCTTTCCCGTCCATCAAAGTGACGAATACCGTTCCCCGCTGCGCATTTTTTTGGAACAACCCATCGAACCTCGCTTCCTGTTCCGTGCCGTCGTAATCTTTGAACGGGAGGTTGGCCAATTCTCTGCCCGCCATGTCAACGACCTTTATTTGTACGGGGCCGGCCTGTGTTTTGAATTTTAAGGTGAAGCCGTTTTGGCTGCTTGGGTTGGGGTATGCCTCGAAGATGTCAACTACGTTATCGGCAACAATTAAGTCCTTGCCTGTTTCTATTTCTCCGGGGCCCTCATTTAATGGGATTTTGTTCATTTTGCCATCGGTGCTGATGATCTTGCTTTCGCCTTCCAATTTGAACTTGACAGGCAAATTGAACTGCACCCTCACCTCTCTTCCCCGCTGCTTGCCCGGCGTCCATTTAGGCATCATGCCGACCAGTCTCATCACTTCTTCATCGCAACCCCCACCAATAGAACGTAACATCTTTGCACCAGAAAGGCTGCCGTCTTTTTCAATGATAAACTGGACGATGGCCATGCCCTGAATGCCTTTGTCACGGGCGGCCTGTGGGTACTTTATATTTGAATAAATAAAGTCGAGCATCCTTTCTTGGGAGCATTTTGTGCGCTCTTTTTTGTCCGTCAAATTATCGCAGCCGGGGAAGAGGGGCATGTCTTCGACCACTTTAAAAAATTCCTCCCCATCATTGAAATTTGGGTTTGGAAGGGGGGGAGAGGAACTGTCCAGTTTAAATTTTACAGGCAAGTTGAACTGCACCCTCACCTCTTTGCCCCGCTGCCTGCCCGGTGTCCAATTGGGCATCATGCCGACCACCCGCAGCACCTCCTCGTCGCAGCCGTCCCCGATGGAACGGATCACTTCCGCATTGCTGATACTGCCATCTTTTTCGACGATAAATTTAACGACGATCATGCCTTCTGTACCCTTGTCGCGGGCTTCTTGCGGGTATTTTATATTTGAATAAATGAAGTCCAGCATCTTGGTGTCGGAGCATCGTTTTTTAGCTGTCTCACCGGCAACTTCTTCGCAGCCGGGGAAGAGGGGCGCCTCCTCTACCACTTTGAAAACGGCATCGTCGGGGAAGGTGTCGGTGGTGATTTTTTCATTAAAACCGGCCTGCATGCCCTCCTGCCCGTTGGGCATTTTTTCATTAAAAGAAAAAGCAAGGAAAAGCAGTGCCAGCAATGGCAGCCCCGCCAGGTATTTTAGCGAAGCGGCCTTGGAAGATTTGTTTTTAGTCATCATAACAATACGTTGTTTTAATTGTGAAGAAAATAGTGAATTGGAAATGGGGATCGGCATGTGCGCCTGCGATTGGCGCAGCAGCAGGCGGCCATAATCTTTGCGGTCGGCCTGCGCCAGCACGTAGTCGTCGGCGAGGTATTCGTGGGTCGTTTTCACCGCTTTTTTGTAGAGGTAAATGAAGGGGCTGCACCAAAACAGCACGCCGAGCAGTTCAAACAGAACGACATCCACGCTGTGCCATTGAAAAATATGTGCCTCCTCGTGGCGCAGTATATTTTCCCGGTCTTCGTCGCTGGCCTCAAAATTTTTGCTCCAAAAAAGGTTTTTAAAAAAAGAAAAAGGGACGTGGCGGGAGGGCGTGTTTATGAAAATGTATTTTGGCAGGCGCCGTTTTTCGCCCTTGTTGAACAGCTTGTTTATTTTAAAAAGACCAAGGCCGAAGCGCAGCGCAGCAAGCGCCGCCCCTGTCCAATAAACAGCGACCAAAAGTGCCCACCAATCGAAGCCGCTTGCCCCGGCGGAGGTGGTCACGACGGCCGCTTCCAATTGGTCCACACCTATAGTAATGGGCTGCAGATAGGTAAAAAGGACAGGTTCTTCGTGCGCCGGCAGCAGCCATTGGAAATCAACGGCGGGGATGGCGAGGCCAAGCAGCGCAGTGCCCATCAGGTACCAGCGGTTGACCTTGAAAAAGGTTTCTTTGCCCAACCACGCGTGGTAGAGCAAATAAAACAATGCCCAGCAAAGGCTGGCTTTGAGTAGATAAGAAAGCATTTAATTTGCCTTTTGCTTTTTGCCGTTAGCTATTGGCCGGGCGACGCCAACAGCCAATAGCCAACGGCCAATAGCTTTTTCAATTTTTCATTTTCTCGATCATCTCCGACAGCTCGTCCATGTCTATTTTTTCCTCTTTTACCAAAAAGGAAACGAGCTTGCTCATGGAGCCCCCGAAGTAATTGGAGACCAGTTTGTTGAGCGTCTTTTTGGTGTAATCCTCTTTCGAGACGATGGGGAAATATTCATAGGTGCGGCCATATGCCTTGTGCGACAGGAAGCCCTTGCTTTCCAAGATGCGCACGATGGACGAGATGGTGCTGTGCGGCGGCTTGCCGCTTTCCCTTTTTATTTCTTTTAAAATATCGCTCACGATGCAGCGGCCCAGCCGCCAAATGATGTGCATGATTTCTTCTTCTGCTTTTGTCAGTTGAGTCATTGTGATGGGCTTTTTTTGATAATCTGGAACAAAGGTATAATTTATTTTTTGGCCAAACAACTTTTAATTACGATTTATGACGTAAAAATACGTTATTCCACCGGACACCATTATAAATGCGTTTTGTTGAATGATTGGGCAGAAATTGAAATAAACTTTCTAAATTGCTCCGCAAATTTTTAAAAAACAAAAAGGACTGACCACATTATGCCCATTCCATCAAGACTCGATCAAGTAAAAGAACTGCTCGCCAGCGGCAAGACCGAAGACGCTGCCGACCTGCTTTTGAAACTCGCCAAAAACTCGGAAGATGCCCATTATAAATCGGCTTTGCTGCTGAAAAACCAGTTGGAGATTTTGCAGCACGACTCCATTGACGGCATACTCAGTGCAGGCGAGGAGCGCATCGGGTGGGCAAAGATTTCGCGGCGCATCGTTGACCTGACGGAACAGATAGAACGGGGGGAACGGCCAATGAGGGCAGAGGAAGTGGTGCCGCCGCCTGCACAAAAAAAAGCACCAGCTACAAGTTTTCCGAAAAAATGGCTTTGGGCTTTGCTCGCTATTTTGGTTATTGGTGGGGCCGTAGCTGTCCCTAAAATTTTGAACAGCGGCAAAGCGACCCAAAAAGAGCCGGCAACAACAACCCGCCCCGTCCAAAAAGAAAAGAAAAAAGTGGCCTTGAAAGGGAGGCTGGTAATCGGTGCAAAAAAAATACCTGCCCCAAACGCAGAAATCAGGATCGAAAACCTCGACAACAAATACTTTGCTACCACCAACCGAAGGGGGCAGTTTACATTGGAAATTTTCGCATCGGATATCAATAAATTAGTCACCCCAAAAGTGAAAATAAACCGAAGGTCAACCACCCTTCCCAATGTCAAATTAACGGAAGCCCACTTCAGGGAACTGGTTGTTTCGGGCAATTGAGGTTTGCGGAAACATTATTTTTAATGTATATTTGACTATAAATCAAAACTATGAATACCCCTACTCCAATCAAGATTCACATATGGTTCCTCCTGCTGACCTTGCCTTTTCAGCTTTTTTCACAACAAACGATGGAAGTGAGCGGACGTGTCGTAATGATGACCGACGGTAAATTGGTCGGCATCCCCGACATCACCGTGAACGCAATCGGCGAGGACTATGACATCACGGGGACTGACGGCAGTTTCCTTTTGAACTTGCCCCTGGACAAAGAATCCGTCACCATCATTTTGGAAAACTGCCCCCACCCGATGATCGCCCCACTCAATGGCTATTTGCCCATCCCGCCATCAGGTTTTCTCGACATCAAAGTTTGCGAAGCAGACAATAAGAAACTCCGCAAAAAGGTGGACGAACTCAACCAAAAACTGAAAAACACCGAACGAAAGCACCGCCTCACCAAACGCCAAATGACGGAAATGCACAAGCAGATGCTGGACAAAATACTCGACCTGGAACAACAGGTGGAAGGTTTGGAAAAAGAACTGCAATCGGCAGGCGATGAACTTGACAAAGCCAACGAAAAGGCCGAAGAACTGAAAAAAAAGAACGCTGAACTGGAAGCCGAACTGTTCCTTGCTTTGGAGGAAAAGTATTTGCGGCAGCAGCAGTACCAGCTCGAAATTTCATCAACGATGGAGGACTATATCGTAAAACTAAAAGACCTCCGCGATTGGCTTGCCCATTTCGACGACTACTTCAGGGGGCAGGGCGCGCAAATGGATTTTAACAAAAAAAACAATGCCTATGGAGAGGCATTCGAAAAGCTCAACGGCAACCATGCAAATTACCTGCTCAATATCAGGAATTACTGGGACAGCGAGCTTTTGGAAAACGATGCCGGTGCCCTGTTCAAAAAGGCGCTGGAGGACATCCACAAACGCATCATCATCAAGCAGTACAACAGGGACGTGATAGGCCAATTGCAAGAATATTACAGACAGCCCAACAGCAACAAAATAAGAAAGGAGGCCAAAAAAGCGGCTGCCCGAACTCTCTCTCTCCTCAACCAAGCGATACCCAAACTGGAAGAACAAAACCGGCTTTTTAAGAGACAAATGATCAAAAGCATTTGATCTTGAAAGTGTCGCTGATGTTCATTTTTAAGAGCTGCGAATGCACGAATTTATTAGCGCATTAGCGGCAATTGTAAATCGGCATCAGCGACATTAACTTTAATTTTTTCACTCAAAAAACCCAATATTATGAAATCGAACATTCATCTTTTTTTCATTGCTTTATTGGCCGTGGGCCAACTCACCTGCAACCCCGAATGTATTTCCATTTTTAACCTACAAGTACAGCCGCCTGCCTGCCCGGCGGGTTTTGAAGTGCTGATAACCGACGAGGGCAACAACGCTTCGCTGCGCGGCAGGAGGGTCATGTTTGATGATGTGGAAGCCGAAAAGGTGACTTATGTGGACGGTTGGGGACTGCTTGCCACCGTGCCTGCCAGCCTGCCGAACGGCGAGCACAGCATCAGGATAGAAGAACCGGATTGCGATGATGAGGTGAGGGTGCCTTTTGTTGTTACCGACGCTGCTGATTATTTCAATACGCCGGGCTTCATTCCGCCGGCGCCTCCAGAAGTTATCATCCCTACCTTTTCGGCGAGCATTTTCCCGCCTTCCGTTACCAATGCCTGGATCAGTGCCGACGACCAAGATTACTGCATCTGGTTCAAATTTGTGATGAACGGCGATGAGGAAACGAAGGTCTTGCGCTCGAACGAATTTGAGGCCGAACTCAACGGCAGTTTTGAACTGGGCGTCAGAGAACTGCTCCCCGCCCTCGGCGTTGCCTGCCCTGCTGCATCTACTTTTTACCATGCCCACCCCGTTTCCGGCATCGTTGACAAGGACGCCAATTTCATCCACATTTTCATTGACCGCACTTCCGGCAACCCCAACGGCGAAGACCTCGGCATCGAGGAGTTCAAAGGTTTTTTTATTGAAATACCGGACCGTTATAAAGAATGGCAGCCGCTGCCCTGCGGCACTTGGGCCGATGAGCGGAAGTACATGATGGTGCTGCGTTCGGAGCAAACGGGAAGGCAGTTGGTGATGTACCAGCAAGAGTAAAGGGGAGGGAGGCATTTTTGAAAATGCCTGTATCATTTTTAAGATAAATAGCCGAATCGGTTAGCTCGACTCCTTGCCCTTCCGAAAGAGGGGGAATTAATTCCCCCTCTTTCGGAAGGGCAAGGAGTCGAGCGGATATTTTCGCGCATTTATTATGGGAGGTTAAAAAGTAGAAATGTTTCCTTTTATTTTACAACAAAACCCGCACCCCCACCGTCACCGAGCTATAACTCTCCCTCACCCATTCCGAAAACTGGCTGCCGCTTTCAAAGATAAACGGCTTTTGTAAAAAGAGGGAAAGCCCCAATGTACGCCCGATCTGCCATTGGCCGCCGAGGCCGCCATAAAGCTGTTGGTTGATCCTTTTGAAACCTCCGCCCGACGAAAACCGCTGGAAGGTGTTCACATAGGTCAGCCCGGGGAAAATGAAAAACTGTTTTTGCATCAGGCCAAAAACGAGGTAGCCGTTGAGTGCGGAGAGGTGGGTCGTTTGGTCGTGGTCTCCGTTGGCCAAAAAGATGTTCCATTCGCCCTGCAAAAAATAATAAGTATCGGAATTGAAACTTTGGAAATAAGTGGCCATCAACCCAACTTGGCTCCTGTCCACGCCGATACTCCTCCTCGTTTCGGGGTCTTTTGCCATCGGGTAATTGAAGCTGCCCTGCAGGGTCAGTTCGGGCGCGTCCTCAAATGGCATGACCCGCGTTCGCAGGCCGATGGAAGCGAGGGAACGGTTGCTTTGGCCGCTCTCGGTGTTGTTGCCGAGTACCCGGAAGGGCGAGCTTTTGGCCTCCCCGTCGAGGCGGGTATGCACCACGCGGAAGTCGGCGCCGATGTCCCAACGGCCGCTTCTTGCAAAGCCGTGCGACACGCGCAGCAATTGGTCGAAGCGGGAAAAACGGCTGCGGTCGGCAATGCGCGTGCTGATGGTGGAGGGGACAAATTCGTGGTAAGCGATCCAAAAGGAACTGAGCGAATTGATGAAGTTGATCTCGGTGGCGTCTTTTTCCAAAACGACAGGCGAGATGCTCCCGAGGAAAAATTCGCCCTCGTCTTCTTGGCCGTTGTATTGGGCTTGTAGCGGAAGGTTTGCGAAGCAAAAAATAAAAATGAAAAAAGGGAGGATGAATGTCTCTTTCATGGTTCAATGATTTTGAGGTGAAAAAATGTGGTTTACATATGGCTGGTAAATTTAATGAATAAGGGCGGGCTTTTATAATTTTTTGCGAAAAAATAATCATTCGGCATATATATAGGTATCTCCCGCAAAGTCACGCAGAGGTTTCGCTAAGTCACGCAAAGCGGGGCGAGTACACGTCCTGCTTTGCGAGACTTAGCGAAACCTCTGCGTGACTTTGCGGGAGATACTCAACGCCAAATGGATGTCCAAATAACAAAAAAAGGGCAGCGTTTTCACACTGCCCTGTCTCAATATCAGAAACTTCTGCTACTATTTTTGACCGGTTTTGTTTTCCGCAATGTCGGTTTCCTCGCAGCTTTCCGCAGTTCTAAAAATTGGAACTCGCCATTTTCCACACAAAAATCAATGATTTCAAATTCGCCAAACTCGCCATCGGAGGCCACTAAAACATCACCGCTTCCATCTGATAATTGGAAACCGCCGTCGCCGTAAAAGCAGCAAATGCCATCTCCATATTCATCATAAACGACGAAAGAATAACAGCCGTCGGCGAGGCAAAATTCATCTTCGACCACCGTTCCGTTGGCCTCGTTCTGGAATGGCCCGCCATCGGCAACGACCTCTTCATTTTCGTCAATAAGTTCATAAGTGGTCTCGCTGCCCCAGTCGTCGAGGGTCAGTTCGAGGTCGAGGTGCAGGCCGTCGCAGCCGCAAGTGCCGCCGCCCGTGCTTTCGTTGGTTGTAAAATTGACGGCTGCGCTGCTTTCAGAATTTTCCGCTCCGCAAATGCTGCGCACACTGAGTTCATAATCGGTAGCGGCTTGCAGGCCGCTGATGGTGGCATTGGTAGCGGAAGTGGTGAGGGTGGTAAAGGTAGTGGCCCCTGTTTCGTTGTACTTGATTTCATAGGCAGATGCACCCGCCACGGCATCGAAACTGACCTCTGCCGAGGTCTCGTTTGCAGTCACAGAAACATTGGCCGGCGTGTCGCAGGCAGTGGGTGTAGGGTTGCAAGGACTGCAATCAGGGCCGCCGCAATCAACGCCCGTTTCGCTGCCGTTTTGGATGCCATCGCTGCAAGTAGGCGTTGTGCCTCCCCCTCCAGAACCACCTTCTGCGCAGACATTGGCGGCGTTGCTGATTACGCTTTGCAAACTGGAATTGAAGTAGTTTTCCATGCGCCCGGACTGCCCTGCAGAGAACATGTACATGCACTCGTCGTTGGTGTAGTCCATGTAGTTCATGTGCATATCGGTACTGCCGCAAGTACTGACGCCGAGGCTCGGGCAATCGTAATAGGACTGCTCCGAATCGGGGGTGTCGGCCACCCCGTCGTCCTGTCCGCAGCCGCCGCCCCAAATGTGGTCGAGCAACAAATAGTGGCCCATCTCGTGGGTAAGTGTCCGTCCGAGGTTATAAGGTGCGTTCGGGGAAATAGAGCCGCATCCAGCACCCGTTCCAAATGCGTTGGCGTCAATTACCACGCCGTCGCCATTGCCTGCGCCGCCGAGCGGTGAGTAGCCGAGCACGCCTGTATTTGCCTGCACAAAAATATTGATGTAGCCCGCCCAATTGCTGTCTTGGTCGCCCGTGGTTTTGTTAACGGTGACGGCAGGTTCGCCCTCTGAAAGGCCATAGCCGGAGGGGTGGTTTTTGGTGGCCAGACAAAACTTTACACAAGTCTCGCCATTGCTCACACCGGGGAAAAAAGTGGCGGCGCTGTTGTTCCAAGTGCTGATGTCGCTGTTGGTGCCGGTGTAGTCGGCGTTCAGCACATCAATTTGCGATTGCGCCAATTGGCGCAAACAGTTGATGTCGGGGTTGGCCACTCCCTGAAAGTGAACGGCAATCGGTAAAATGACCGGCGTGGAACAGGCGCTCCGGTCGCTCGTCATTGACCTGAGCCGCTCGAATTTTTGCTCGTGAAACCGGCGGTAGCTCGGGTCTTCCAGCAGCTTCTTGGTATGCTCGGCCATGCCGCAGGAACGCTTGCGTTGGGTGGCGCTCACTTGTTCCTTTCCGGGGAGTTCTTTTAGGTCAAATGCTTTGTCCTTTTTACAGGAATTCATGAAAATGAGCAGTGCGAAAATGCCTGACAAAAAAATTAATTTTTTCATAATGGATTGAAAATTTAGTGGTTTAAAAAAATGAATGGGTGGATTTGGTTTATTGGTTTATTGGGGATAGGGGCCTGCCTTATGGCTGTGGCCATTCGATGTTGTTTTTTGAAAAATTTAAGTTGGAAATAAGGGTTCAACAGCTCTCCCAGAGGTGGTGCTTTTGGGAGGGGGTGGACCGAAAGGAGTTGACCCTAACTCCGAGAATTGAGTCAACGCCTTTCCCCCCGCCCCCTCTGCAAAGGCATCGCCTCAAAGAGCCATTGCAACCTGAAACAAAATCAATGCAAACACCCCTTCCTGCCGCATATTTTGAACTTGCCGTACAAAGGGTTTTCCCTCCAACTGCCCGCCCTAAGCGCTACCGTACTCCCCGTCGAACGTATCTTGTTCCTCAAATCAACCAGTTCTGGAAACTCATACAGCAGGCGTATTTTCTGGTTGGCGATGTTGCTGGCATCGGGCTTGTTTTCTTGGGTGATAAAGAAAGCAAAAACCTCCGCAATGTCCTCTGCCGGGTTGGTCGCAGCGTAGTCGGTCACAAAGCGGTCTTTGTATTTTTCGTAAAATGGCTCGGGGTTGTTTTCGTCAAATTCGCGGTAAATATCCTTCCAGCCCAGCTCGAACATCCGGTTGATATAAGAGTTGGAACGGCTGCAGCCTTCGCCCGGAAAATAATTGTTACAACCCGCCTCGCTGCCGGCCATTACCTGCCCGTCGTTGAGGGTCAGCACATGCCCGTATTCGTGGATGGCAACATAGGTGAACAGGTTTTTGAAATCAATGCCGTCCAGTTGTTCGGCGGCATCAATGGCCAGTCCGAACCTCCATTTGCTCAGGTCATTTTCATTGACCGGGGTGACGTAGCCGAGTACTTCGCCGCCGCCGTGGAACACTTCGAACTGGCCGATTTTATCCCTTTCTTCCAGCGGCAACAGGCGGGTCACGAAGTCCCATATTTCTTGGTGCTTGGCGTAATCTTGCTGGTAAGTGAGCAGGCTTTGGGGCACCTCGTAATCTTTGATTTTTGCGATAGCGTCTCCGGTGACTTCGTACAGGGTGAGGCTTCCATCTTCGTTGTTTTCATTTGTTTGTGGCTCGTTTCCGTTTCCGGCTTGGTTGTCTGTCCACTCCTGCCCGTCGTTAAATTCATTGTAGAAACCTTCGTCTTTTTTGCAAGCTGCAACCAGGACGGCAAATACTAATAAGAACAAAAAATGCTTTTTCATGATGACTTGATTTTGATGTGAAAAATTTCGTTCGCTAAAAAGTATTGCTGTTTCTATAATTTGATTTTTTTGATGTTTGTGAATTTGAACACCAGACGAAGCAATGCGCCGCACCCCCTATCTTTTTTTATAAAAAAATAAAATTGATGCGTAAATCATTGAATTTAAATGATTTGCAACCTTGTTTTCAATGCACATTTATTTAACCACAGAAAACACGGGGAGTGCCTTTGGTAGAATTTTCTATGTTCTTCTGTGCCTTTTTTCCCTGTGTCCCCCTGTGATCTCTGTGGTTCTCATGCCCTGCTTTCCGCCGCCGCCCATTTCCCAAAAACTCGTACCTTCGGCCTCGGATACACTCCATTCATTGGCACATGCAAACGACGACCACCGAAGAAAAAGAATGGTTGCAACTGCTTTTAAAAGATGATGAAAAGGCGCTGCAATTGATTTTCGACCGCTACTATAAATACCTCGTAGTGACGGCCTACAACGTGCTGCATGATGACCACCGCGCCAAAGATTTGGTGCAGGATGTATTTTTTGACCTCTGGAAAAGAAGGGAAAACCTGAAGGTGCAAGGCTCGCTCAAATCCTATTTGCGGAAAGCGGTGGTCAACCGTTGCATTGACGAAACCCGGCGGAAAAAAAGGAGCGGAACAACAGAAGAAATCCAAGATTTCAACCAGCCCGACCAACATATCTCCCCCCAGCAACAATTGGAAACGGAAGAACTGCAGCAGGTCATCAACCGGGCAATTGACAGCCTGCCGGGGCGCTGCCGGGAGGTGTTTGCGCTCAGTAGGTTTGAAGGTTTTTCGCACAAAGAAATTGCCGCAAAATTGGATATATCCGTAAAGACTATTGAAAACCAAATGACCAAGGCATTGAAAATTATCCGTGCTGCGGTGGCAGGGTTTCGGTAGCACAGCGTTCACGCTGTCCCGGCCGCCGACGTTTACGTCGGCGCTATATGAACAACGTAAACGTCGTTGACCCGGACAGCGTAAACGCTGTGCTACCAAAACGGGCATAGGGGCTAAAAACATTTAATTCGTCTGGTGAGTGATAAATAATAAATCGCTAATAAACACCGAAATGGAAAAAGACAAATACATATCACTTATTTATAAAAAACTGAAAGGAGAAGCCTCTCCGTCGGAACAGTCGGCATTGGACGAATGGCTGAATATATCGGAAGACAACCCGCTATTGTTTCAACAAATAAAAAAAGAATGGGAACTGAGCGCTAATTATATCCCGAATATAGAAATTGATACAAAAGCAGATTTTGAACTCTTGCGGCAGCGGGTGCGGCAACATAAAGCAAAGGAAAAACAAGCCGCCAAAATAGTGCAATTAAGACCCCGGAGACAATGGTTGGCATGGGCAGCGGCGGCGGCCATAATATTGATCAGCGGCTGGTGGTTTTTTAATAAAAACAATATAGCCGATAATATGCTGGTCGCCCAAACGGCCGCTGCCGAAAAAAAAGATTTTGTTTTATCCGACGGCACACATATTTGGCTGAACGAAAACAGCAGCTTTAGCTACCCCGAAAATTTTACGGGAAAACAACGGTTCGTAAAACTGGAAGGAGAAGCTTATTTTAAAGTTTCAAAAAACAAAAAAATGCCTTTTGTAATTGAAACTGCGGAAGCGAAAATAAAAGTATTGGGTACGGCTTTTAATTTGCGCGCATATACGGACGGGCCGGTAGTGGAGGTTGCAGTGGACGAAGGGAAAGTGCAATTGATGCCAAAAAACAGCAAACAATCACTTGTTTTGACTTTAAATAAAAAAGGCGTTTATGATATAGCAAACCGTTCGTTGAAAGAATTTAATGTCGAAACTAAAAATGCTTCTTTTTGGAAAACAGGTACGCTCGTTTATAAAGATACGCCGCTGGAAAAAGTGGTGGCCGATCTGGAAAATTATTTTAATATCGAAATAAAAATAGAAACTGAAAATATGGGCCAATGCCGGGTCACCGGCCGCTTTCCGAATGCCAATGCAAAAGATATATTGGAACATATAGCCTCTTCTTTTCAAATGGAACTTTCAAGTAAGGGTGGCCGTATTTATGAATTAAAAAAGGGGGCTTGTCAATAAAGTCATTTATGGATATCCGTTGTGAATTAAAAATGCACAAAAACTCCTCCCCCCAACCCCCTCCAAAGGGGGAGAAAGACCCGTTCATTTGGCAAAAGCAATTTATAGTTTTGCCATTTTGTTCTAATTTTTGGTTTTTGCAGGGAGGTGTCTCCCCCTTTGGAGGGGACTGGGGGGAGGAGTTTTTTAGAACCCTGTTTCCCATTATTTTAATATTCTTTTCTTTTTCCTCCCCTGCCCAATCCATCCTCGATCAGCGCATTGATTTTGCAATAAAAAACATACCCGTTGCCGACGCCCTTTTGGAACTGAGCGAGGCGGCCAATATAAGCATTGCATTCAACAGCAAATATTTTCATGCCGATCAAAAGGTAACAATAAATGCAGAAGCGGAAAAAATAAATTTTATTTTAAACGAAATATTGAACGGAACAAATATCGCATTCCGGGCAGACGGGAATAAAATAGTGCTGTATAAAAAACCGCCCAAAAAATACTCCGTCAGCGGATATGTGAGGGATATAAAAAGCGGGGAAGGCTTGGTATTGGCAAGTGTTTGGAACGCACGTTCCGGCAAAGGTGTGACTACCAATGATTATGGTTTTTACAGTTTGGAAATTTCCGAAGGGGAAGCGTTGCTGAAGTTTTCTTACCTCGGCTATCAGCCTTTTTCAAAAAGTATTTTATTAAAAAACAATATTTCGGTAAATGCAGATTTATCCCCATCGCTCTTATTAAATGAAGTAATTGTTACCGATAAAAATTTGCCCATTCCGCACCGCCGTTTTTTATTGGGGAAAGGGATTGGCGTATCGGCAAAAGAAATACAGCAAAGCCCATCCCTTGCGGGCGAGGCCGACCTGTTCCGTTTTTTGCAATTGCAGCCCGGCGTGCAAAGCGGTGCGGATGGGTTCAGCGGAATGCACGTGCGGGGCGGCAATGCCGACCAGAATTTGGTTTTATTGGACGGGGTGCCGGTATATAACCCGGCGCATACGCTTGGCCTGTTTTCTATATTTAATACGCATACCATTAAAAGTGCGCGGCTGCTCAAAGGCGGCTTTTCGGCAAAATATGGCGGGCGGCTTTCTTCCGTAATTGACGTGCGAACGAAAGAGGGCAATACAAAAAAAATGGGCTTTATGGGAGAGGTCGGCACATTGGCGACCAAACTTATTTTGGAGGGGCCGGTCATAAAAGAAAAGGCAGGTTTTATTGTTTCGGTCAGGCGCACGCATATTGACCCGATAGTTGGATATTTTAGCAAAAAGAAAAAAAGAAATAATTTTACAATGGGGGCTGCCAATTATTCATTTTATGATATCAATGCCAAAATACATACAAGGCTGTCAAAAAAAGACCGGGTGTTTTTTAGTTTTTATAAAGGGGCAGATGATTACAGCAACAAAACGAATTTTGAGGATTTATATGGAGATACTTTATTGGCAAACAGCGATGCCCAAAAATTAAAATGGGGAAATACAATTGCAGCGCTGCGCTGGAACAGGCTGTATAACGATAAATTATTTTCCAATACAACCTTTACTTTTAGCAAATATAATTATGCCAGCCAAAACGGCTTCTTGTATTCCGAGGCCAGCCCCGCCGATACTTTTGTGGATAATTATTTTACCCGTTTCCAATCAACGATAAAAGACGCTGGGCTGAAAACAGATTTTGAATATTATATTTCAGGCCGCCACCAATTGTCTTTTGGGGCAGGCGCTTTGCTCCGGCAATTTGAGCCGGGCTCTTTTGGTGCCGACGATGAGCAATTGAACAATATTGAAGGGATAAGGGAAATAGAAACTTTTGACGACTTTGACGATGGGGTGGCAGCTATATATTTTCCAAATAAATTTAATGCGCAAGAATTGGATGTATATATTGAAGATAAAATAAAATTATCAAAAGCATTTACTCTTTTAGCAGGCGTACATACCTCCGCTTTTTTGACCAATGAAAAAAATTATATTTCATGGCAGCCAAGGATCAGCATGGAATATAAAGCACCAAAAATATTTGGCGCAGCGCTCTCTTATAGCCGCATGACCCAATTTTTGCACATATTGACAACTTCGGGAAATGGCTTTCCGAGCGATCTGTGGGTGCCTTCCACCTTATTTGTTGAACCCGAAAAATCATGGCAGGCCACTGCTGCTATTACTGCCGATTTTAAAAAAGGCATCAGCGCAAAAAGCGAATTTTATTATAAAAAAATGGACAAACTTATCAGTTACCGGGAAGGTGCCGGCTTGCCGGGATTGGTTGATAACAGCCCATTATTTTGGGAGGAAGAAATTACAGTTGGAGGAGGGGAAAGTTATGGTTTTGAATTTCAAATACAAAAAACAAAAGGCAGCACACGGGGCTGGCTGTCCTATGCGCTGTCATTTTCCGACCGCCAATTTCCCGATATAAACAATGGAAATAAATACCCTTTCCGCTATTTGCACCGTCACGCTTTTAATATCAATATATCCCATTATTTTAATAAAATAATATCGTTGAATATAGGCTGGCAATATGGCTCCGGCCAGCGCATTACTTTGGTAAAGAGCGATGCCCCTTTTGCCCCATTGGACAACTTGCTTGGAAATTTTGTTGACCCGCAGGGGACGACCAACGGCACAATGCTCCCCGAATATCACCGGTTGGATTTTGGTTTTAATTTTTCTTGGGACAAAAAGAAAATAAAACACCAGC
>DROJ01000061.1 GCA_011321935.1 Bacteroidota bacterium | reverse complement strand
GAGCGCTTGGGCGCTGCGCTGAATATTGCCGAAAAACTGACCGCCCCCGAAATGGTCGAAAAACTCGACGGCCTGTTGAAGCTCGCCGACCAGATGCCGGGACTGGTGGCCATGAAAGTTGACATGCTCGACGAGGCATACCGGGAGGCCGATGCCAAAGGCGTCAACATTGACGAGCGCTTGGGCGCTGCATTGCAAATGGCCGAAAAATTGACCGCCCCCGAAATGGTCGAAAAACTCGACGGCCTGTTGAAGCTCGCCGACCAAGTGCCTGGACTCGTGGCCATGACGGCAGACATGATAGACGAAAGGATGAAAGAAATAAATGACAGCGGCTTTGACCCGAAAGCACTTATCGAAGTGGCAAGTTCGGCCAATACCGCCCTCACCAATGCGCGCGCCGAGCCACCTACCAAAGTTGGCCTTTTCGGAATGCTCAAAGTCTTGAAAGACCCTGACCGGCAAAAAGGCCTCGGTTTCCTCATGAACTTCCTCAAATATTTTGGACGCAACATCTGATTCATTGCCGCTGCTGGTAACTGGATCTATTTTGATAAACCATTTAAATAAAACTAACTTATGGCACATCATCAAGTACTCATCGTAGGCGGCGGCAGTGCCGGCCTCACTGTCGGAGCAATGCTCCGCAACAAGCCCAATGCTCCCGAAGTCACCATCATTGACCCGAGCGAAAAGCATTATTACCAGCCCATCTGGACGCTGGTCGGTGCGGGCGTTTTCCCAAAAGAAGTTTCTGAAAGGAACGAAGCCGACTACATCCCGCCGGGCGCCAATTGGATCAAGGACGCCGTAAAAACATTCGACCCGGACAAGAACAGCGTAACCCTCGCAAGTGGCGAAAAGCATACTTACGACGTGCTGGTCGTTGCCGCAGGCATCCAGATCGACTGGGGCAAAATACCCGGCCTGAAGGAAAGTGTGGGCAAGGCCGGCACCGGCGTTTGCAGCAACTATTCTTTCGATACAGTGGAAAGCACTTTCGAGAACATCAAAAACCTGAAAAAGGGAACGGCTATTTTTACCCATCCTTCCACACCCATCAAATGTGGGGGCGCACCCATGAAAATTGCCTTCCTCGCTTCCGACTATTGGCGCAAACACGGTGTTGGAAACAACGTCAAAAAGAAATTCATCAAAGCTGGCGGGGGCATTTTTGCCGTAAAAAAATACGTTGGCCCGCTCAACAAAGTGGCCGACCGCTACAACATCGAACGGGTCTGGAATACGGAACTGACCGAACTCCGCCCCGATGCCAAAGAGGCCGTTTTCAAGCACATGGAAACCGGCAAAGAAACAGTGGAAAAATACGACATGATCCACGTCACCCCTCCGATGGGGCCTCCTGATTTCATAAAAAACAGCCCATTGGCAGCAAGCACCGGCTGGCTGGAAGTGAACAAAGAAACAACCCAGCACTCGCGCTATTCCAATGTATTTGGCCTCGGCGATTGCAGCAACCTGCCTACTTCCAAAACGGGTGCGGCCATCCGCAAGCAAGCGCCTGTCGCTTCGGAAAATATCATGTCCTTCCTCGAAGGGGGCACTTTGTCGAAAAAATACAACGGCTATACTTCTTGCCCATTGGTGACCGGTTACGGCAGTTTGATTTTGGCGGAGTTTGATTACGACAAGCAGCCGATGGAGAGCTTCCCTTTCGACCAGTCGCAGGAGCGTTACAGCATGTACGCGCTCAAGGCTTACGGCCTGCCGAAAATATACTGGCACGGCATGTTGAGGGGCAGGGAGTTTTAAAATCAATACTTCATCGCTTCATGCACCGCTGTGCATGAATGCATCTTTCATGAGATTATTAAAGCAAGCGGCCTGGGCCGCTTGCTTTTTTTTAGGGTTCTTTTTTGGCGGTGTGCCAATCTTATTGCTGGCAAAAAGGATTCGCGTCCCTCGGACTTTAGAGCAGCTCCACCGTATTCCTCCCCAACCTGACCAGCTTGTTTTTTTCCATTTGTTTGAGCAGCCGCGAAATCACTTCCCTCGAACTGTTGAGGTCTTTGGCAATGGCCGTTTTGGAAACCGTCAATTTATCGGTGCCCATTATTTTGCCTTTTTCCATCAAATATTTTAATAGCCGCACGTCCATTTTATTAAAGGCAATATTGTCCACCACTGCCAATATTTCTTCAAAACGGCGGGAGTAGGTGTCCACCAAAAAATCGCTCCAACTTGGGTACTTATGGGCGAAGCCGTACACCGCTTCCACGGGCAGGGCAAGCGCCAAAGTATCGCTCTGCACAATGGCCTTGATGCTGCTTTTTTCGCGCTTCAGGCAAGAAGAAAGGGTCATGGCACAGCTCTCTCCCTTCCTTATATAATAGAGGAAAATTTCGTTCCCCTCCTCGTCTTCCCGCACTACTTTGATAGAGCCGGAAAAGACCAAAGGGATCACTGTTATTATATTTCCAAAATCAAAAACCCGGTGGCCGGCAGGTATTTCCAGTATTTGTCCTCTCTCGGAGATTTCCTCGATCAGTTCCGATTGGGAAAAAATAGGGAACAGGTCTTTAAGCTCTTTTTTCAGTAATGTTTTTTCCATAAAATAATAGGCGTTCAAGTTAGGCACGTCATGCAATTAATAAAGTATGCACCGTTTTTTAAAGTCATGGTTTATACTGAACCATAATAGGTTTTGTGCATCGAGCGTAGGTTCTCCCCTTCTGGGGCTGGGGGCTGGCGAGGGCAAATGCACAAAACCTATTATGGTTCAGTATAATAGCCGCTAATACGCTAATAATAAGGCAAAATCGTTCGGAAAAAATTAGCGTATTAGCGGCTACCACATTATCAAAAAAACATTTTGCGTACTTTATTTTACATGACGCCTTGCACAGAACAAGCCCGAAGGGCTTGAATACGAATAGCCCCGATTTTAATCGGGGTTAAGTTTAAGTTTGGGAAGCAAGCCCGAAGGGCTTGAATATCAAGCTAATCATTCAGAACATTCAACCCCTTCATGGTTGCCACGCCCTCCATCTTTAACCCCGATTTTCAATCAGGGCTATTCATATTAAAGCCCTTCGGGCTTGTCCTGCGTAACTTCAATAAGGCGTTTAATAAAATTGCAAAATAAGATAAATGGCTGGCTCTCCCTTTTTCCAAATAATGTCACTCAAAAACTGTCTCCACTAATACATTTCATATTAACAAATATTCAAACGTGACCAAGGTCACGCCACCGCGCTGCTATTGCTGCCACCTTTGCCAAGTAATTTTTAATCTGTTCCACAAAAACTTCCCATTACAATGAAGAATATCAACAAAAAAACAGCAGCGCTGCTCGCTGCTTTCACCTTTCTTTCCCTAATTGTCCAAGCACAAAAAGTTGGGGTCAACACCCAAGCCCCCAACTCCGCATTGGAGGTAAAGGGCGAGGGCAGTTCCGATGCCACTTCCTCCCTCAACGTGACCGACGACAGCGGCAACAGCCTGCTCTTTGTCCGCGACGACGGCAGGGTAGGGGTCGGCGTGACCACTCCCGGTGCAAGGTTCATGGTCAAAGGCGCAGGGGCCACCTTCTCCTCCGTAGCCTTGAACATTATCAATAGCTCCAACCTGCCTTTGTTCCACATCAAAGACGATGGAAAGGTTGGCCTCGGCACCAACTCGCCGGGCGCGAGGTTCATGATTACCGGGCTGGGAAACAACAACAGCACCTTTGCGATGAACATCGCCAACAGCATGAACGCCTCCATGTTCGCTGTCAGGGATGATGGCAGGGTAGGGGTCGGCACCACTTCTCCTGGTGCAAGGTTCATGGTTCAGGGCGAAGGCGATACCGATGCTACGGTTGCCGTGAACATCGTCAACAGCGCAGCAATCCCAGCTTTCACTATCCGCGACAACACCCATGTCGGCATTGGCATCACCAACCCCGGCGCACGTTTTATGGTAAAAGGCGGCGGCAATACCGATGCTACCACTTCCGTAAATATCGTCAACGGAGACGGCACTCCGGCACTCACTGTCAAGGACAACACCCACGTTGGAGTTGGTACAACTACCCCCGGCGCAAGGTTTATGGTAAAAGGCGGCGGCAATGATGAAACGACTGCCTCAGTCAACATCGTCAACGGAGACGGCACGCCTGCAATGACTATCCGCGACAACACCCATGTGGGCGTCGGCATCACCATGCCGGGCG
>DROJ01000060.1 GCA_011321935.1 Bacteroidota bacterium | reverse complement strand
TGGGACAGGGCAGTTTGCCGTTGTGGAAAAAATCAACCAACCACTCATAGCACTTTTGCTCGTCCATTAGGTCTTGAACCGGAAAAATCATGATTGCATATTTTTCGACAAAATTACAGAATCAGCGCAAAAGGAACATGAGCGGGATTTTTACTACAAAGGACGGAAATTTAGTCATTGTTGGCTATAAGAATAATTCCAATGCACAAGTAGTAGTGCATGTATTTGAACTATAAAAACTCGTTGTCGCAAGTGTTAAACGAGCTTCATCGAGTGTCACTTGCAGCTGGTCGTGCGGAATCCGTTGCAAGTGGCGGCTCATAAATTCGCCTTAACACTTGCAATAACCTTGCAATAACCTTGCAATAACCTGGGGGCAGGAATTTTTGTACGCTTACCTTACCTTGCCTTATTAAAATTATACGATTTTTTTTAATTTGAAAAGCAGAAAACAATGACAACCAAAGCCAATTCTTCTAAAGAAAATATAGAAGCTATTGATTGGATCGAACACATCCGTTCAAGGCCAGGAATGTACCTTGGATCTATGAACAACAGAGGGTTTGTTGGAATGCTAAAATATATTTTGAGTGAAATTATTTTAAATGCAAAACCTGATTTTATTGTAATTGAATTACATGGACAATCCAGGGGGGAATTAAGATTCGAAAATATAAAAAATACAGTTAATGATAGTTTGGGAGTAGCGCTAAAAAAGGCTGGGCGGGTGTTTTATGAAATGCAAGCCCTGAATGCGTTAAGCTCCCATTTTCAAATCAGGTTCTTTGACAGCAAAGGCAATAAAGTTCTAAAGCAGTGTTTTGAAAAAGGCAAAACAATTGATGGGAGCATTAAAAATATAGAACTGAGTTGCGATATTATTGAGATCGAATTTTCCCTCGACCGGGAAATATGGAAAAATGAATTTGAATGGAACGAAAATTACATTGACCATGAAATTCGAGATTATGCCTATTTACATAAAAGGGTCAAATTTGAAGTTAGATATAAAATAGATAATGAGCAGTGCAATGTAATTTACCATTTTAAAAACGGTTTGAAAGATAGGCTTGATATTGAAAAATTAAACGGGTTGGGAGGTTCATATTTTCAAATATTCTTCGAAGAAAAAATCAATGATTTTGCAATTGAAGCAGCGTTCGCTTTTAAAGAGTATTCAGTGGATGAAGCATTTCTTAAATCTTATGTAAATGACAGCTATACTTATGAGAACGGAACTCATGTTGACGGACTGTTGAAAGGTTTAATTCGTGGAATAATAAAATATTTTCAAAAGAATAAATTGTTAGATGGACTTGAAATTTCCGAAGATGAAATAAAAGAAGACTTGATTGCTGCAATTCATGTTAAAATAAAAGAACCTGTTTTCTGTGGCAGCGTAAAAAACAAATTAGCGAATCCAGAAATAGTTGAACCGATAGCAAATTATATAGCAAAATTATTTTTTGAGAAGATGATGGAAGATGAAACGTCGGCAAAAAAGTTGACAAAAAAAATCGAACAAATAAGATGGGTTGCGAAACGAAAAAACAGTCGCTAATAACCCTTTAACGATCAAACAATAACTTCCCGTTTTACGCTGATTTACCGATGTGAATTCGGCATAGGCTTTTTGCTCTGCTGGTAACGAGCATGCCGTGCTTGTCCTTATACTTATACTGCACCATTTTAGGTTTTGTGCATTGAGGGCTGGTTCTCCCCTTCTGGGGCTGGGGGCTGGCGAGGGCAAATGCACAAAACCTAAAATGGTGCAGTATAAATAATGGAATAAACACACTACGGCACCAGCGGAGGATTTGTCCGCAGGTCAATCGAACCATTATTTTGCGTACCTGCATTTTATGTTTGATTGGTTCTGGTTTCAAAAAACGGGTTTAGGTATTTTTACGGACTGCCGTTATGCCAAATTAAAATCCAGTTCCAAAACCACCATTGAAAATATTTCCAGCCCTTTTACATTAATTGAGGTTTCCTTTATTCCGACAATACCCAATACCTCTTCCCTCACCCCACAACCCTGCTCCAGGACAACTTCTTCACCACCGATACAGCCAAGTGCAGCGTCACCCCGAACAGCGCCCAAAAAATCATCCTTGCCCGGCGGATCAAGCCAAAAGTAATACCGAGCGCAGCCGTATAGCCCAGCACATCGAGCGCCGTGCTGATACCGATTTCGTTGACACCCAAGCCTTGCGGGATGACAAAGAACAGCGTCGCACTGGTAGAGATGAAACCGGCAACCGCAGTGAGGTCAATGAAGCTGGGGGCGAGGCCAAAAATCATGAAAATGATATAGATCTCGACGAGGTTGAAAGAGCGGCCGAGGAACTTGAAAAAGAAGGCTTGGAAAAACTGCTTGGCGGGGATGGGATCACTGCGGAACTCCTCGACGATCTTCAGTTTTTTCAAAACATAACCAGCGATGCGGGAGGGGGCGTTGGAAAGCGAGAGCCAGATCATCACGCCCACCGCAATGGAAGTCAGGCCCGCAAAAATGGACAGCGGGATATAATAGACCGCATCGAGCGGGACATAATACAAGGTGATGCCCACCGTAAAAGATGCAAAAAGCAGACCCGTGGTAGCATGTATCAAGCGGTCAACAACGATGGCGCGGCTCGCCGTGTGCCAATCGAGCCATTGGGTGAGGTGCTTGATTTTGTATGGTTCGCCGCCGAGGCCCGCAAGCGGGATGATGGTGTTGTAGGCCTCCCCGGTCAATTGGTTGAACAGCAGGTCGGGAAACGAAACTTTGCCATTTACCAAAATGCGGATGCTCATGGTATTCGCAAAAATCCAAAGGATGGCCACGCTGAAAACGAGGAACAATTTGTTGCCCACTGCAGAGAGCGACTTGGCCACCACGTCCAGTTCCATATTGAAAACAAGGGCGCTCAGGATGATCACGCCGAGCAGGTAAAAGTAGATCGGGTCTATTTTATCAAAAACAGTAGAAGCCGCTCCTTCCTTCTGCATGGCCGATGCCGTTGCCGATTTCGATACCATGATGGCCGTCGCCGTAGTGCCAAATAAGGCCAACCAAAAAATGGCCTGATAAAGGAATACGAGGCAAAAAAGAAAGGTGACAAAAGCCAGCATGTCCTGCTTGTTGAGTTCCCTCCAAAAATTGAAAATACTGTCGAGCAAGGTAGAAGAACTCCGCGGCCGCTGTGCCTCCGGTATCAATGGTACGGGGTTGGCCTCGTGCCTCCTGCCCCATGCCAGCGACCCCATTTGCCCCAGCATGTAAACGGCCAATGCGGCCAGAATGACCACTGCAAAAAGGTACAGCTGAGAACCCGTTGCGCGCCATGCGCTGATGCCCAGTGCCTCAAAAAATATGATGAAACGAAGGTTGCTCGCAAACTGCTCGTACCACGAACCAAAGCGGGTGGTTTTTAAGGTGAGCCGCGCCAGTTCGCCATCGCAGCCGTCCAAAATGGAGGCCAATTGGAAAATCAAGGCACCGATCACTATCTGCTGGTAAACGCCCGAAGAAGCAAAACAGGCGCCGATCATGGTCAGCAAAAAAACAAGGGTCGTAACGAGGTTGGGGCTGACATTCAGCTTGGCCAGCGCAAAGCTGATACGGGTAGAAAAAAAGCGGTTGATCTTCTTGCTCACCCAGCCGTCCTGTGGGCGCACGAGGTAGCTCATCAGGCGGCGCTCGGCCTCCTTTTTCATGTCGGGGTTGTCCACGTCCTGCCACATTGCATCGGGCAGCGACACCGCCCGGACGCCGCTTTCGTCAATGAATTCCTGGATGATATTGCTCACCGAATGGGCGCCATCTTTGGCCAGTTTGGCCACCCGTTTTCCGTATTTTTTTGGAAAATAAAAAAGCCCCGTGTCCACTAGGTCATAGCCGCTTATTTCTTTGCCAATATTATTGATAAAACCGTCTTTTGAAACCACCTTGGTCGCATCGTCCATGTCGAACACCTCGTCCAGCTTTGGGTCGCAGGCGAGGGCGGGGAGGTGGGGCTGTTCGGCAGTTTTTTCTATAAAACTTTCAACCGTGGCCGGCGTAAAAATATGGTCGGACATGGTGAGCAGGAACGGCTCGTCGAAGCCCGCTGCCCCTGCCCCAAAAGATACGCCGTTGCCCTTTTCATAATCTTCGCACTCCACGTATTCCACGTCAATGCCTTTCAACCTTTTGGAGGCCTTCATCTCCGGCACTATCTGGTCCCGGTATGCACCAACGCTGATCCTGAAATGCTCTACCCCAGCTTTGTTCAGGGTAAGTATCGCCCTTTCGAGGAGGCGCAGGCCGCCTACTTTCATCAAGACTTTAGGTTTGAGGACGCCGCTTTCGCGGAAACGGGAGCTTTTCCCGGCGGCCAATATGACGGCGTTTTTGACGGTCGTTTTCGGGGAAGTGCCGTTCAATGCAGTTGTTGCGGAGTTGACTTTCATGCTGATATTGTGTTGTGCGTAGTTATTTTTCCAGGTCAATGAGTAATTTATACACCCCTTTGCCAAAGCGGGCGCAAAGGTATGCACTAACAACTACATTAAGAAAAGAAAGGTTGTATGGGCATTTTCTCTCGTAGATAGTCGGGTGGTAATATTAGATGGATGGGGGAATTGCAAACCATGATTGGCGTGGAATCCCTGTTTTTGGTCGTATGCAGGACAAGCGCCCTTAGCCGATGGCCAGTTTTTCGAGCCGCTCATAATGCGGCAAACAAGCATCCAAAAGCGGTCTCAGCCTTTCGGGAAAAGGCGCTGTTTTCGCTTTGTACTCCATGAACCCCGTTGACCGGTGGATGTTCCCGTACCAATATTTTGCCCAGGAACCATCTTCGGGGCGGGCGCCCATTTCCCATTTCAGCATGTTTTCATCAAAAGGGATGCCCGCTTCCGTGCATAATTGGCTCAGCACTTTCCGCGGGGCAAGCAATATTTTTTTTGAATCCAAAACAATCGGACGGATGCCATTTTTCGTAAAATATTCAAGCAGTTCGATATGGAGCGCATAACCGACATCGGCCATCGTCGGGCTGCTGATTACTTTGGCAAAGGAGGGCAACATCTCCACCGGGTCGCGGGTCAGCATGACGTTGGTGACGTTTTTCATAAAAGAGCGGTCGAGGCCGAGCAAGTGGTGCGTCATGTTTTTGAAAAAAACCACCCCTTTGCCATGCTTGCCCATCATCATTTCTACCACTTTGTTGCCGTCGTTTTCCATATCGGCCAATACCTCTTCCGCTCCCGGATGGTATTCCTTTGCATCGGTATTTTTCAGGTAATGCGCATAAAGCGGCTCGTCATATACACGCGTATCTTTTCGCTGCGCAAATGAGTACATCAGTGCCGTGGAAACATTCCGCGGGCCAGACCAAAGGCAGATCCGTTTTGTTTTTTTCATTGATAGATGGTTTTGTTTTTTTTGTGTTATATTTGGCCGTTTTAAAATGTAGGCCGATGAAAAATTTGATGCCCACGTTTACTAAATTTGAGTCCACTCCGAAAAGTCGAACTTTACCATTGTCCACAGAATATAATAATCGGAGACGGCTTTATATTCTGTAAAAAAAAAATTCGGAGTGGACTCAAACTCTCAAAGATAACTGCTTACCCTCCCCCAAAATCCCGGAGGGATTGAATTTGAATAACCCCGGATGCCTGCCTGCCGAAAGGCAGGAAATCCGGGGTAGCGATGAAGATGGGTGACAACCCCGGAGGGGTTGAATGTGAATCCAGATGGCCGACATTCAACCCCTCCGGGGTTGTTGCCCGTCGTTACCTCTGCCCCGGATTTCCTGCCTATCGGCAGGCAGGCATCCGGGGTTATTCACATTCAATCCCTCCGGGATTTCGAGGGGGGGGTAGTTGCTTTCCAAGTTTCAAAAACTTGGAAAGTCTAAACCCTTGAACTCACCAGTTCAAAACTATGAATAAAAAAGTCAAATACTTATTGCCCGCAGTGGATGTAGATATGGGGGGCTTCCTCTTAAAACAAGCCTTCCCCACGAATAGAATAAATCAAATCGATCCGTTTTTATTATTGCACCACGCCAATTTTTCTTTTAATGAATATGCGCCCGCCATCCACCAAGGGATAGACCCGCACCCGCACCGGGGCTTTACCGCAGTAACTTTTGTAGTCAACGGCGAAGTACACCACCGCGACAGCCGGGGCAATGACCAAATAGCCAAAAAAGGGGAAGTGCAGTGGATGCACGCAGGCGCGGGAATTATCCACAGTGAGCGCCCATCACAAAAATTAGTTGAAGAAAAAGGTACGCAAGAAACCATTCAACTTTGGATTAATTCGCCAGCAGATAAAAAAAAGAATCAACCATTATATCAATTTATTAAAGAATCAGATATTCCCGTTTTTTTATCAAAAGACAAATTAATCAATAATAAACTAATTGCCGGAAATTACAATGGGTTACAGAGTAAAATAAAAACCGAAAGCGAATTACTGATTATATGGGGCGATGCAAAAGCAGGCTCTTCGCAGGTTGTTGATGTTCCAAAAAAATACAATTCTATATTGTATTTAATCAGCGGAACGATGCGGATTACAGGGCATGGAAATATAGCAAAAGAGCATTTGGTTATTTTTGAAAACAATGCAGACAATATCGAAATGTCTTTTGAATCGAGTGCGCAATTTTTATTATTATGCGGCGTACCGATAAATGAAAAAGTGGTCAAGCACGGCCCGTATGTAATGAATACGGAAACAGAAATATTGGAAGCCATGCGGGATTATAAAATGGGAAAGATGGGTATTTTAATAGAAGAAAGAGAATAGACCTTATTCGGATTTGTGTGCGCCAGCACACAAACCGTCCAAATTCATTGCTTTTGAAAAGGCTTCGCACAAAAATTTTTAGAATAAAGTCTAATCTATTACAAACATTTAAAAAAAAAAAACCAATGAAAACAAGCAGGTTAGAAGCATTTAGCGACGGCGTCCTCGCCATCATAATCACCATAATGGTACTGGAATTAAAAGTGCCGGAAGAAACGGATTTCCATTCGCTTGTTCCAAAAATACCTGTATTTTTAAGCTATCTTGTCAGCTTTGTTTAT
>DROJ01000059.1 GCA_011321935.1 Bacteroidota bacterium | reverse complement strand
TCGATTTAAAAATCTAGGATTGGTTTCGATTTTTATTTAATTATTATAGTAAGTATCCTAAGTTCAAAAAATTATTTCGACATACGTTTACTAAACTTTCAAAGTTTAGTAAACGTGATAAACTAAAATGTCGAATTTAATTTTTAACGTTACTAATTACTTCCCAAACATTAATTCGTTTCTTGTTGGTACAGCACAAGCTGCCTGCCCGTTTTCACCGACCGCAGCAGCATCATATGGTTCATTTCTTTTTTCCAATTATCGGGCGCACAAGGAGGGTTCGGATATGAGCCGGGATAATCCGTGCTTTTAATAAACCGGCCAACAAATTCTTCGATGCCATATTCTTCTCCGTCAGGGTTGTTGTTATTGCGGTCAATAAATATATGGATGTAATTGGCATTTTTATCAATAGTGCCAAAAACGGGGTGGCCGTGATAAGAAGGTGGCTTCTTCATCACAGTCCAACAATTCCCTGACCCCCAATTCAAAACTGCCTGTGGTTTCGCTATTGGGGACAAATTCGTTTGCTCTCAAACTGCTCGTTTCTTCCGTGCCGTTCATTATAAACTTGAACCAAATACAGTAATCCGGGTTGTCTGGACTGATCCAAGCGTTGGTGACAGAAGGTGGGAAAATATTGCCCGCATCAATAGTTGGAATCACCACTTGGAGCGGGGAAGGTGTAATAAATGGCGTATCAAAATTGGGGTTGTTGAAAAAACTTTCTTCGCTTATTACCTCAAAAGTTGTCCGCACAAAGTCCCCGCAATCTGGTTCTTCGATGCTTATATCGTGTGTGCCAGTGGGTAGGTTGGGCACTGTGGCCAACAATCCAATGTCTGGTACAAATTCCAGGTTTTCCGCAGGTATCCCATCGCCAAAAAACACGTTCCTGCCGCGCAGGGTATTTTCATTGTTCACGTCCGTCAGCAAAATTTGAGAACCTACTGGTGCGGTATTTGGCCGTATTTGTAGATTAAAAATGGAAATACATTCAGGGCTGCAGGTGAGTTGGCACATGGCCAATAAAAGTACTGAGAAAAGATAAACGTTCGATTTCATAATTTTGGGTTGTTAAAAATCAAGGCTCCCTTTTTCATAGAGTTAGTTTTTATTTTGGCAGTGTTTCATAATGTTAAGTTACCTATTCCCTCCATCTACTTCAATCCATAATTATTGGATTGCATAGTTGAACCTATGGGCGATAGGTTTGAGCAAATGAACGAGGCAAAGTTATGGCGGGACGGGATTTTGCCATATCGTTATATTCGCAAAGCCTTTCTATATTGTTGTAAAAAGAGAATGCAGGTTTATTATATTGTTGCATGGGGGGATATTGGTGTGTGTCTAAAGGAAAGATTATCAATGGGTTGGATGTTGCATGGCTCAAGCTCAGGTTCAAGCCCAAGTACAAGGGATTCACATCCCTCGCAAAGATTTGCCGTCCCTGCGGGACTAGGATGGAAGGGTGCCATATCCTAGTCCCGCAGGGACGGCATATCTTAGCGAGCGTCGTGAGACCCTCGAAAATATCATCCATTGAAATGAATTGCCACCTCTCTCGAATCAAGGGTATAAGCCCTCAAAAAATTCGGGCAGAGAGTCGTTGCCCGGGGTGATGTCATTTCGCTTCAGCAATTCAAGCAATTCATTTTTAAAAGAAACCTTTTTGTGATGTTCTTTTTGGTTGATGATGTATTTGCGCAAGCGCTCCACATGGGTTTCGCTGACGGAAAAGCTGCCGCCCCCTTCTTGCCAATTGAAATATTCGGGCAGAAAACCATTGGCATTTATCCATTTGGAAGAATTGGCTTTTACCTTTTGCACAAATACGGCGGGTGCTATGGAAGGCCGCAAACGGGCAGCAATGTGGATATGGTCGGGCATCCCATTTACCCGGATTGGTGTCTGTCCGAGATTTTTGATGATACCGATAATGTATTGGTAAAGCTCTTTTTCAAATTCGGGCAAGATCAATGCGTTCCGGTATTTAACGGCACTGACATGGTGGATGTACAGTTTGGAAAAAGTTCTCGGCATGGTATGTTTTTTTGTGAGTGCTGAAATGTAATTTGGGCAGACCTTCCCTCCTGCGAATTGCCCAACAAATATATTGTCTTGAAAATTAAATGTAAAATGAATGTTGGATATTTAATAATTGTATTTGTTTTTCTGGTTGACCATTTTTGTTTTTGAGGGATTTGGTTTTGGGAGAGGGGGAGGGCCGTTCAGCCATCGAGGGATTCACATCCCTCGCTAAGATATGCCGTCCCTGCGGGACTAGGATGGATGGCATCATATCCTAGTCCCGCAGGGACGGCATATCTTAGCGAGGGTCGTGAGACTTTAGGGTCATGGCGATAGGTGTAAAACCGTTCCCCGTCAAACCTGTTCAACCCGTCCTTTGTTGCCGCCCAAATCCAGCCTCGCTGGCCTTTGATAACAGAAAGGACATAACTATTGGACAAGCCATCGTCGGTTGTGAATTGAGTAATTTGAAAGCCAGGAGGTTTCGGTTGTATTTTATTAAAATCACCTTCTCCGGATTGGGCGTATAATGTCGAATAATTAAACAACAATAAAAAACAAAAACAATATTTTATAAATATGCTTGCCGTAATATTTAGGCAGTTGGGGAAACTGTTCAATTGGATATTACGAACGATATATACTGAACCATAATAGGTTTTGTGCATTGAGGGCAGGTACTCCCCTTCTGGGGCTGGGGGCTGGCGGGGGCAAATGCACAAAACCTATTATGGTTCAGTATATATTGATTCGATTTTCAATCAAGTATTTCTTTTTTGAATCAGGAGTGCTATGAAAAGGTTCAGTATATATCTAAATTAATGTTTGGGTTGCCAATCAAAGTTCACAAGACTAGTGGTACAAATCGTAATTAGCTAACCATTTAGTTTTTGGTTAAATGCCACATTATCAGGAATTTGGCGGACTAATCACTAATCAACTCATACTACTATACATCAGTTTATTGTTAGAAAGACAGATTGTTGCCAACTAATTGGTTATGAGCGGGTTACAAAACCCACTGGCAGTATGTCCCATTTTTATCCAATAAGGTTTCGCCCCTTTC
>DROJ01000058.1 GCA_011321935.1 Bacteroidota bacterium | reverse complement strand
AATAACGGGTTAAATTTTGCGAGCATTGATTTTCAATGGTTTAGGCTCCACGTTTACTAAACTTTATCCCGAATTCACTTCGGGAAGTAAACGTAACGTCCTGAAAATCAGTAGTTTTTTTTAACCCGTTATTCGCATTAGTAACTGCTTAGCACCTCTCTAAATCCCGGAGGTCTATAGGGTGGGAATTTATTCCCACCCTTTTGGAAGGGCATGGAGTAAGATAAAAGAAGTCGTAAATATCAAAAATATTTATGACCGTTTTCCTCAATAGAGAGCAGGACTACAAGCCCTTCCAAAAGAGGGGGAATTTATTCCCCCTCTCCCTGGGATTTCGAGGGGTGCTAAGCAGTTACAAAGAATAAAAAAATTGGCATTCCTGTAATTGCCGGAATGCCAAACCCACAGCCAAGTAATTTTCATTTCAAAGATCGGCCGGGAGTTGGCGCAAGCTGGCTTCCGGTTTTTTATATTTGCCCCCTTGCAAAATAAAAATATTATGCCCGACAATAAATACGTTTGCATCCACGGCCATTTTTACCAGCCACCGAGAGAGAACGCTTGGCTGGAAGAAGTAGAACTCCAAGAAGGCGCAGCCCCTTTCCACGACTGGAACGAAAAAATAAATTTTGAGTGCTATGCCCCCAATGCCGTGGCGCGCATCCTCGACGGCAAAAACAAGATCAAAAAGATAGTCAACAACTATGCGAAGGTCAGTTTCAATTTTGGCCCCACGCTGCTCTCCTGGCTCGAAAAAGCCGACCCCGGCACTTATCAAAACATCCTCGCCGCCGACCGCCTGAGCAAGGAAAATTTCAGCGGCCACGGCAATGCCATCGCCCAAGCCTACAACCATCTCATCATGCCGCTGGCCAATGAACGGGACAAAGAAACACAGGTGCTTTGGGGCATCGCCGATTTTGAGCACCGTTTTGGCCGCAGGCCGGAAGGCATGTGGCTGCCCGAAACGGCCGCCGATACGGACTCGCTGGAAATGCTCGCCAAGCATGGCATCCAATTTACCATCCTTGCCCCGCGGCAGGCAAAGGCCGTCCGCAAGATCGGCGATGAAGATTGGGTCGGTTTGGATGCGAGCATTGACCCGCGCCGGGCGTACCGTTGCAACCTGCCTTCCGGCAGCAGTATTGCCCTGTTTTTTTACGATGGAAATGTGGCGAAGGACGTGGCTTTTCAGGGCCTGCTCAAAAGCGGAAAAGCATTTGCCGACCGCCTGACAAGCGTGCTCGACGATGACAAAAAACCCCAACTTGCGCACATCGCCACCGACGGCGAAAGCTATGGCCACCACCACCGCTACGGCGAAATGGCACTGGCATCCTGCATTGATTTTATCGAAAAAGAGGGGTTCAGCATGACTAACTACGGCGAGTTTTTGGAAAAATACCCGCCCGAATACGAGGTCGAAATCCACGAAAAAAGCAGTTGGAGCTGTGTGCACGGAGTAGAGCGGTGGCGTTCTGATTGCGGCTGCCACACGGGCGGCGAGCCGCATTGGAATCAGGCATGGCGGCAGCCCCTGCGGGAAACCCTCGATTGGCTGCGCGACCAACTGATCCCCTTATTTGAAAAAGAAGCGGGCGAACTCGTGCATGATGCGTGGGCAGCAAGGGACGATTACATCCATTTGGTACTCGACCGCAGGAAAAAAAAATTCAAAGATTTTATAAAAAAACACGCCAAACGGGAACTGACCAAAAAGGAAAAAACCAAGCTGCTCCGACTGCTCGAAATGCAGCGCCACGCAATGTTGATGTTCACGAGCTGCGCATGGTTTTTTACGGAAATTTCCGGCATCGAAACCGACCAAGTGCTGCAATATGCGCTCCGTGCCATGCAGTACGCGAGGTATGTCAGCAAGCTCGACCTGCGCGGAGAATTTGAAAAACGCCTCGAACGCGCACCCAGCAATGTTTTTGAAAATGGCGCTTCGAGCTACCGCAAAAACGTGGTGCCGAACCAATCAAATATGACCAAGGTGGGCATGCGTTTTGCCGCTTCCTCGTTGTTTGAAGAATATAAGGAAGCCGCTCCTTTTCTCCACTATTCCATTGAAAATGAGGTGTTTGACCGAATCTCCGCAGGGGTGCGCCGCTTGGCCGTCGGCCGCATTTCGGTCACTTCGCAACTGACCTACGCCAAAAAGCATTTCAGTTTTGTGGCCCTCTACCTCGACCAGCACAGCATCCTCGGCACCGTTTCGCTGGACATGGAACGGGCAGATTTTGACCGCCTCCACCAAAAATTGACCAGTGCCTTCAACCACTCCGACATCGGCGACGTGATCAATTTGTTGCCAAAATTCGGCGGCAAAAATTTCTCCTTCAAAGACCTCGCAAAAGACGAAAAAAGGAAGATACTCCAGATGGTCGTCAGCCGAAACCTGCCACCTATCGAGGCCGTCATCCGCGATTATTACGAGGACAATTACCAGTTGATGAAGGCCATGGAAAACAGCAATGTGCCAGTGGTGGAAGGCTGGAAAAACATTGTCCAGTTTGTGGTCAACCGCGACCTCACTTACCTTTTTGAAAACGGCAAAATGAGCGTCCTGAAACTGCAGCAACTGGCCAAAGATGTGGAACACTGGAAGGTCTCGCTCATGGATCCGAAAGCCCTGAGCCTCGCTGCCGGAGAGCGCATTTTTTTGGAACTGAACAAAATAGAGGCCACTGCCGACGACATCCAATCCCTGAACGCCATCATCGAAACCCTTCCCGGGTTGGGCATCAAACCGGAGCTTTGGAAAAGCCAAAACCTGTACTACAAAATGATGAACGGCTACCGCGATGTAAAATGGGTCTTTGCCAGCGACGAGTGGGAAGAGGCATTTTTGAAATTGGGAAAGCTGCTGAATTTCAGCGACGAATGGCTGTGATCGGCACGGGGAGAGTTTTTCTCGCAAAGGTGCTAAGGCGCAAAGAAAGAGGTCTCAAACCCTTGCGTATCAGTGCCATTCTCAGCGCTTGCCTGCGGGGCTGATTTTGAGGGTCATCCCTTCCACACCGGGCAGGGGGTTTTTGCGCATAAACTGCTCCACCGAGATTTGATGTTCCCCTATTTCTTTAAAAACAGCATTCGTTTGCAAGGGTATTTCGACGGTGCAGGAATTGCCGCTGCACTTGCCGTTCCAGATGCCCGACTTGGCGGCCAGTTCCAAACTGACCATCTGCGTTTTTACCTCGCCGGAAGGGAATTTTGTATGAAATTTCACGTACAGGTTTTGGAAACCATAGTCGCCCGCATGTTCCACGTCGAGCATTAAATTATAAGTGAGGGATGTATCTTCGATAGGGAAATCAAATTTCAAAACATCCTCGTAAGTCCATGCCCCGCCGGGTATTTTTATATTTTTTTTATAAATAAAATCGCCGTTGCAGCTTGCGGCAGCAAAGCAAATAATTCCTAAAACAATGAGGTTGGCGAGAAAGGTCTGTTTTTTTTGCATGGATTTTTTATGAAATAAAGATGAAGCGCAAAGTAAACGAAAAGGGTTTTTAAAATGGTATTTCTTATAGAGGGGGAAAAGGGCTTTCTTATAAAAACGAGAAGTCCGTTTTTTTTCCCGCAAAGAATTGTTTCCCGCAGAGTCCGCAGTGTCATACGCTGAGTTTCGCAGAGTTTATTGGAGACGACTTCATAAAACTCTGCGAAACTCAGCGTATGACACTGCGGACTCTGCGGGAAACAATTCTTTGCGGAGAAAGGACAGAAAAAAGCTGGGTAAAACCGCGTTTATTATTTTTATAAGAAAACCCTTT
>DROJ01000057.1 GCA_011321935.1 Bacteroidota bacterium | reverse complement strand
CTGACAATTTGCTGAACGTCCAGTTTGCTTCTGAAACCAGTGAAGCCGGTGTATTTGAAGTATATGACGAAATAGGGAGGATGGTGAAAAATATTGAATTTGAACCTGAAAATAACCAAAACCAGATTCAAATCAACGACCTGCAACCGGGCCGTTATTTTATCAGGATAAAAAATGGGAACAATATAGCGACGCACAGTTTTATTAAAATATAAATTAGCCTGCAACAATAAAAAGACCGCTGCGAGAATATCGCAGCGGCCTTTTTATTGAATCCGTTCAAAACCATATGGCCATTGCCAGTTCCGGCAACCGAGGATATATAGCAATCCGATTTGAAAATAGAAAACTCATATTTTTATAAAATCAACAATTATTGGTTTTATGTAAATATACGTTTTCTAAAATGATTTAGGGTTGCTATATATCCTCGGTTTATTTATAGTTGTACGTTCCTGAATAGGCCCATTATTGGTCAACCTTCCCCGGCACAGGTTCGGCTGAATTAACAATCAATCCCATTTCTTGCATATAATCCCGTTTTTTGTTTTTTGCCGGTGCATATATAAACCCATCAACAAATATCAGTTCGTTCTTTTCCGGGTCGAGCATCAAGTTGCTGATAAATGCACCGCCTTTAAAATCGTTTACAATGTCCCATATCCCTTTTGCCTGGACGGTATATAAATTATTGATTGTTTTTTTCTCAATAAACAAAGGCAGGTCTTCGTCATTGATGCGCATATAAGTATTGGGTTCTTGTGTGGTAATAATGCGGCCTACCTCGTTTTGGATGGCCTTGATCCCTTCCCGTGTCAATTGGTCTTTGCTCTTGTATTTTCGTTTGTGGATAATAAGGTTGGCGATCAGTTCCCGGTCATCGCTCCTGAGCCAGACAGTGTTCGTGGTGCCGTTGTAAAGTATTTTTTTATAGCTGCCGGGTATTTTTATATTTACCCCAAACGATTGTGCAATGTCAATTTGGAGGTCTTCATTTACGCCCGATTGGTAGGCGTTGTGCTCGATCATTTTTATATCCTTCTCCGTAATGCGCCGGGCTATCGGCGCAAAGTTTTTGCCTATGCTTTCAGCCAATTTATTTTCCCCGAAACCGATAATATAAAACAACTGCTGCTCCCTCGCCCATTTGTTTTGCCCAACAATAGTTTTATAACCTTTGCCAATCCTCGTTTCTTCCACTTTTGCCGCACCGATATCATGGCGTACTTGCGCAGAGGTGATGGAGTTTTCATCGCTCAGGTCGGCGAGGAAAAAAATGGTTTTGAATTCTTTTTTTGCAGGCCTGTGCGCCAAGTCTTCCGGTGTCATAAAAATGATGTCGAAAATGGGTTCAGGCTGTGTCAGCAAGATAAATGGCGCTGCAAAATAATAGAAAAAAGTATCGCCGACAGGCCCCTGCCAAAGCGTGGAATCGGCAACGACCATGATTTGGTTGGGCTTGCCATATGAATGGGTCAGCAGGTCGGCGGGGTTAGGGGCAAGGGTTGTCGAGCCAGGCTCAGAGGCACAGCTCCAGATGAAAAAAGAAAAAAAGGCAATTATTGCGATATGCTTCATTTGCTGTTGTTTTGTGCAAAATTAATGCTTTGAAAATAATATGAAATCGGCCAGTAAAAGCTGGCGGGCGGGGAGGCTTTGCCATTCCAAATATTTCAAAAGGTTTACAGTCCAGAAGATGCGGTTTCGCATTGGTTTGGTGGCAGCTTGATTTTCTCTAAAAAGAAAAAGCGCGGCCCACTGTTGCAGGCCGCACTTTTCAGGTGTCTTTGATGGCACGGGGCTCAACCTTTTAAACTTCATCCGGCCAGTTTCCTGATATCGCCAATTCCATAGCCCGCCATTTTTTGTTCAAACCAGATCCGAGGTGCTTGGATTTTATCGCCAGTGAGCGTATCGCAGCGAAAGAAGAGGTAGTGCAGTTTCAGGTCGGCACGAACCCTGTCATTGAGTTGGTCCAACCTTTTTATTGCCTCTTTTGGCTTGCCGTGCAAAGCATCGTGCCGCCAGGCGAAATAGATTTCGTCGTGCAGTTCGATGAGGTCGAGCGTTGGCCCGTCGTCGGTATGCCGCTCCATGTACCTGCGGGCCAGCAGCCCGTGGTTGATGCGTTTTCCATTGGCAGTGCTTTCGCTCTCCTTGTATTTAAATGTGTCGTGGGCCATGGCCGCGATGCGCAGGCGTTGGCGGGTGGCGGGGTCGGCATTCAGCAGGTCAATGTTGTCGAGGACTTCCCTGATATGGTATCCGACCTTTCCTTCGGGATGTCCAAAACGGGGGATGCCCCAGTTCAGGCCCTTGATAAATTCGGGCTGCCGCAACAGGTTTTCTTCAAATTTTGTTTCAGGTTTTAACAGTGGCACGAAGTCAATGACCGGGAGGGGAGGGGCATTGCCAACGGCAAATAAAGGAGGTGGTACTTCTTGGGTAAATGCTGTCATGAGTTGTGGTGGTTTTATTTAGTTTGGCAAAACTATATTTTTGCCAGTTTAATTCCGCAGGAATGGCTGCTTTTTATAAAAACAAAATCCATCAACCGCATCCTTTCGGAGCTTGTCAATGGAGGAGGTAGGGCATTCGTTAAAAACGAGTTAAACCAGTTACGTTGAATAACCGGGTGCCCGGACGGGCGTTTAATTTTGCGTAATTTATCACCATTTATTTTACAAAACAAATTTTTGCTGGACAGAGGGTTGGCAGCTTTTTTTCTTTTTATCAAAATGGTAAAAAAACATTTTGGATAAACGGGTGACAACCAGCCTATTGGTTAAGCAAAACAATAATAACTTCCGATCTTATGAAACAGATATTCTCTTTGACACTGGCCAGCATATTTGGCGGCATGCTCACTTTGGGCGGGTATTTTTTATTTGTTGAAAATCAAAATGATGCCCTGCCCGTGGCCCCTAATTATGCTAAAAAAGTAAGCAATGTAAACGTCAGCGGAAGTGCCGGCTTCAACGTGCCCTTCGATTTTGCGGAAGCGGCCGAGAAGGCAACCCCTGCCGTTGTCCATATTTCGGCCAAATCGAATGGCAATACTGCAAGCAACGGCAGCAACCAACAAGGAGGGAACCCCTTCCTCCGTTTTTTTGGCGACGGCTCCTTTGGCGACAGCCCTTTTTTCAATTTCGACGGGCCAAAAGAAGGCACCGGGTCGGGGGTGATTTACTCGTCAGATGGCTACATCGTCACCAACAACCACGTGGTCGAATTTGCCGACGAAATAGAAGTTGCTACCGTTGACAAAAAGACTTACAAAGCAAAGGTTGTCGGTACTTACCCCGAAGGCGACCTTGCCGTCCTGAAAATAGAGGCGCACAACTTGCCGACCCTCCGCCTCGCCAATTCTGACGAAGCCAAGATCGGCGAATGGGTGCTGGCCGTCGGCAACCCAATGGAGCTAAACTCGACCGTTACCGCCGGCATCATCAGCGCAAAAGGCAGGGACATCAACATCATAAAAAAGAACTCGGCCATCGAATCCTTCATCCAGACCGATGCAGCCGTGAACCCCGGAAACAGCGGCGGCGCATTGGTGGATGCCTATGGGCGGCTGCTCGGAATCAATACGGCCATCGCAACAAGTTCGGGCTTTTACCAGGGCTATTCCTTTGCCATCCCCGTCAACTTGGTGGCCAAAATAGTGGACGACATCATCGAAAACGGCAGCTACGACAGGGGCTTTCTCGGCATAAATATTGCCGATTTGGATGAAGAAGACGTGCAAACGCTGGGACTTGAAGATGCGCAGGGGATTCTGGTGGCAGGAGTGGTTGACGGCGGCGCAGCCCAATATGCAGGGGTGGTACAGGACGATGTCATCATCGAAGTTGACAATAAAAAAGTAAAATCATCGCCGGAACTTTTAGAGGCCATCGGTGGTTTGAAAGCAGGAGACTTGGTCACTTTGACGGTGGATAGAAAAGGAGAGATATTGACCATTCCGGTGAGGCTGAAAGCAGCCGGTCAATAAAAAACAACCGGGAGCAAAAAGCACTTTTTTTATTTTCGCTTCCGCAAAAAATATACATGTCAAAACCGTTGATATATTTATTTTTAAGAATTTATTAACAAACGGGCAGACAACATTTTTAGATTCCCAATGGTTTATAGTGGCATAAAAAGACTTGTTTAAAGTTGGTTTTTCGTTTTGTTTTGATGCGTCTGTCTTGCTTTTGCGAGGCAGACGTTTTTCTTTTTAGAGCGCACACTTCAACGCT
>DROJ01000056.1 GCA_011321935.1 Bacteroidota bacterium | reverse complement strand
CAATCCCGCCCCGTCAAACCTGTTCCAATCTGTTGAATCAGTTCGATCAGTGTGCAATCCCGCCCCGTCAAACCTGTTCCAATCTGTTGAATCAGTTCGATCAGTGTGCAATCCCGCCCCGTCAAACCTGTTCCAATCTGTTGAATCAGTTCGATCAGTGTCCAATCCCGCCCCGTCAAATCTGTTCCAATCTGTTGAATCAGTTCGATCAGTGTCCAATCCTATCTTGCCTAAATCTCCTCCACATCGGTAGCTACTACCCATCCTTTTTCGCCGTTCGGCAGCTCCACGTTCCACCATCCGCTCAAGAGGTCGAGCAGTTCCACTTTTGTCCCTTCCTGCAGTTCCAATATCTCTGAACCGTTTTTGTCGGGTGCGCTTTTGAGCGGCGTTGTTGTTTCCAGCACAATGGCCAGCCGGGTGTTTTTTTCAAAAGCCATTCGGTCGAGCGCCAATGAAAAGGGGAGCAGACTGAGCAGCAGCGCCGCCAGTCCGATAAAAAAGCCCCGTTTCTTTTGTTCCCTCGATTTTCCGATCAGCCAAAAAGAAAGCCCTGCCAGCCCTGCCCACCACAGCAAGAGGGCGAGCGTTCCCCAGATGCCGGAAGGGGCGGCCATGCGCATGGTCTTCCACCACTTTGTGAGGAAAAATTCGGGAAGGGGTTCTATTTGTTCGGGCAATTGTTGCCGTGCCAGATCAAGGTTATATTGGATGTCCGCATCTTTTGGCGAGAGCAGCAATGCGCGCTCGTAATGGAGGATGGCATTGCCGATATTTTTTTGGCGGTAATAAGCGTTGCCGAGGTTGTATTCGAGTTCGGCGGATTGGTAGCCGTCGGTCAAAACCTGTTCGTAAAGTTCGGTGGCCTTTCCGAAATCTTTTTCTTGGTAGGCTTTATTGGCTTGCTGGAAAAGGCTGTCCTGCTTATTTGCGGAAGCGAAAAAAAATAAAAAAAGGAAGCTGGTAAGCAGATAATATTTTTTCATATGCCGGTGCCGTTTTTTTTTTTGCAAAATTAGGCAAATATATATTTCCCGCGAGGATTTGTTTCCCCGAGAAATCGGGAAAATCTATTTATTAAAATAATATTCCTTTAGCCCTCCGTATATAGAAATTTTGATCAGCCACCTTATATAAACAAATATTTGCTGCGCAACAAAAAACACAAATATCAAAAGGGGCGACACCATGCCCCAAATACTTTCGGCCCACCAATATATAGCGATCAATATTAATTGCATTAAAATAAACAAAAAGATAAGGCCAGCCAATGGGAAGAATTTTTTGCGCACATATTTAAAACCTTCTCCTATCGCCCGCCAATATTTTTTGTTTCCTTCCATCGTTTTTATCCGTGAAACAGCCGACCAATTAAATATAAATATAAGTCCGGTAAAATATAAAACAACCACCCCGCACAGCAAAAAAACGGAGGTTTTTTCGGAGGGCAACACGTTGGTCGAATTGGGGAGGAACGACAATAAAGGCAGCCATAGGGCAGCCGTCCATATAAGTGCAATAACCATAAAAAACACAGCCAATTTAAAAAACGGGAAAAAATAGGCAGCCCCCCCCTCCCAAAATATTTTCCAGCCTTTTTTGTTTTTAACGACCGCATATAACAGCCCCGCATTTATGAACACGCTGAACAACATATAGACGAGCAATACCCAACGCAATTGGCCGATGAGCGGTGAGAGGGAAGCGCCGTGCCCGTTCAAAAAATCATTGACCACGGTGTCGTCGTAGCCGGTTATCAACTTGTTGATTTCCAGCGAGTTGCCGATGGATGCCTCCAATACATGATAGACCTGCACACCCAAAGTGAGCGCCAATAATAATTGGAACAAATAGCCGGTCAGGGCGGTGCGCCATTGGCCGAGGCCGATTGATAATCCGTTTTTAAATGATTTTATCATTTCTTTTAGCTTGCCCAATTCCGAAATACTTCGGGAGGGGGCTACATTAAAAACCCGACCGCCTGCATTGCATTCTGCACCCAAAAAATAGCTTTCGCAGCATATTTTGCCAGCGGCGATCTTTTGGGTTTTATGGTCAGGCTGTTGTTGTTCAGGTCTTGGTCGAGCCATATTTTTTGCTGGGGGTCTATATGTGCGGAAATTATTTTTTTATGGCCCTCGTAATTAAATGATTTCCGGCGGGCCACCCCGTCCCATTTTTCGATAATAGAACTGCCGTCGTCAAAAACAATTTCCACGTCAAGCGGGAAAATCATTTCGCCGATGCGGTAGCAGACCACTTCCGACCTGGTGCCGGTAATTGTCCCTGCTTTTTTATATTCATCGGCCACGCCGTTTTTATCAAAAACACCATATGGTGCCAATATATTTCCGTTGTATATATGCCCCACTTTATAGTCGCATATATCGGTGGTATAAATGCACTCCCGGAAAATATTATAAATCATGTTCCCCATTTCTTTGCCCAGTTCTTTTGTTGCCACTTCATGTAATACGGCAAAAAAATCGGGGGCCTTGGGGTGCTTGAATTTCCAGCGCTCGAAATAGGTTTTTATTATTTTGTCCATTACCTCCTCGCCGACGAGGTTTTGCATGGTCTGGAAAGAGGTGGCCGTTTTGGCATATATCAGGCCCTTTCTTGCTTCCATAAATTCCCAGCTTGGCCGCGCGATGATTCCGACTTTGGGATTGGGCAGTCCGGTATATTCATGGCGGGTCCTTTCGCGGCTGTCGAAGTGGTAGCCAAATATATTTACGAGCGATTTTTTTTTGCCGTAGGCGTGGTCAACGATGCGGTCTTCAAAAAAGGTGACAAAGCCCTCGTCGAGCCATGCCTCTTCCTTTTCGTTGGAGGCCACCATGGCCATAAAATATTGGTGCGAAAACTCGTGCGCCGCCAATGCCTCCGAATTGTGCAGCCCCAGCGGCGTATGATAAAAAGTGCCCGCCGTAATCAAGGTCGGGTACTCCATCAGGCCAGAATTGAGGGCATGGAGCGGCGGGTCAACGATGGTAATAGTCGGGTAAGGATAAGGCCCCACATGCTCGGTGAGATAGGCCAACGAATGTTTGATGGCCCCGATGTACCGCTCGGCCATCATGCAATGTTCGGGCGGGATGAGCAGGCGGATGCGCACGTTTTCCCACCGGGCGACATGCTCCTCAAAGTAGGGGTAGGCCGTCCAGGCAAAGTCTATCACGTCCTCCACATGGTAGCGGCGGGTGATTGTTCCATTGTTGTTTTCATGCTCCTCCACCATGCAGCCGGAGGCGCCGAGCACGAGGTGTTCGGAAGCCGTTATTTCGACATCGTAAACGCCGAAGTCCGCAAAAAACTCGGTCCGGCGGTTGAACTGATGGCAGTTCCAGCCCCATTTCCCGTCCATGTTGACTTGATAAACGCCCGCCTGCGGAAACCAGTGGACAAACAGAAAATAGTCGTCTTTGCTGTACCCCGCCCGTGCGATGATCCTCGGCATCTTGGCCGTGAATTTCATGTGCAAAACAACCGTTGCGCCCGGCATAAGTGGCTGATCGAGCGGCACTTGCAGCACCGATTGATCCATTTCGTTACCGTCGTCGGGTTGGATATAGCGCAGGCCGGAAGTGAGTTCAGCGCCGCCTTCTCGGCCGATGCTGTCAATGTTTATCCAGCCCCATTCTTCTGCCCTGCGGTCGGTGATGGGTCGTCCAAAAATGGAATTGGTGCCTTTCAGGAAAGTGGATTCGCTGTTTTTGAAAGAATTGAGGTACATGTAAAAACGAATCTCGTGCAGGGTGTCGGGCGAGGTGTTGGTCCAGGTGAGGGTTTCGCGGGCAGCTATTTTTTTGGCCTCGTGGTCGAGGCTGAGGGAGATGTTGTAATTCGCATTTCGGATGCTGAACGGCGTTTCAAAATAAGGGTCGCACTGCCCGTTGGCGGACAGACAAAAAGGTAGGAGCAAGAAGCAAGTCCAGATATTTTTCATCAATAATTAGCGCAACTAATTAGCATTCTTTCAAGATTATTGAATTCACTAAGCCCCGACTTCAGCCGGGGGAATAAGCACAAAAATTAATCGGGTTTTAACCCAAAAAACACATATAAATTTTGGGTTAAAACCCAGATTTGTGCTGTACCCACCCCCGACTAAAGTCAGGGGTTAGTGAATTCAACAGTTTAATCGGGGATGCTGAGTAGTTATTAATTAGCAAGTATGTGCAAAAGAAAGTCCGCAAAGTAAGGAAGTTTGGAAGGGAATGGCACTTTAAATAAAAATGAAAATGAAAATAAGGGAGTTTGTAATAAATAACCTACCCATTATGCGAAGTTATTTTTTCTTGTGAGGAATTTAAAAAAACCGCGCATAGTGGGGCTACGTAAGGT
>DROJ01000055.1 GCA_011321935.1 Bacteroidota bacterium | reverse complement strand
CCCTTGCTTCCACTTTGATGCTCCCGTACTCGGGCGTGAACTTGATGGCGTTGGAGAGCAGGTTGCCGAGGATGCGCTGCATTTTTTCCGGGTCGTAGTCCATTTGGAAGCCGTCCGGGTCGGCAAAAAATGCGAGGCTTTTGTTTTGTGAAAACGCAAAAGATTGGTAGGAGGCGGTGAGGTAGTTGAGGTAGGCTACTATGTTACCCTGCACATATTCGGGTTTCATAGTGCCGCTCTGCAGCTTGTTGAGGTCGAGCATTTGGTTGATGAGTTCGAGCAGTTGGCTTCCGTTGCGGCGGATGGCGTCGAGGCGGTTTTCCCATTTTATTTTGGGCTTCAGTTTCAGCTGTTCGGCCAGCCCGAGGATGACGGTGAGGGGGGTGCGGAACTCGTGGGTGATGTTGGTGTAGAGGCGGCTTTTGGTTTCGTCGAGTTCTTTGAGGCGGGTGGCTTCGGCTTGTTCCAATGCGAGTTGCGAGCGGAGTTCCCAGCGGTGGCGCTGGAAGCGGTAGGCTACAAAAACAGCCCCGGCCAAAAGGAGGGCATACAGCCCATAAGCCCACCGCGAGCGGTACCATGGCGGCAGTATTTTTATTTTCAGTGAAATGCCTTCCTCGTTCCACGCCCCATCGTTGTTTGCCGCCCTTACGCGGAACAGATAGCTGCCTTCGCGGACATTGGTGTAAGCGGCAAAATTGCGGTTGCCGCTGTTGATCCACTCCTTGTCGTAACCTTCTAAAATATAGCGGTACTGATTGTCTTCGGGATTGGTGAAATTGAGGGCAGCAAAATTGAGGGTGAAAAAGTTTTCGGCATAGGGCAGCGTCACCTTTTCGAGGTAGTCCAGGCTTTTGGCAAAATGTTTTTCCTTGCCCAGTACTTCGAATTTGGTAAACACCAGTGGCGGCGGCTTGCGGTTGAAGGGCAGGCTGTCGGGGTGGAAGAGGTAAAAGGTGCCGTCTTTTTTGCCCCAAAAAACCTCCCCTGTACGGATCACCTTAAAAGGAAGGTTCCAATCAAAGAGGTCTGAAAAACCTTCTTGCTTTCCAAAAACCCGAAATTTTTTTTTGTCAAAATCATATTTGACCAAACCTCTGCGTGTGGCCATCCACAATGAACCGCTAGTGTCCTTTTCCATCCCAAAAACAGTGGCAGGCAAGCCATCTTTATGGGTAATCAATCCCCCTTTCTGGTTGTCGGGCATAGCGGGGTCAATCACCCGGATACCCAGATGTTGTCTGCTTGTCCAGATTTTTCCGTCAGGAGCTTCCACTATACCCAAAAATTTACGTTCGTATTTTACATTGCCGTATTTGGGGAAAAACCGATGGCTAAACTTTTCCGTCCGGGTATCGAACACATATATACCATAGGCCCCTGTACTGATCCAGATATTGTCTTTTGAATCAAAATAGATCTTGTTGATCGCTACCCTTGAGTCCAGCATTTGCTCGTCTTCTTCCCAGCTCACAAAATGTTTAAAGGTATCCCTGTCAAATTCGTATTTGATTAGACCGGCAAAGCTCGCTGCCATCCAAAGATTGCCTTCGGAATCTTCCTGTAAATTATTCGGGTAAAAATCCTTTTTGAAAAGTTTGCGGTATTTCTCCGGCTTAAATGCTTCGAAACGGTCAGTTGTGGGATTGTACTTCGCCAGTAGCCGGGTATTTCCGTCTATTATCCATACGTTGCCTTTTTTATCGACAAGTATATTCCTGACCTGATATCGGTTGTCCAACAGGCTATTTTTGCCCAGAGCTATTTCAACAGGTACAATTTTCTTGCGGTCAGGACTCATTTTATACACTCCATTTCCGAAAGCAGTACTGATCCAATAATTTCCATCAATATCAACATCAATGTCACTTACGATATGTCCAATTGAGGACATGGATAAATTTTTCAATGGTATTTTTTGGCTTTTAATAAAAACAGTATTGGGGTCGAATAAGAATACACCACTATACGAAAACGCCCATAACCTATCCTGATCATCAAATAATATCTTAACGACAGCGCGTTCATCCATAGATAATACTTCCCTGACGTTTGGTATCAAGGTGCTGAATTCTTTTGTTTCCCGATTATAGACAACGACACCATAACTATTTGTAGCGAGGTATAGTAGCTTCCCTCCTCTGCTTTTTATATCGGTTACGATGAGGCTGTCTGCCGGCAGGTCTTTTTGGAGTTTCGAGGGGTTGCTCAATTGTTGCCATTCTAAGGTTTTGGTATTCAGTTTGATTAAGCCCTTCCCCCATGTTCCAATCCATAGTTCACCCGGCTTATCCATATATACTATATGCTCTTCGAATATCCCTGCGTTTAGCCGGGTAAGTTTTTGGGTGGATTTATTGAATTTATGGAGACCGTTTCGATGGCCGGCCAGCCATAGGATATCCGGGTTTTCGATATCTTCTGCAATTGAATTGACCGTATTGTACACCCAGTTATAATGCGGGATGGATATTTCTGGTCTTAGCAGAAATGGTTTAAATGTTCCTGTTTTCTTATCGAACAAATTCATCCCTGCTGAATGGGTGAAAACCCAAAGGTGTTTTTCACTGTCTTGAAAAACACCTTGTACCAGATTCCCTGAAATAGAGGTAGAATCACCCGGATCGTTGGAATAACAACTGAAAGTTTCGGTGGCATAATCGAACATTGCCAGCCCTTTTCCAGTGGCTATCCACAGGTGGCCGGCATCGTCTTCGGCAAAGCCACCGGTACTGTTCCAACAAAGAGAGGTGGGGTCGGCAGGGTCGTGATAATAATTTTTAAAGGTAGTCCCGTCGTATCGGCTCAGGCCATTGAAAGTG
>DROJ01000054.1 GCA_011321935.1 Bacteroidota bacterium | reverse complement strand
TGCCGCCGCACATATCGAAAACAGTGGCCTCAAGACCCGCCGCTGCGGATATTTCAGACAGCACAATTGCCCCTGAGGTCGGGGCAACAAATGAATAAAAAACATCGAAGTCGCCACCGAAGTCACAACTCCCCACTTCGGTCGCTCCGGTAGCGTTTGCGGTAGTGCCCATGACTGTCGTACCTGTCGTTCCGCAAGTGCCTGCTGCATTTACAGGGGCAGCTATAGCGTTGGCGCAGTCGTCGTTGGCGGGAGGTGCCGGAGGCGTACCTACACAGACATCAAATGTCGTGTTCTGGCCACTGGTTGCAGTCCAAGTATATACCCTTATATAATAGGTGTTGCCGATGGTAAGGCCGGTTACCGTTTGCGAGTTGGGGTCGCTGCAAGTGCCGGCTACCAAGGTCAGGCCGCCGGGGCAGGTGCCTTCCCACAGGGAGTGGTAAAGGTCGGTGGTTGACCCGGCGGCGTTCAGCAAATCAATTGTATGAATGGTACTTGTTGCCACAAAAGAGAACCATACATCGTCGTCTTCTGTACCGCCACAGGCCGTTGGGTCTTCTGGCGAGGCCGTTGCACCTTCTACCGTTCCGCTTGTTGTGTTGCCGCAGCTTTGGTCGGGGTTGGCAGTCACTGACAAAGCCCCGTCGCAGTCGTCGTTGGCGGGGGGGATAAGGAAAGTGAAGTTCAACGAGACATAGTTGCTCGTCCCACCGCCACCACAATCGGCCTGCACATAGAGGGTATAGTCGTTTCCGTCCACAAAAGCACCCATTGCCGTTGCAGAGTTAGCTGCACCGCTTCCAGAGGCGATTGCGGGCATGGTGCCCTGCGGGTCGCCCATGTTCTGTATTTCCCAGTTGTAGCTTGTTGCGCCTGTGACAGCATTCCAAGAAATATCGGCAGAGCCAGCCGCAAAATTGCCTGCCATCAAATTGGTCGGATCGGGGCAAGAGGGAGGGGCAGTGGTGTTAAAGCTGGCTCGTAATTCAATTTGACCTCCAGAAGCACAACTGTTTGATCCATCCGAATTGGAAATGAAAATAAGGCAATTACCTGCCGTAGTAGAGGATACTAACGTTCCGGACAAATCACCGTCAGCCGGGCCAAAGACTATAGTACCACCTGTACCTGATCCCATTGCACCTTCATAGATGGTCAGGTCATCATAAGTAGTTTCAAAAGACCCTTGGCAGATTTCAGCATTGACGATTTCTGTAGCTCCCGGACAAAATTCAAAAGCCACGACGTTGGTTTCATTATTATCATAGCAGTAAATCCCATCAAAAACAGGAGGTGCTGGACAGGAGTTGAAAAACACTTCCAATTGAGTTTCGTCTCCCGAAGCACAACTGACCGATCCGTCTGAATTGGAAACAAAGATCAGGCAATTATCTGCCGTGGTCGAAGTGATCACTGTTCCAGACAAATCCCCGTCAGTTGGGCCAAAAACTACAGTCCCGCCCGTACCTGATCCCATTGCTCCTTCATAAACTGTTAGGCTATCAAAACCAGTTTCAAAAGAACCCTGGCAGATTGCTGAGGTAACAGTAGATCCAGCAGTTTGGGGACAAATTTCAAAAGCGATTACATCTGTTTCGTTGCTATCGTAACAGTACGTAAAATCAGGAGGTGCCGGTGAAGGGCACTGAGCAGATAACTTAAATAAAGTTAAACTGAAAAGCGATAAAAGAAAGATGAATGAGAATTCTTTTTTCATACGATACTTGTTTAAAAGTTAAAGATTAGGGTGTAAAGGTGTCATTCCCAGAGAGGGACCGACCATGTAAATTGTTGACATTCGGAAATGTTAGGGCATGGCAAAAGGGGCATCTCATTGCTCAATGCAATACATAATATTTTCTAACCCCCCCTCTTAATATAGTTGATACGGTTTGCAGGATGGAGATGTTTTGAATCAGCTTAATTTACGAAAAGACACATGTAGATAAAAAAGATGTGCAGTCGGGCGCAAGGTAGCAATAATAGGACTATTGAAAAAAAAATATACAATAAATCTATCAAATTGGTGCTGTTCGACAATATTATGGAAGCGGTCAATTTTCCAGATTTCTAAAATATAATTCCTTTATTTGGGGCGGGCACAAATTTTCCAGATTTCAAAAATCTGGAAAATTGAGCCACCCTAATATAGTCGAACAGTTCCATCAAATTAGCATCAAACTTGGCTTTATCAAGTTGGTTTTTTTTAAAAAATAGCTTCCGTTATTTTTTAGGAAAACCCGCATATTGAAATGAATCCTTTCAAAAAAAAGAGGACGGTGTACCAAATGCAATACTGCTGAACAACAGGGGACTGTTTTTTCCGGCATTACACTTGGCGCACTGCCAAAAACAGGGCGAAGGTCTGCTCAAAAAGGCTCCTATGAGGCAGTGTTTATTTTAAGCAGACCACAATGAGTATGCCCAAGCCCATTTTCTTACCTTTGCAAACTTTTTAAAAAAAACGCTTGTTGTCCCCCATTAATCATTCATCATTAATCATTAAAATAAGGTGTTTCCAAAATACGATGTCATAGTAGTAGGTGCCGGCCATTCCGGTTGCGAGGCCGCCGTTGCTGCCGCCAACCTCGGCTCAAAGGTCATGCTCGTCACCATGAACATGCAGACCATCGCGCAGATGAGCTGCAACCCCGCGATGGGCGGCGTCGCCAAAGGTCAGATCGTCCGCGAGATAGATGCCCTCGGCGGCTATTCCGGCATCGTGACCGACCATACGATGGTGCAGTTCCGCATGTTGAACCGCTCTAAAGGCCCGGCCATGTGGAGCCCCCGGGCGCAGAGCGACCGGATGCTTTTTGCCGCCAAGTGGCGCAAGATGTTAGAGGAACATCCGAACGTGGATTTCTGGCAAGAAATGGTCACGGGCATCATCGTAAAAGACGGACGGGCGAGGGGTGTTAGGACTGGCATGGGCATCGAAATAGAAAGCGAAACAGTGGTGCTGACCAACGGCACTTTCCTCAACGGCCTGATCCACATCGGCGAAAAACAGTTTGGCGGAGGAAGGGCAGGGGAGCGCGCTGCCAAAGGCATCACCGAGCAACTCCGGGATCTCGGTTTCGAATCAGGCCGCATGAAAACGGGAACGCCCCCGCGGGTGGACGGCCGCAGCCTCGATTGGGACAAAATGGAGCTGCAGGAGGGCGATACGCCTGCCGGCAAATTCTCTTACACCGACACCCCAAAACTGGAAAAACAACTGCCCTGCCACATCGCCTACACCAGCCCCGAAGTGCATGAAATACTCCGCACGGGTTTTGACCGCTCGCCGATGTTCAATGGACGGATACAAGGGCAGGGGCCGCGCTATTGCCCCAGCATCGAGGACAAAATAGACCGCTTTGCGGGGAGGGACAGGCATCAATTATTTGTCGAGCCGGAAGGCTGGGACACCTGCGAAATCTATGTGAACGGCTTTTCTTCCTCCCTGCCAGAAGACGTGCAATTAAAGGCGCTCCGCAAAATCGAAGGTTTTGAAAAAGCGAAAATGTTCCGCCCCGGCTATGCCATCGAGTACGACTATTTCCCGCCCCACCAATTGCAGCTTTCATTGGAAACGCATCTGGTGAAAAACCTCTTTTTTGCCGGGCAAATAAATGGGACAACGGGCTACGAAGAGGCTGGTTGCCAGGGGCTTATGGCCGGCATCAATGCCCATCTGAAAGTACGGGAACAAGAGCCGTTCATCCTCAAAAGGTCGGAGGCATACATCGGTGTTTTGATAGACGACCTCGTAAATAAGGGGACAAAAGAACCCTACCGCATGTTCACTTCGCGGGCCGAGTACCGCATCCTGTTGCGGCAGGACAACGCGGATATAAGGCTTACACCGCTCATTCATGCAGTCCACAGTCGGCAGTCCACAGTTTGGAGCGCAGCGGGAACCCCGAACTCTCGGGGCGGCAGTCCACAGTGGGCGGGTGTGCCCTTTGAGGAGTCAATTTTAAAAGAGCGGATTGAGCGGGTGAATGCGAAAAAAGCGGCTGCCGCTGAAATCACCAATTTCTTCAAAACCCACTCTGTTGCGCCCGATGCCATCAACGGCTTTTTGGCAAGCAAAAATTCCGCTCCGCTAAAACAACAGGTCAAATTGCACGGCGTGCTTTTGCGCCCCAATATCGGCATCAACGACCTGCGCGGATGTTTGCCGCAGGCGGATGAATTTTTAAAAAAATACGAGCAAGAGCACCTCAACGAGGCCGAGATCAACATGAAATATGAGGGCTACATCCGCAAAGAGCAGGAGATGGTGGACAAGATGAACCGCCTCGAAGAAGTCCGCATCATCGAAGGTTTTGATTTTCATAAATTGAATGCCATTTCATCCGAAGCGAGGGAAAAACTGACGCAGGTGAAGCCGCGCACTATCGGACAGGCGAGCCGCATCAGCGGGGTGACCCCGGCGGACGTGTCGGTGTTGTTGGTGCATATGGGGAGGTGAAGGCATTATTGGTTTATGGCAACGAATTGTCGTATCATTTTAATAAGGCAGGGTAAGTACACAAAGATTCCTGCCTCCCGGACAGGCATTCGGCTCCGCTGTTTTTTGTTCCCGATTTTCGGGAACAAAAAACAGCGGAGCCGAGTGGGTATTTTGTGCATTTACCTCGGCTGATTAAAAAGTGTCGGCATTGCGCAGCGGCCATTATTTTATGGAAATAAGGAGCGAGGGGAAATTTGCGCTGCGGCGCTTCGTGAAGATGTGATTTGCTGGTTTTTTTTAGGGAAATACAAAACCTGCCTGGGCTTGCTTAATGCGGCTTGGGCGGGTTTTTTAATTGAGAGGGCGTCTATTTGCTTTAAAACCATGCTGCACAGTTACGGTTCAAGGTTGCCATGCCCCCAATGACATGCTGCCGCGGGGGATCACATGCTTTGCAATTGAAAACATTTAACCATCCGTATTTTTTACCTTTGCCAACTTATTGCCGCAGGCGACGTACAAAGCATACCAATGCTTTGTCAAGGATAAATTGACGGGCAGAATTTCCCGCAAAGATGTTACCTCGCGGTTTTGCTAACTTGAGATTTAGAACTTGACTGAGCATCCTAAAACCTTTCATGCAAAAAAGAACAGAAAAAACAGCCCGTTTCACCCGCAGCTACCGCAGGTTACACAAATGGGTGGCAGTGCCATTGTTTCTTTTTATGTTCATTATCGGCGGGACGGGGGTGCTGCTGGGCTGGAAAAAACAGATGGAATTACGGCCCGGCACACAAAAGGGCATCAGTACCAAAGCGGAAGAATGGCTGCCTTTGGAACAGATCCACCGAGCAGCCACCGCCGCTGCCGACAGCCTGCATTGGAACAACCACATTGACCGGATAGACGTGCGCCCCGGCAAAGGCATCGCCAAAATCATTTTCGACAAGCATTACTCCGAACTGCAAATAGACCTGACCAACGGCAAGGTTTTGAGCACCGGCAAACGTTACTCCGACCTCATCGAACACATCCACGACGGCACTATCATTGACCGGCTGATCGGCTCGAAGGAGCAGGTGAAAACAATTTATACCACCCTCACTTCCATCGGGCTGATGCTGCTCTCGTTCAGCGGCTTTTGGCTCTGGCTGAACCCAAAAAGGATGAGGAGGATCAAGAACCAGAGTTTGAGAGTTTGAGAGTTTGAGAGTTTGAGAGTTTGAGAGAATGAGAGTTTGAGAGCAGTACAGAGAAGGGACTCTTGATTATCGGAGCAGAGAAATCAAGAGTCCCTTCTCTGTACTGCTCTCAAACTCTCATTCTCTCACTCTCTCAAACTCTCAAACTCTCAAACTCTCAAACTCTGGTTTTCTCAAACTCTCATTTTATTATGAACAAAAACTATTTGGACAAATTGGCAAAAATAGAGCGGCTGGCGAGGGGCAGCGTTTGGCAAAGGTTTTTGAATGACCCGATCCGCTACGTTTCCGCCATCGTTTATTGGCGGCTTGTTTATCCGCTCAAAAAGAAGGGCCGCTTTGCGGGAGCGACAACTTTTTTTGGTAAAAAAATGGAAGTGGTGCTGCCCTCGGCCACGGAGATATTTTTGTTCGGCGCAAAGACCCATGATTCGGAAATCCGGCTCGCCCGTTTTTTGTTGGCCAACTTGAAAGAGGGGGATGTTTTTTGTGACGTGGGGGCGCATTTTGGGTATTTTACTTTGCTCGCTTCGCAATTGGTGGGCAGGGCAGGGCAGGTCGTTTCCTTTGAGGCTTCCCGCTCCACATTTGGTATTTTACAAAAAAACATTGCTGGATGCGCCAATATAACGGCACTGCACCGCGCCGCATCGGACAAGGAGGAAGCCCTCGATTTCCATGAATTCCCCGCGCTGTTTTCGGAGTACAATTCGCTTGTTTTACCAGAAATAAAAAATGCAAAATGGCTCAAAAACAACCCGCCGACCCGCAACGAAGTGAGGGGGCAGCGGCTGGATAAATATTTTTCCGAAAACAGTATTTCACCAAAAATAATAAAGATAGACGTGGAAGGCGCAGAGCCGCAAGTGCTGCGCGGAATGGAGGTTTTTTTGAAAAACAATGCGCCCGTGCTGGTCATGGAATACCTGACTGGCGGCAGCCAAAACAATGCCCACCAAGAGGCGGTCAGCTTCGCTGAATCAATTGGTTACCAGATATTTATCATCAATGAAAAAGGGGAAATAGAAAGATGTGAAGATGTCGAAACGGCGATTAATGCCAAAGGTCTGGACTCTGATAATATTGTCCTTTTTCAGTCTAAAGTCTTCAGTCCACAGTCCACAGTCCACAGTCTGATTGGAGTCCTGTCTTAACAGTAGGATTTTACCAACCAATAGTTGAGCAAGACTCCAGCCAGACTGCGGACTGAAGACTGCGGACTGTGGACTGAAGACTGACGGACTGCGGACTGACGGACTGCGGACTGAAGACTACTGGTCTTCGTCGGGGATGTCGAAAATAGTAGGTGCATCTTCTGTTTTCTCCACGCTTTTTTCCTCCATTTTGTCAATGAACTTGACGGACTCCTGCCAGAATTCCTGAAAGGAGGGTTTGAGGTATTCGTAGGCCCCTTTCATTTTTTTGGGAAAGGTTTTTAAGACGGGATAGGTCATGGAGGTGTCCCTGATCTCTTCGCTGAGGATGTGCGAAATGTCGCCGAACCAAACGAAAGTGCTGAATACGAGGGTATAAAGGGAGGAAAGCAGGATGCCCCCCGCCAGTTGGTTGATGATGTTGATGTGGGCGGACTGCATGGCCCGTTCCATGAACTTGGCGATCATGCGCACGAGGATCATGGTGAGCATAAAAGAAAGGAAAAAGCCGATCAGGAAATTGACCGGGTGGTCGGATTTGGTCAATGTCTCCACAAAACGGGTAGCGGCAGGGGCCAGCTTGAAAGCGACCATCAGCCCGAACACAAAAGAGAAAACCGTAAATACCGTTTTGATGATCCCCCGGGAGTAGCCTTGAAAGAAGCCCCATCCTGCTATTATCAAAAGTAAGCCGTCTATTATCATTTATTTTTGTTTGTAAGCTTGTTCAATAGACTTTATTTTAAAATAAGAATTTGGAAATTCACGCTATCCTAAATGATTGATAATCAAGGTTTACTGAATTTCTAATTTCTCAATTCTCAATTTCAGAATAGAGTCTGATTATTTGGGCGTATTTCATTTTGTCGCTTTTGCCTGCATGGCCCCTTGATCCCCAAGAGGGGAAATGCCTGCCCACTGCGACAAAATAGGACCGGCCCGGGTAAAAAGGTGCTTCGCAATGTCCCCCAAATATAGGAGGACATGGATTTAATTGGCCTAATTTTCGACAATATGCTGGTAAATCTATTTTAATTTATACATTTGTTCCGTACTACTTGTTCCGAGAAGAAGAAGCTTTTGCCCTCCGAACCGCACCCTTTGAATCCCCCACCTAAAAACAGGGCGTGAACCAAATTGAAAGCATCACAAAAACATTACAGGCATGAAGGTATTTGCAACATTGGTCACCATTTCAACATTTTTGCTGGTTTTTAATGGCAGGCAACTTTTGGCCCAGACATCACAAACGTCTGCGCCCCGGCTGCTTATGTTGCCCAAAATATTCGAAATCGGAGAACATGACCAGTTGTACGAGGAGAAAATGCCGGGATACCAAACATTGTTGGAAGCCTGCAACGGAGATATGTACCTCGGCTTTGACAAGCTGTACCGCATGATGAAAGCAATGGAAGCCCGTGCAGAACAGGTCGGTTTCGATTTGGACGGCATCAAGGCCTGGATGCACTTTTTTTGGAAAGAAGATGGAACGATCGAACACATAGCGTTCCATTTGAAGCCCGGCTCAAAAAATGTGGACAAAGAAGTTTTAGAGGATTTCTTGAAAGGTTTTGCCGCCGCTTATAAATTCCCGCTCCAGTCTGATTTAAAATATTCGCATTATTCTTCTTTTAGCTTTCCAGTGTTTTAACGTTTGAATGGCTGAATGGCAGAACGGTTAAATGGCTTACAAAAAGACCCGATGGAATGAATCCCATCGGGTCTTTTTTGTAAGCCATTCAGCCATTCAAATCTCCCTGCCTACCTTCTCCAACAAGGCTTTTGTCTTTTTTATTCCCTCGTCTTCGCTGAGCCTGCTGCCTTCGTACTCAATGCCGATGTGGCCGGAATAGCCGGCGTCTTTGACTACTTTCAGCATTTTGTAAAAGTCTATTTTTGTTTCGTTCCCCTTTTCGTCAAAGTCATACGATTTGGCGCTGACCCCTTTGGCAAAGGGCATGAGTTCTTTTACTCCGAGGTAGCGGTCGTACTCTTCGACGCACTTGCCTTCCCACTCTTTGCCCGTATCTCGGCGGATGCAGAAGTTGCCAAAATCAGGCAAGGTGCCGATGTTTGGCAAGTTGATGGCTTTCATGACACCGCTCAGCCATTTGCCGTTTGAAGAGTAGCCGCCGTGGTTTTCGACAATGACGTTGATGCCAGCCTGTTGGCCATGTTCGGCCAGTTTGCCCAAGCCTTCGACGGCAGCTTTTGCGGCTTCTTTCATATCTGGGTTGCTGCTGAAAGCGTTGACGCGGATGCTGTGGCAGCCTAGTGCATGGGCCGCGTCTATCCATTTATAATGGTTCTCGACGGCCTGGTTCCGCTCTTTGTCGTCCGACTCGGCGAGGTGCCCCTCGCGGTCGATCATGATGAGCACGTTTTTTACGCCGTTGTCAGCGGCCCGTTTGTTCATTTCCGCCAAATATGCCTTTTCTTCTGCCTTGTCGGCAAAAAATTGGCTCACGTATTCCACTGCACCGATTCCGTACTTGTTGCGGGCGGTGGCCGCAAAGTCGAGGTTGTCCATTTTTTTGTCAAAAAGGGCCCGGTGGAGCGACCACTGGGCAAGCGAAATATTAAAGAAAAGTTCTTTTTGTGCGGCGGGGGCAGGTTTTGTGCCTGTCTCTTTTTGGGGGGCATGGTTGCCGCCGCCGCAGCCATAGAGCCAAAACAGGCCTGCCCCGGCTGCCGTGCCGGCGTGTTTGATGAATGACCGTCTTGTTTTTTTCATGAAAAAAAAATTGTGCAAAGTGCTTTGCTGGTGGATGGAAAACCTGCCAAGAGCAGGGTTGCTATACCGCACCATTTTAGGTTTTGTGCATTGAGGGCTGGTTCTCCCCTTCTGGGGCTGGGGGCTGGCGAGGGCAAATGCACAAAACCTAAAATGGTGCGGTATAAAGTCAAGGCCAAAGCTAACAATTGAACAGGAACGGTAAATGATTATTTCGTTTTTTTTGTAAAAATCCAAATTTGGTAGCTTGTTTTGCAGGCATTGCCCCTGCTTTCATTTGCCAAATATATGACGAAGCCAACTTTAAGTTTGCTTTGCCGGTTTTAGTCAGCTATTTTTGATTTTATCAATCACTAGTGGTAACTGCTTAGCACCTTCGGTTAAACTGTTGGATTCACTAAGCCCCGGCTTCAGTAGGGGCTTAGTGAATCCGACAGACCTGAGGGGGGAGTAGTTACCACTATTTTATTCATCTTAAATCCTGCTGATTATGAAAGTACGCTACTTTTCGATCCTCGCATTTTCCTTCTTTATTTTGTTGACGGCCAGTACTACGGTGATGAAAAACGCCAACACTGCTCTTGTGCTGCAAGGAGACCCCATCCTCCCCGACGAGCCGTTCGACTATGATATTTCCTTCCCTGAACATGTCATCTTCGGGCCTTGGTCGTCTGTTGATTCATCGCTGGTGAACGAACTGATAACGCCAGAAGGGGCAACGCTCGGCAGGGTCTTGTTTTACGATAAAAAACTGTCGGCCTCCAATGAACTGTCCTGCGCTTCTTGCCACAAACAAGCCTTTGCTTTTGCCGACAACAAGCCCTTCAGCGATGGCATCAACGGGGCAACAACTGCGCGCAACAGCCCCAACTTGAACGACCTTGCCTGGGGCAGTTCTTTTTTCATTGATATTTTTGGGGGAGGGGGCGCCCTGTTTTGGGACGCCCGTGAAACCGACCTCGAAAGAATGGTCTTGCAGCCCATCGAACACGAGGGCGAGCTCGGAAAAGACCTGGCCTACCTGATGGAAAAACTCCGCAATGCCGAGTATTACGCGCCCCTGTTCATTGATGCTTTCGGCTCTGCTGAAATAACCCCGGAAAGGGTCGGCAGTGCCATTGCGCAGTTTGTCCGTTCCATGTCTTCTTTTGATTCTAAGTTTGACCAGATGATGATGGGGCAGGCTTCTTTCACGGCACAGGAACAAGAAGGCTTTAACCTGTTTATAGAAAGCTGCGGGCAGTTTTGCCACAGCGATCCCCACTTTGGCATTGCATTCCCGATGAGGAATGGCCTTGACGCCGAATATGAAGACATAGGTGTGGCCGAGTGGACGGAGAGTGATCTCGACAACGGGAAATTCAGGAGCCCTTCGTTGAGGAATATTGCCGTCACGGCCCCATATATGCACGATGGCCGTTTTGAGACCCTCGAAGAGGTGGTTGATTTTTATAGCGACGGGGTTTTTACGGACGAAAGGAACGATTTCCAATGGGTCACAAACGATCAGGATTTTTCTGGTTTTGATTTTAACGATGGACAAAAAGCGGCGCTCGTGGCATTCCTGAACACCCTGACAGACGAGTCTTTTTTGACCGGCCCAAAGTGGTCAGACCCTTTCGAGCCAAGTACGGGCAGCCATTTTTTGCCGCTGGAAGAAGAGGTGCTTATTTACCCAAACCCAATGATGGACAAAGCAACCATCCGGTTTGACAATGCAAGGGGAGATACTTACCGGCTGCGCTTGACTTCTGTTGACGGCCGCGTTTTGAGGTCTTTTAAAACGGCTTCAAGCACTTTTGTTTTGGAAAAAGAAGAATTGAATGCGGGGGTCTATTTTCTGGAAATAAGGAAAGGAAATAGGCAGCAGATAGAAAAATTGGTGGTGCAGTAACCTTTTTTCCCTGCCCTCATCAAAAAGCATTGGCCGGTTCAGTTGGCCAATGCTTTTTTAGTTTGGTGCCCCGCCAATGGAAAAGCGTTGCCCGGGGCAAAAATAAACCCGGTTACAACTGGGAGAAGCAACCGGGCCTTACAAATGCCTTTAAATATTATCTGTCTTAGGTTGTCAGGGCAAAAGAGTTTATGATCTCTTTTTAACGGTGCAAACATACCCCTGAAAATAACACAGGGAAAGGACAATTGGGTGTTTTCGTTAATTGGTTTTTGTATCAAAATGTTTTATTTTTATTTTTAAGTAGTTTATAATCAATAGTTTGGATAAAAATATTGTCCTTTTGGTGTTAGCCGGTTATCGTGCTTTATGCTGCACCACTTTAGGTTTTCCCGACCCTTCGGGAAAACCTAAAGTGGTGCAGTATAATGAGCTTCTCATCAGCTTGGCAGTACTAAAAAGAAACCCGGTCATTTCGAAACTGACCGGGTCTGATAAGTGCCTCTAATTAAATTTCTTTTGGTTTGATAGAAAACGGGGCGTGGATATGGAAATACTTGGTTTCTTTTTTTGGAAAGACGCAGAGAAGTGTGGGTGGCTTTGCTAATCGGTACAAATGTAAAGTCAGGAAATCAGAAAACAGGGGACATTAAAAAAAAGTTGTTAGTGGAATTTGTTTATGTTTGCGGATGATAAATGTCGTAACTATCTGGTTGTAGGTGATTTATGATATTTTCCTGTTAACCTGTTTTGCTAATAATGATCGGCCAAAAACTCCTCACAATTCTCCAATCTTTGGACAGCAACGAGTTCAAGAAAATGAAAAGGGCTTTTGAATCGCCCTATTTCGCCACCAATGCGCGCCTGTTGGTGCTGTATTCCTACCTTAGGAAACACCATCCGGGCTTTGATGAAAAATACCTCCAAAAAGAAAAACTTTTTCAAAAACTTTATCCGGGCAAGCCCTACAACGGCGGCCTGTTGCGGGTCTTGCTCAGGGAGTTCTCCGTCGTGGTAGAGGACTTTATAATGATGGAACGGCTGCGCAACGACAAGCAACGCCGGAAAAAAATGCTGGTCAGCGAATATGCCGAACGGAACCTGTACGAGTATTTTAAGAAAGGGACTTTTGAACTGCTGGAGAAGAAGGAAGGGGGTTTTGTGCCGGACATGGAGCATTTTATGGAAAGGGTAGAGTTGTTGCAGGCGTATTCCTTTCACCCGTTGACCAATGCTTATGATAAAAAAGATAATTCGCTTGAAGTATTAATGGACAGTTTGGATGCTTATTTTGTTTTGGCGAAATATAGGTTCAGTCAAGTGTTGAACAATAAAAATACTATATTTAAAAAGAAAGCCAAGTACAATTTTTTTGAAATAATAAAAGAAGATAGATATGGCCTGTCATCGGAAAACAAACTCATCCAACTTTATGAACTATTGGATAACTTGCATGAGACCAATGACGAGAAGTATTTTTTTGAATTAAAAAAAGAATTGTTTCCTAATATTGACCAAATAAAGAGGACTGACCGGATGATTATATACTTTATGGGGTTGAATTATTGTGCGAGGCAAATTAATTCTGGCATTCATTCCTTTTATAAAGAACAATTTGAATGGTATAAAGAGGGGCTTGCTAGAAACTTATTACTTGATGGCGAACAGATGAGCGACTCTACTTTGAACAATATCATTGTAGCGGCATGTAGGTTGAAAGAATTTATTTGGGCAGAAAATTTTTTGGAAAAATACGAATCTAAGGTTAGTTCCCAGTTTAGACAAGATGCAATTAAGTTTGCAAAAGGTACTTTGCTTTTCCATAGAAATGAATTTGAAAAAACCCTCACATGCTTTTCAATGCATAATTTTTCTCCAAAATACCAACCAAAGGTAAGGGTGCGTATATTGCAAACATTATTTGAACTGTTTCTGATCGATAAAAATTATTTCCTTACTATGGAATCGTATATCGAATCATTTAGAAAATATCTGAATAGGAACACGTTTTTTTCAGAAAATAAATTGCGACCAATATTGAAATATATTCAAATAACTGGCAGGCTGTCAAAAAAAATAATGAATGGGCAAGACAAAAAAACAATACGACAATGGTTGAAGATGATTATTGAAAGCGAAGCAAATATTTTAGGAAAAAGTTGGTTTTTGGACTTGTTGAATAAAATTTAATTCCCGCAAGTATAGCAACCCTAAATGGTTTTAGAAAACGTATATTTCCATAAAACCGATAATTGTTGATTTTATAAAAATATGAGTTTTCTATTTTCAAATCGGGTTGCTATATTTTTACAAAGTATCATTTTAATAAGGTAGGGTAAGTACACAAAAATTCCTGCCTCCGGGACAGGCACTCGACTCCGCTGTTTTTTGTCATCCGCTTTAGCGGAACTGCGACGTCATGAGGAAAGCCACGCGCACCAGACATTGCAGTTCCGCTAAAGCGGATGACAAAAAACAGCGGAGTCGAGTGAGCATTTTGTGCATTTACCTCGGCTGATTAAAAAGATACTTTATTAATAAATTGCGGGAATTATTTTTTATATAATTGTTTCGTCCTCAACAATAATAGCATCATCCCCCCCCTTGATTTCCTTCTGCCCAATAATATCAAGCACAACGTTAGCAAATTTGTTCAGTGTGTTTTCGACAGGTGAATTTTTGATAGAAGTTTTCATGTCAATAAATAGATTGTGAGCCCCTCCATGGATAGTCACCACGGAGCAGTTCGATTATGAGAAGTTGAATAATTTCCAGATTTGATTACATGGAAATAAATAGGAAGGAGCAATAAGCTGGCAAGTGAAAACCACTTACGTGTGCGCCCACAACAACCTATTATGGCAACCTGTATTTATCCACGTAGTGATTGAACGATAGTGATTGTAGAGATTAGGGAAAATAAAAGAGATGGGGGATGAGTGATGTCAGGGTATCGTTAAAATAATTTTGGTAATTAAAAATAAATGGAATTTTGTTGTTTTTAATTTGTAAAAGAATTAGGATTTTTTTGTTTTTAATTTTTAAGAAAAAATAATTAAAATTATTGATGAACGGGGTTTTGAAAAAGAAGAGGGGAATATATGAGGAAGGAATTAAAAGATAGTTCCCGGTTTTTCAAAAAGCATTCCAAAAAACATATTGCCATTTTCATTTTACAGGCCAATATGTTTTTGTCAAAGCATATTTGAGGAATATTGTTTGAGTTTCCGATAACAACAGAGGGTGTAAAATAGGTTGTAAAAATAAACTTCTAAAAACTATCTTTGCCACAAAAATAAGTTCTAAATTCCAAACAGTATGAAAAAAACAACTCACATATCCCTTCTCCTTCTTTGTCTTTTCGTTTTCCTGCAAATTTCGGAGCTGGCGGCGCAGCAAACATTTCCGCGAAAAAACGTGGCCGATCAGCGCGACGGCCTTTATGCCTTTACCAACGCAACCATCTACAAAAGCTGGAACGAAAAAATGGACAATGCCACCCTCATCATCCGGAAAGGGAAAATAGAGGCCGTCGGAAAGGGCATCCCCGTACCGCCCGATGCAGTGGTAATTGACGCAGAGGGCAAGCATATTTATCCTTCTTTCATTGATGTTTATTCTGATTATGGCATGCCGGAAGCAGCGCGCAAAAGCGGCGGGGGCGGATGGAACAGGCCGACCCAATTTGTGACCGGAAAGAAAGGGGCCTACAGTTGGAACGAAGCCCTGCGCCCAGAATTCAAGGCGCACGAAGTATTTGCCGTGGACAACAAAAAAGCGGGCGAACTGAGGAAACTGGGTTTCGGTGCAGTGCTGTCCCACAGGATGGACGGCATTTCGAGGGGTTCTTCCGTCATGGTCACCCTGTCGGATGAACGGGCGCACGAGGTGATCGTAAAAGAGCGGGTGGCGCACCACTTGTCGTTTAGAAAAGGCAGCTCGCCCATGCAGTACCCCCGCTCGCTGATGGGCTGCATCGCCCTGTTGCGGCAGACCTATTACGACGGGCAATGGTATAAAAAAACGGGCAGGGATGAAGAGGTCAACCTGAGCCTCGAAGCATGGAACGATGCCCTCGGGCTGCAGCAGGTTTTTGAGGCAGGCAACAGGCTGGAAGTGCTGCGGGCGGCCAAGATCGGCCAAGAGTTCGGCCTCACCTACACCATAAAGGGCAACGGCGACGAGTACCAACGCCTCGATGAAATAAAGGCGACGGGCTCGCCCCTTATCTTGCCCGTCAATTTTCCCGACGCATACGACGTGGAAGACCCATACGATGCCCTCGGCGTTTCGTTGGCCGACATGAAACATTGGGAACTTGCCCCCTCGAACCCGGCGAGGGTGGCCGCTGCGGGCATCCCCTTTGCCCTTACCCGGTATGGCCTCAAAAAAGGGGGCGATTTTATGGCCAATGTGAGGAAGGCGATCGGGCGGGGGCTCTCCGAACAGGATGCCCTCAAAGCACTCACCTACACCCCTGCCGCTTTCGCAAATTCCCTCAACGAACTCGGTACTTTGGACAAGGGAAAACTCGCCAATTTTATCATCACCGACGGAAACGTTTTTGATAAAAAAACAAAAATATACCACAATTGGGTGCATGGCAAACCGTTCGTTATCAATGCTTTAGATAACACAAACATCGAGGCGGGCATGTATGCGCTCACCGTTGGCGACATGGTGATGAACCTGCGGGTGAAAGGGAAAAACGGTAAATACGACATGCAGCTCATCACTGCCGATTCGAGCAAAACAAAGGTCAACAACAAGCTGGAAAACGGGCGCATCACTTTGAGCTTTAAGCACAAAGGCAGCGGCCGGAGTACCCGTTTGTCGGGCGTCGTCGGAGCGGATGGCTGGGCAGGCAAGGGACAGGAAGGGGCTGGAAACTGGACGGAGTGGACCTGTGCCCGGACTGGTGATTTGCCGGGAGCCCGCCCCGAGAACTCGGGGGACGAAAACAAAAATAGCGGGAAAAAAGAGGGCGGAGGGGACAAAAAAGAAGCCGATAAAACAGGCAAGGTGATCTACCCCTTCCTGGCCTACGGCTGGCCGGAACGGCCCAAGCAGGCCACTTATTTATTGAAAAACGCGACTGTCTGGACCTGCGAAAAAGAGGGCGTGCTGGAACATGCCGACGTGCTGATACGGAACGGGAAAATAGAGCAGGTGGGCCAGAACATCACCCAGAAAGACGCCATCCTGATAGATGCCACGGGCAAGCACATCACCCCCGGCATCATTGACGAGCACTCGCACATCGCCATCAGCCGGGGGGTCAACGAAGGCTCCAGCCAGTTCAGCAGCGCAGAGGTGCGCATCGGCGATGTGCTGAACAGCGAGGACATCAATATTTACCGACAGCTTTCGGGCGGCGTCACCTGTTCGCAGATACTCCACGGATCGGCCAACCCCATCGGCGGGCAGAGCGCTATCATCAAGCTCCGCTGGGGCTATGCGCCGGAAGAAATGAAATACGGGCAGGCCAAGCCGTTCATCAAATTTGCCCTCGGAGAAAACGTGAAACGCTCGCGGGCCAGCAACAACGACCGCTTCCCCAATACCCGGATGGGCGTGGCGCAGGTCTATGAGGACAATTTTAACGAAGCAAAAAAATACGGCCTGCTCAAGCGCAGCGGCAAGCCCTACCGCCGCGACCTCGAACTGGACTGCCTGCTCGAAATACTGGAAAGCAAGCGTTTCATCACCTGCCACAGCTACCGGCAGAGCGAGATCAACATGCTGATGAAAGTGGCCGAAAAATTCAACTTCCGCATCAATACTTTTACCCATATCCTGGAGGGCTACAAGGTGGCCGACAAGATGGCCGAGCACGGTGTTGGCGGCAGCAGCTTTTCGGATTGGTGGGCCTATAAGTTCGAGGTCTATGAGGCCATCCCGCACAACGGCGCCATCATGCATGAGCAGGGCGTTACCGTTGCTTTCAATTCCGACGATGCAGAGATGGCTCGCCGCCTCAACCAAGAAGCGGCCAAAGCCGTCCGTTTTGGTGGGGTCAGCGAGGAGGAGGCACTGAAATTCGTGACCCTGAACCCGGCCAAACTGCTCCGTATTGACCAGTACACGGGCAGCCTGAAAGCTGGCAAAGACGCGGACGTGGTGCTGTGGAGCGACCACCCGCTGTCCGTTTATGCGAAAGCGGAAATGACCTTTGTGGACGGCATCAAGTTTTTTGACCGGCTAGAGGACCTGAAGAAACGGGAGGAAATAGCCGCCGAACGCAACAGGCTGGTACAGAAGATGTTGGCGGAAAAAAAGGGTGGCGGGAAGACACAGAAAGCAAGCTGGAAAAGGGGGAAACTTTATCATTGCGACAGCGAAGGGGATGAGGGGAGGTAGCAGCCTTGGCTTTGAAAGGGTTTCTTCTAAAAACTTGAAATACGGTATTGTGCCCTGTTCTGCATCTTTCATTTTGCTAAAATTCCAAAACGCCGCCGTTCTGGAATAAAGGCTAAAAAGAGGTTTGGGGGAGCTATCAAAACATGCCGTTTTTGATTTTTTATAGGAAAGCATCTTTAATGCTGCTGAACATTTGGAATACTGGGAACTTTATCATTATGACAATGTGGGAGGTGTTAAGGAACTATTTTCAAACTGTCTTCTATTTTGCAATTTTCCTTGCCGGGCATGTCAAAGCCCGAAGCAAGAAGCCTATTTCCCTATATTTGAGCCACCTGAATAAGTGCCTCTAATCTTATTTTACCCGTACTAAAGGACTTTCATTTTACCATGTATTCACCCGAAAATCACGTACTGTAAAACCTCCGATGCACGCTACCAGGCTTGGCCTGCTCTGAAACTTTAGACCATCACGTACCGCAATACCGAACGTTTTTCTTCTTTTTTTTAAATCTAAAATCATTTCATAAATGAACAATTTTATGTTTTCTCTTCTACGTGTGTATAGTACTGTACACACACACACACACACCAACAAGGTGTTTGCACGAAACCTCGTCCTTTGTTTATAGCTCCTCTTTTCCATGTCTTTCCTGAACCAAGCAGTTTCGCAAAGCTTTGCCATTGACCTAATTGATGAGATAGGGGCAGGGCATCCGCTGGCCAACTGTACACCGATCACCTTGACTTTTCAATTGGTAAATGCCGAGCCTGCCCAGGAGCATACTCCCATGCCACTGGTTTTTGACCTGTTCTTGTTGGAAGGTATCTATACCATCACAGATGGCCCGGGTCTTACTGAAACGCCGCCTTTGGTAAATATTGGTGGAGACCCTTTTGAAAACTGGCGTACTACCGTTATGGTCCCTTCCTGGGATGACGGTGCGATCACTACCATTTCGGTAACGCTCGTCATAACCGGCAATCTTAGTGGCGGGCAGTCAAGTATCTTTTACCAAGGTACCGGCCAGTCAGGTGTATTGGGCCTCTTTGCGGGGCCTCACATCGATCCCAATTTCGCAGTAACCGTGGGCAACTTGCCTACCGACGAAACCCTTTTGAGTGCTGTCGCAACAGGAAACACCGGCCAATTGAACTTGCCCCCGGGGGGAGGCAGTGCGAATGATGTTCTCATCAATGGCAAGTTGCTTGTAGATGTAGATTATATTTTTGACCAGAACCAAAAATTATACATGGGGGCCAACTCGTCCATTGAAATACTCGGCGGGAATACTTTGCAACTGCTCGGTCAGGTCAACATCAGTGGATGCCTCGGCGGCTGGGACGGCATTGATGTCCTCTCCGGTGCCACTTTGGTCATTGACGGTTCCGCCGATAACTCAACTCCCTTGAGGGTGGACATAGCAGACGCCACAACCGCCGTTACTGCCCACGACGGGGCTACGGTGAATATCAATGACTGTCACTTCATGCGCAATGATGTCTCCATACGAACACCTGAAAGCCCGGGGGCGGTACACGGCATAGATTTTTCCATCACCAACAATACTTTTGAGATAGGTACTTATGGCCTCGAAATGAACGATGTCCAATTAGTCTCGTCCAGCAGCAATAATGTTTACAGAGACATGCTTGTTGGCATACTCGGGCTACGTAGCAGTATCTTTTCTGTTGGAGATCACTTTGAGAACCTCGGAGAAGGGATAACCATGTCGGGCGGAGGGGCTGAATTTTTGTCGCAGGTGGGGCCGGCAAGTGATCCAGGCAACCCCAATTTCATCAATTGTGGAAGGGCTGTTGGTACTGACAATGTCCGCACCTTTGTCAAGGACAATTCTATCGTCGGTGCCAAATGGGGGATTAACGTGAAAAACCTGATCACCAATGGCTATTTTTCACAACTTTTTGTTGTCAACAATTATATCGAAGCTACAATAGTGGGCATTCACCTCGGCAGGGTCAGTTCTACTTCTGTTGACCCGGATTTTGATGGTGGATTCTTTTCCAACAAGATAGTCATGAGCGGTAATGGGGCTTTCGGTGCAGGTATCTTGTCCGAGTTGGCTTCTTTCACCAATTTTTTTAATAATGAAGTGAAGTTGGAAGACGGAAGATATGGCATTTATTCCAATTCTGGCGGGTTTTGCTCATTTGCTGGCAATGTTGTCAGTCTGAAGGGCGCCAATGCAGAGGAAGGCTTTACCATTGTAAACAGCCCCAAAATCTCTCTTTCCGGCAATGCAGTATATGGCAACAGCTCCACTGCGCAGATCGGCCTCCGCATGGTTTCCTCTCCATCCACCCAGGCTACCTGCAATTGCTTCGACGAGACCGATTTCGGCTCTTACTTCTTCGACGACAGCAGCCCGCTGACCCTGCAGGGCAACACCTTCACCCAAAACTCCTCCTTCGGCATGAAGGTCGGCGATGTGGGTGGTACTGGGCCCATCGTGGCCTACATCGGTGAGCAGTTCCACAACGGCAACACTTGGGGCGGGTGGAGCAGCTTTGGTGCAGTGAACTATGGTTTCTTATCTGACCTTGCTGATTCCAAGTTCATCGTGAATGCACCGGAAGGAACTGCCCTGCACCCGCCCGTACTCACCCCCAACGTGCTGGACGGAGCGGATGAATGGTTTGTTGATGATATTGGCAACACCTTTGTTTGCGGTGGCACCCTTGCAGACTGCCCTACTCCCAGCCTGATCCTCGCACCGGACACCCCGACCGAAGTACCGACTGCCCCCGATACGATCAGGATACCGGACATCAAAGTGGCGGACGGTACTTTTATGGGGCATAATTTTCCGGAGGCGCAGGCATGGAAGGCCAAACGCCACCTCTACCGCCGCTTGGCTGCCGACCCTGCCCTGCTTGGGCAGAGTACCGTGGTCAGTGATTTTTACGACCAAAACCAGAACACTTCCGTCGGCGGTTTTGAAAAAGTGGCTGCGGAGATTGCAGCAGCCCAGATGGGCAACGGGGCAACGGCAAGCAGCCTGATGGCCGTTTCGGCCCAAATGCAAACCGACATAGAGGCCCTCATAACGGTAGAGCAAGGACTGGCCGCTGACCCTGCTCCCACCGAAGAGCAGGCACTGCTGGCACAAAAAGCACAGCTAAAACAAGGGCTGACAACACTGGCCGTCCAGTCCCGCACTTTGGCGGCCGCACTCGGTGCCGAGCGGACACCACTGCTCGTACAGGCACAGTTGCACAACGAGGAGGTAACGGCCACAGCAGTTTATGAAATAAACGAACAGGACGTGAACCGCATATCCTTGGAAGCAATGCTGGCGGACGGCGAATATACGGAGGCGCAACTATCCGAGCTCGAGCTTATTGCCGCCCAATGCCCCCTTGCCGGCGGCGATGCGGTCTATCGGGCACGGGCCATGCTCGGAGACGCCAAACCTTATGACGATGTTTTGCTTTGTGGCTACGATAGCGGACAAGCACTCGCCAAACCGCCCGGAACGGATGACATCCGTTTCAGCATTGCACCCAACCCAGCCCGGGACTACCTAATGGTGGAACTGGAAAACCCCTCCGATGAAGACGGGCGATTGTCCATTTTCGACCATACTGGCAGACAGGTGTACAAACAATTGCTGCCCGCTGAAATGGAAACAGTAGCAGTACTGTTGCCAGGCCTGCCTTCCGGCCTCTATACCCTTGTCCTTGAGCAAGATGGACACAGGGCAAGCCCACAGAAATTTGTGGTAGCAAGATAACTTTTTCTCTTCTTAACGCCCAAGCACATTTCCTTGTGCTTGGGTGTTTTTTATATTCATAAAAATGAAGTTTTATAGCTTACTTCTAGTATTGTTAGCTTCCAATACTTTATCCGCCCAATTGAAACATGACTATACTTGGATCACGGGATACTGTTCCAACTGCACAGAAGAACACCCAAAATTCGGGACGACCATTTTTGACTTCAACAATGACACTCTAAATATTTTCAGGGAAAACAGTATCTACATGGACTTCCAGGCCACCGATGCCAGTATCTGCGACACAAACGGCGACCTCCTCTTTTACACCAACGGCTGCAACATCGAAAACACCGAGCACGAGGTCATGCCCGGCGGCGCCCGCATCAACGACAATGAGGGGTGGGATGTCCGTTGTGGCAACGACGGCGAATACACGGTGAACAAGGGGGCAATGATTCTGCCCCTGCCGGGGAGCGACCAGATTTTTTATCTGTTCCATTTCCCATTGGTAAAAACCCCTTCTGGGGTCAAAGTCCATGAGCTCAGATATACCGTTGTCGATATGTCGGGGGACGGAGGCTTGGGCGAGGTCACCGAAAAAGATGCAGTGGCCTTCCGGGACACCCTGCACAGCAGCTTCCTTGCGGCCGTCAAGCATGCCAACGGGGAGGACTGGTGGCTGGTGATGCCCAAGACCGACACCAACCTCTATTTCCGGGTGCTGTTCACTGCCGGGGGTATAGAAAGTATCGCCACCCAGTCGTTCGGTGCCCCCATTCATCCGTACGGGCTGGGCAGCGGTCAGGCCGTCTTCTCCCCCGACGGCACCATGTACGCCAACTACAGCGACCGCGACCAGGCCCGCCTGTACGACTTCGACAACAGCACCGGGCTGCTCTCCAACTTCCGGCAGCTCTTCATCAGGGACACGCTTGGGGCGGGCGGGGTCACTTTTTCCCCGAACTCCCGCTACCTCTACGTCAGTTCCAAGAGGCAGCTGCATCAGTTCGACACGCAGGCCGCCGACGTGCAGGCGAGCAGGACGCTCATCAGCGACTACGACGGGGAGACGGTGGAGGGCTGGAAGACCTTCTACTTCACCATGCAGCTCGCGCCCGACTGCCGGATCTACATGATCGCCTCCAACGGGGTGCCCTCCATGCACGTCATCAACCACCCCGACCGGGCGGGCATCGCCTGCGGCTTCGTGCAGAACGGGGTGCGCCTGCCCACCTTCAACGCTTTCTCTCAGCCCAACTTTCCCAACTACCGCCTCGGCAGCCCCTACTATGTCTGCGACAGCACCATAGAGCTGGTCACGGCGTCGCAGCCCGTGCTGCCGCCGCCTGTTGAAGTGCGCCTTTGGCCGAACCCTTCCAGCGGGGAGGTGAGGTTGGCACTGCCCGCGCCGCTGCGGCGGGAGGGGCGGCTGCGGCTGTACGACATGGTGGGGCAGCGGGTGTTCGATATGGTTTTGGCAAGCGGGCAGACGGAATTCAATACCGGGCTGGACGGGCTGGGCAACGGGCTGTACTTTTGGGAGGCAGTGGCGGAGGGGCGGAGGATCGGGAAGGGGAAGGTGGTGGTGGCGAGGTGAAGGGGTTCTATTTTCCAAAAAATTTATCATTTCACATTAATAACATGTTCCGATCATCTACTTTCAAAGCCATCAACATCAAAGAAAAATTCAAGCTCTTCGACGACCATTGGTCGCCCAAGGTCATCGGCGAGCTGAACGGGCAGCAGGTCAAGATCGCCAAAGTAAAAGGCGAGTTTGTCTGGCATGACCACAAGGGGGAAGACGAGCTTTTTTACATCATCAAAGGCACATTGAAAATAGCATTCCGCGACAAAACCGTCGAGCTGAAAGAAGGCGAAATGCTCATCGTTCCAAAAGGGGTGGAACACAAGCCCGTTGCCGAAGAAGAGGTGTGGCTGATGCTTTTAGAACCTGCCAATATCAAGCACACAGGCGATGTGAAACATGAACTGACGGTGGAGGAATGTGAATGGCTGAATGGTTAATTCCCATCCGATGGTTATTAACCATTCAGCCATTTAACCATTCAGCCATTTAACCATCCAGCCATTCAAGCATTCTTTTTACAGTGGTGGACGCATTCGAGGGGGATGTTCAAAAAACGTTTCAGGGTCACTTCGTCGAAAGTATTTTTGAATTTTTTCATGTGGGCTTTAGAGTAGAGTGCCTGGCTGAAATAATGGCCGGGGGCGAGTGCCTCGTATGCTTGGTTGAGGATGGCATTGCTCATTTCTTTGGAGAAAAAAGTAAAGGGGATGGTCGAGACAAAACCGTGGACGGGCGTACCGACATGTTTGTGGAGGTTCTCTGCGCCGTCGTTGATGATGATGAGGCGCTCGTCGTTGATGAGGGCGGCCACATGGTCGCAAAATTCTTCTTTCACCTCAAAGGCATAGAGCTTGGAAGAGGGGGAGATAGTCCGCAAAATTTCTTTTGAAATATTGGCGTGGCCCATGCCAAATTCGACGATGACCCGGTTGGGGCCAGTGGGGAGTTTGGAGCAGATCTCTATTTCGACCCTGCGGCTCGTTTCTTTGAAGGCGCCTGTGGTCAATAGATTTTTGGTGAATTCAAAAGAAGTTTTAAAAGAATTTTTCATTGAGAAAATTAAGGAACGAGATGGTATGTTTTGGCGCAAAAATACTAAAATGCCAGACGATCTCGCAATCCCTGAAATCGGGGCGGCAATTTTCCCGGTTACTTTAGCCTGCACTCCACCCGCCTGTTGGCTGCCCTTCCTTTCGCTGTGGTATTTGGTTCGATGGGCTGCTGCTCGCCATAGCCTTTAAAACTGAGCCTTCCCTTTTCCATTCCTTTGAAGACCAAATATTTATAAACTGCTTCTGCCCGTTTTTCCGATAAAACCCGGTTGTCTTTTTTGTTGCCCACATTGTCGGTATGGCCTGCTATTTCGGCCTGTTTTCCGGGGTGTTCGAGGAGGTAGGCTGCGAGGGCTTTGAGTTCGGGCAGGGCTTCGGGCAGCAGCTCCCATTTGTTTGTTTCAAAATTTACATTTTTGAAAATATAGACGCTATTTTCTGCCAGTGTTTCTGTGATAACAGAACGGGCAGTGGGCATCTCGGTAAGGGTGACGCTAAAGTCGTCAATGACATAATAAGAAATGCGTTTTTTCTTTTCGGAAAAACCCGGGTGCGTTTCATTAAATGCCCTTATCTCATCATTGTTGGTCAGTGTATTCCGGGTATTTTCATCTTTAAAAAAATTGCCGACCACAAAAAAAAGGAAGGCGCGGTCGGGCACAAATGTGGCGCTGATTTTTTTCCACTCGCCTTTTTTGGTAATAATAGGGTCTTTAAAAAGCACCTGTGGTTGGAAGCCGTCTTTCGGTAACCAACGGGGTTTATTATATAAAAAACAAATACCGAGGTTGCCGGAGGCAAGCGTTTTGATGTCTTGTTTTTCGCCATATATAACCTGTAAATGGTCAATGGCCACACTGTCGGCCTGCTGTATATAAAGTTCGACTTTATATGCCCTGCCCGGCGCCAACGGGAAACGGAGCTGCCCGTTTATATATTCATGGAAATCATAGCGTTTCCCTAAATCAACGGCGGGCAGGTAATTGATG
>DROJ01000053.1 GCA_011321935.1 Bacteroidota bacterium | reverse complement strand
CTGTGGTCGGGGTTGGCTGACTGCTCGTAGTCAGTGGTATGGCAGCCTGCGCAGGTGTTGGGGGTAGAGGTATAGTTGCCGTTGACATGGCATAGCTCGCATTCGTTCTCGATGGCCTGGTGGGCGCCCGTCAGGGGATAGACGGTATTGTGGTCGAAGGAGCCACCCGTCCAGTCCGTTTCGCTGTGGCAGTTCTCGCAAGTGGTGGGGAAGCCCGCCGCTTGGTGGTCGGGGTTTGTGGTGGCGTTGTAGTTGTCGGCGTGGCAGCCATAGCAGGTGTTGGGGGTAGTGGTATAGTTTCCGTTGATGTGGCACTGGGCACAGTCGTCTGCGATGTTGGCATGTGCCCCGTTGAGGGGGTAGAAACTGTTGTGGTCGAAGGTCGAGGGCGACCATTCAGATTCGGTGTGGCAGCTTTCGCAGTCGGTGGGGAACTGGAGGCTGGCATGGGGCGGGTCAACGGTCAGGTTGTAATTGGCAGCGTGGCAGCCCACACAGGTATTGGGCGTATTGTTGTAATCGCCGTTGTGGCACTGGGCACAGTCATTTGCGATAGCGGTATGGGCGCCGTTCAATTGATAAAAATCATCGTGGTTGGCAAAAGCCGCTGGCGTCCAATCTGGCTCGGTCGTATGGCAGCTTGCGCAGTCTGTTGAGAGGTTCAATTCCTCGTGATTGGGATTGACAGTTTGCTGGTAATTAACCGTATGGCAGGCCGCGCAGTCTGTTGGCGTACCCGCATAACCGTCGGCATGGCAGGCCAGGCATTCCAGTCCGATATGCCCTCCAGTCAGTGGAAAATTGGTGGCGTCGTGGTCGAAACTACTACCATCGGCAGTACCCGTGGGGTGGCAGGCGAAGCAGGCCGTATTTTCATACGAATAGCTACTCACTTCGTTGTGTGCATCGTCCGTTTCGGGGTTTTCATGGCAAGTGGTGCAGGTGAAAAGCGAGTAATCCGAAGCATCGGTATGGCAGTCCAAACACTCGTTCCAGGTGCCTTCGTGCGCACCGCTGTAAATGGGGAAATACTGCCCGTCGTGCTGCGCAAAATCCGCCGGCGTCCAGCCGACATCGGTGGTATGGCACCCGGCGCAATCGGTCGGAAAATCAGCGGCAAGGTGGTTCGGGTTTTCTGCCGCTTCAAAATCGGGTTGGTGGCAGGCGAAACAGTCCGTTGTCGTATTTGTATAATCACCGGCGATGTGGCAGGCCGCACAATCGTTCACCTCGTGCCCTTTGGTCAGCGGGAAAAAACTATGGTCAACGACCTCCGTGTTCCAGCCGGTTTTGCTGATGTCGTGACATTCAACGCAGTTGGTGGAAAAACCCGCCGCCGTATGATCGGGGTTGGTAGTGGCATGGAAGTCGTCGAGGTGGCAGTTGATACAGTCGTTGCCGATGCGGTCGAAGCGCAGCCTCGTTTCAGCGAGGTGGCAGTCGGTACAGGTTGCCCCGGCATGCCCTCCCAACAAAGGGAAGCCGTTGTCCTGGTGCAGCTCCGTGATATTGTCCACCAGCCAGTTTTCGCTGCTGTGGCAGCGGGCGCAATCGTCGCCGAGGGTCATTTGGTGCAGGTCGGTATGGCAGCTTATACATTCACTTTTCGCTTCCGCAAATACCAAAGTTTCGTGGCAGCTCCGGCAGTCCGTCGAGGCATGTTGGCCTTCCAGCAAAAAACCCGTTTTATTATGGTGAAATAAAGAAGTGTCGGTAGGTAGCGGCAAACCCGTTTTCTCTGAAACCTTGGGTTTGGCCAGTTCTATGTTTTGCCAATGCTCTGCAGAAATTTCCCAGCCAGAAGAAGAGTGGCAGGCAGCGCAGTTGGTATTGAAATCCGCTCCGTGCGGGTTCTGTGCAGGGGCGGTTAGGTACAGCCCAAAAAACAATAATATGAATGGAAGTTTCTGCAAGTAATTTTTCGTTATTTTTTTTACGTGAGAAGCAGGGGAGCAGGTGTTCCGATTTTCCTGACAAATCTATGACTATTTATGTGATTTCTCTCTCAAATCCCTTTGGCTGCCACCTCAAATTTACCGAACAAGGAAATTGCCCCTCTGAATCGGATGCTATGCATTCTCAACAGGAGTTATTTCTCATAAAAAATGGCAACACCCCTTCATTCATGGCCCGTTGGGTGGCAGGTATAACATGCCTGGCTCGAATAGCTGTACCCAGAAACCTCGTCGTGTTCGTCGGCAAGGTGGTTGGCGTTATTGTGTTCATGGCAGTCAATGCAACTGAAGGACATAAAATCCCCCGGCGTGGTATGGCACTCGTTGCATTCGTTCCACTCGTTTTTGTGCTTGCCACTGAAAATGGGGAAGTACAAATCGTCGTGCTGGTTAAAATCATCTGCTTCCCAGCCGGGGGCAGTGCTATGGCAGACACTGCAGTCGGTGGGGAAGCCCGAAGCCTCGTGGTCGGGGTCGCTCGTGTTTTGAAAATCGGCCTCGTGGCAGGCGAAACAGTCCGTCGGGGTATTCTCAAAAACCCCTCCGGTGTGGCAGGCTGCACAATCGTTTATTTCATGGCCTTCTGTCAACGGGAAAAAATCGTCGTGCTGCGCAAAGCCCGCGGGCGACCATCCCGGATCGGTGCTGTGGCAGACGGAGCAATCGGTCGGAAAATTTCCAGCTTCGTGGTCGGGGTTGATTGTTTGGTTGAAATCTTCAATATGGCAGGCCGCACAATCCGTCGGCGTACCAGCATAACCTGCGGAGTGGCACTCAATGCAATCAGTAGTAAGGTGCGCCCCCGTCAATGGGAAGGCCGTCATGTTGTGGTCAAAACCGTCGTCCGCATTGCCCGTCGGGTGGCAGGCGAGGCAAGCAGGGTCATCAAAAGAATAGCCGTTTATGCCGCTGTGCTGGTTATCGGTTTCGGGGTTGACATGGCAATTGGTGCAACTGAATTCAGCATAGTTTGCTGGGTTGGTATGGCAGTCGGTACACTCGTTCCACTCGCCTTCGTGCGCCCCGCTGTAAATCGGGAAATACTGCCCGTCGTGGTCGAAAGTCGCTGGCATCCATTCGTCCTCGGTATGGCAATCTTGGCACTCGGTGGAAAACTGGAGGCTGGCATGGGGCGGGTCAAGGGTCAGGTTGTAATCATCCGCGTGGCAGCCAACACAGGTGTTGGGCGTATTGTTGTAATCGCCGTTGTGGCACTGGGCACAGTCATTTGCGATAGCGGCATGGGCGCCGTTCAATTGGTAAAAATCATCGTGGTTGGCAAAAGTTGCGGGCATCCAATCCGGCTCGGTCGTATGGCAGCTTGCGCAGTCTGTTGAGAAGTTCAATTCTTCGTGATCGGGGTTTATTGTCTGTTGAAAATCTGTGGAATGACAGGCTGCGCAGTCGGTCGGCGTACCCGCAAAACCATCGGCATGGCAGGCCAAACATTCCAATCCAACATGCCCGCCGGTCAACGGGAAATCAGTGGCGTCGTGGTCGAAACTGCCGTCCGCATTGCCAGCCGGGTGGCAGGCGAGGCAGGCTGTGTTTTCATAGGAATAACCGCTCACGCCATCGTGCGAACTGTCCGTTTCGGGGTTTTCATGGCAAGTGGTGCAGGTGAAAAGCGAGTAATCCGAAGCATCCGTATGGCAGTCCAGGCACTCGTTCCAAGTGCCTTCATGTGTGCCGCTGTAAATAGGGAAATACTGCCCGTCGTGCTGCGGAAAATCCGCTGGCGCCCAGCCGACATCAGTGGTATGGCAGGCTGCGCAGTCCGTCGGAAAATCAGCGGCCTGGTGGTCCGGGTTTTCCGTCGCCTCAAAATCGGGTTGGTGGCAAGCGAAACAATCGGTCGGCGTATTTGCAAAATCACCTGCCGTATGGCAGGCCGCACAATCATTTATTTCGTGACCTTCGGTCAATGGGAAAAAGCTATGGTCAACGACCTCCGTGTTCCAGCCCAAATTATTGATGTCGTGGCACTCCGCGCAGTTGGTCGAAAACCCGGCCGCCGCATGGTCGGGGTTGGTCGTGGCATGGAAGTCGTCGAGGTGGCAGTTGATGCAGTCGTTGCCGATGCGGTCGAAGCGCAAAGCCGTTTCAGAGAGGTGGCAGTCGGTACAGGTTGCCTCGGCATGCCCTCCCAACAATGGGAACCCGTTGTCCTGGTGCAGCTCGGTGATATTGTCCACCAGCCAGTTTTCGCTGCTGTGGCAGCGGGCGCAATCGTCGCCGAGGGTCATCTGGTGCATGTCGGTATGGCAGCTTATACATTCACTTTTCGCTTCCGCAAATACCAGTGTTTCGTGGCAGCTCCGGCAGTCCGTCGAGGCATGTTGGCCTTCCAGCAAAAACCCTGTTTTATTATGGTGAAATAAAGAAGTGTCGGTAGGCAGCGGCAAACCCGTTTTCTCTGAAACCTTGGATTTGGCCAGTTCTATGTTTTCCCAGTGTTCCGCATGAATTTCCCAGCCGGAAGAAGAGTGGCAGGCAGCGCAGTTCGCCTTAAAGTCCTCGCCGTGCGGGTTTTGTGAAAAAACCGTTAGGGACAGCCCCAAAACGGATACTGAGAGTAGAAGTTCCTGCAAGTAAGTTTTATGCTTTTTCAATTTTTATGTGAAGTTGGTGAGGCAGGTGTTCATCATTCTGACAAATCTATGACTTTATTATCTGTATTTCGCTCAATTGCCTTTTGGCGCAGTCCCAGAATTACTGAACATGGAATTTGCCTGCCTGAACAAGACAAAACCTTCAAACAAAACATTGGTCCAGCGGATGCCCAAAAAGAAGGTTTTCTGACCACCGGCCGTTCCTCCGCCACATCTCATTCCTCTCCCTTCGGGTGGCAGGTATAACATGCTTGGCTCGAATAGCTGTACCCCGATACATCGTCGTGTTCGTCGGCAAGGTCGTTGGCATCGTCGTGCTCGTGGCAGTCAATGCAACTGAAGGACATAAAATCCCCCGGCATGGTATGGCATTCGTTGCATTCGTTCCACTCGTTTTTGTGCTTGCCGCTGAATATCGGAAAATAAAGGTCGTCGTGCTGCTTGAAATCCCCCGCATCCCAACCGGGTTCAGTGGTATGGCAAAGGTTGCAATCAGTTGGGAATCCCGCCGCTTCGTGGTCGGGGTCGTTCGTGTTTTGAAAATCGGTCTCGTGGCAGGCGAAACAGTCCGTCGGGGTATTCTCAAAAACCCCTCCGGCATGGCAGGCCGAGCAGTCGTTTATTTGGTGGCCTTCGGTCAACGGGAAAAAATCGTCGTGCTGCGCAAAGCCCGCGGGCGACCAGCCCGGGTCGGTGGTGTGGCAGACGGTGCAGTCTGTTGGGAAGCCTCCGGCCTCGTGGTCGGGGGCAGTGGAGGCTCGAAAATCGGTTTCGTGGCAGGCAAAACAATCGGTCGGTGTGCCCGAAAAAGTGCCATTGGTGTGGCATGCGTTGCAGTCGCTTATTTCATGCCCTTTGGTCAATGGGAAAAAAGTATGGTTGGCCGCCCCGGGCGTAAAAAGCCAAGAAGGCCCGGCAAGGTCATGGCAATCGGTGCATTCTGTCGAATAACCTGCCGCTTGGTGGTCGGGGCTGCTGGTAGCCATAAAATCTTCCAAGTGGCAATTGGTGCAGTCGTTGCCGATGCGGTCGAAACGGAGCCGGGTTTCAGAAAAATGGCAGTCGGTGCAAGCTGCTGCTGCGTGGTTGCCGAGCAAGGGGAAGCCGTTGTCTCGGTGCAGTTCCGTGATTTCGTCCACCAGCCAGTTTTCGCTGCTGTGGCAGCGGGCACAGTCGCCGCCGACGGTCATTTGGTGCATATCGTTATGGCAGCTTATACATTCACTTTTCGCTTCCGCAAATATTAATGTTTCGTGGCAGCTTCGGCAGTCGGTCGAGGCATGTTGGCCGGTCAAAGGAAAGTCCGTTTTTGCGTGGCTGAAAGCTGGGCTTTCGGCAGTTGCGGTATTTTTGTTTTCAGGAACGACGAGTTCCCCGCTGTCCCAAGATTGAGCAGCTATCTCCCAGCCTTCGGGAGAGTGGCAGGAGGCGCAGTCGAGTTTGAAACCTGCGCCGTGGGGGCTTTGCGAAAACAAAGTTGAACACAGCCCCAGCAAGAAAAATATTGAAATGGATTTGTACAAATTTTATTTTTTTGGTCAACTTGCCTCTTAGGTGTACGATAGATAAGAGGGCAGGGGTTGCTTTGAGGTTAAAAAAAATAGCAACCTCAAAGGGCCTGCTTTGTGCTTGCCAATATTCAAACAAAAGCCCCGCACTCTCGCCGAGAATACGGGACTTTGTAAATTGACGCGAAAAACGTTTCGGGTTAATTTATCGAAAGCTGTCAACTTTTCAAAAGTTGACAGCTTTGAACGGGCCTATTTAATCAGCACCACTTTATTGGTTGAAAACCGCTCACCAGAACGGAGTTGGTAATAATAAACCCCCGGCGCATAGCCCTCGCTGTTCCACTCGATTGATTGGGCACCGGCAGTGAGCGCGCCATCGAACAAGGTGTTCACTAACCGCCCGTTCAGGTCGAACACTTCAACACTGACAGGGGCAGCCTCCGGCAAATCGAAATAAATGGTCGTTTGCACTTCGAACGGGTTGGGGTAATTGCGGAGGTTGAGTTCCCGGGCAAACTGCACATTGTCAACGCCAGTGATGGTCAGGTCCAAAGTGGCTTCGGGCGCAAAAACAGGTGGCAGGCCATCGGGCTGCTCAGGGATGAAAGGGATGCCGTCGTTGTCGGAATCGCCTCCCGACTCGCCGGTGGCGCCTGCTTCGCTAAGCTGCATTTTGTCGCCCACATTTGTGAAAAAACGGGTGAAGACCATCGGGGCTTCGCTGTGTTCGCCCACCAAAGCCGCTTCCCGCAAAGCACCTGAAATAACAGCGATGTTGAAAGGTGTGTAGGTGGCCGTTGCATTTCCTCTCTCGGTCATAAATGCCTTGTCGGTAGGGATGTAGTAGTTGAGTATCAAGGCGTTATAAGCGTCGTCGGCGCCGTTGAGAAAATCGTTGTTCGAGGTGATGCTGTATGCGGCATACAGGCCGCGGGCGATGGCTGCCTGCGAAACCGCCAATTTAGTTCCCGTATCTGGGCCGGTGCCGAGGGTGACCGAATTGTAATAGCCGTCGCTCCCGTCCTTGAATTTATCTAAAATAAAATTGGCCTGCGCGTTCACTGCGTTCATGGCCATGCCTTCCAGCGGCGTGCCGGCAAACTCCTCAACAAATTTTGATAAAATGGCCAAAATGTACCCGGCCTCCACTGCGGAGATTTCATTTTCCATTTGCGGGACGCCCCCCGAAAGGTTGGAGACATTGACAAAACTGCCCATCGTCGAGTTGAAGTGCATGGTCATAATGTTCAAAAAGAGGACTTTGCTCATGCCTTTCATCAGGTCAAAAGGGCCGGGCATACCCGTTTGCGAAGCTGGGCCAGGAAAGGGGTCTCCATCGAATACCGAATGGTAGCCCGCATGGCTTTCGTCGCTATTGTCGGGGTCCATCATGTTCTTGAAATTCAAGGTTGCCCACAGCACCGATAGTTGATCGAAAAGGTGGCTGCTCGGGTCGGTCACAGTAAGGGTTTCCATTTTAGGCGGCAACATAGGAGCGACCTGCATCTCGGTCACGGCAATTTTGTGCGGGAAATACAAAATGCCGTTGGCAGGGTCGTAAGTGGCCGGGTCAACCCCTCCTAAATCGGTACCATTATATGCCAATTTGGAACGGAAAAAAGCCATTTTGTTGATGGCTTCGGCCGTGGCAAGCATACCGATAAACCCGTCGGCATTGTCGCCCCCGTAAAAAACATTATTGTCCGGGTCAAACTCAAAACTGCCCTCCACGTCGGGCGTTGCATCTGCGGGGTCAACTTCTTCCTCGTTGCCATCGTGGAAGCCTCCGAGCATGTCCTGCGCCCAGAGATATTGCTTCATCATGGTCTGTCCCATGGCGCCGGGGTTGAAGGTTTTGTCCATCTTGCTGCGGTCCCAGCGGAGGGTTTTGAAGTTCTCTCCAAAGTCGGCATCAACTGCTTGCGGGAGGTGCGGGTCGCCGCTCATGAACTCGGCAAATTGTGGCCAGGGGTTCATCGGAGGGGTATATCCCGTGCGCATGCTGAAGCCCATGACCGTCTTGCGCAGCTCGTCGTCTTCCTTGAAGCCATTTGCCACTCCTCCTGTAAAAGAGCCATCAAAATCAGGGTCGGTTTCTTCCGCCGCATGCGACATGATAAGGGGCGACCACATCATGTGCAGCCCGATGCCTGCGCGGGCAATCACGGTGCCCAATTGGTAGCGGGAATACTCGTAATTTTCGATGCCCGTGGTATAAGAAATCGAATCGGGCATCATCGGCACCATCGGGTCGAGTTCGTCGAGGTCGTAGCCCAGGTCTTCGGCAAAAGGTTCGCCGGATTCGTTGATTTCGTTGGCCAGCAGCATTTGGCCCAACAGGTCGTAATCGGTGGTATTTGTAATGGTCACCTGCGCAAAAAGCGATAGGGGCACTACAAATGAAAATAGTGTAATTACATTCTTCATAAATTAGGGAATTAGTGCTTACGAACAGAAAAATCGGAAAGAATTTATTTTAGTTTATTTCAATAATAAAACAACATATACGCTCAATAAAAACGTCCCCGGAAATTTTTGCTCTAAAGCAGGTTTGTGTGAAAAGGAATTATTAGGTTGCAAATGAAATTTCGGCTATTTAACCCAGTGTAGTATATGCATCCTGTCAGTTCAAAGACACTTTGGACGTTTTGAAAAAATGGCGATAAGCAGCGGTCTTGGCCAAGACGTTTTGCTTGCCAAAAACGGAGGGAATGTCTTTATAAAAACAAATGTTTTGCTCTCTTCGTCTGTGGATAGACGCTATGCTTCAAGTTTAGATATTAAGGATTTTTGGATTGTGTATTTTGCTCATGGTTAACCGGAAAGGAATTGGCATTCGCTTAATAAAATTTAATAGTTTTTAATAAAGGTGGAAGGGTGGGAAGTGGAACGTTGGATTTAATTTTTGATATAATACCCAAGTGTTGCTTATTGTTTTTTTTTAATGGCAGGTGTTGAGCGGGGCGCTCAATATCTGTGAAAAATAATTGCGGATATATTTTAATAAATATTGAAATCAATATTCAGAAAATTATTTTTTAAAAATAAAAAAGGGAATTACTGCGAGTATATTTCGATAAATAATAGTTTTCTCGAAGGCCATTTTTTATGGAAATAATTGACATCAAATTTATTGAATAAAAAATTATTATTTCAATAAATAGGTGGTTTTAATTGATGCCATATATGTTGGATAATTATTGATTCTGGCTATTGTTTTTTTTTATTAAAAAGGTTGAATATAATTTTATCAAAAGCCTTTTATTTAAATTATGAATAGCCGCAAATGCGCAAATAAATATAGCTCCATCTAAAATAAAAAATCGGTAGCCTTGTTCTTAAAATACTTTTAATACTATTAAATTGGGTGTATTTCAAAACTTCGGTCTTTCCTCCGATTGGCTGCTTAGTCGCCAGTGAAACACCGTGCTGAATAGTTGCTTTTAATTAAATATTAGAGCAATGTAAGGGAAATAAATAACCGAAAATTGCACTAAATGATTTATGGTTCTTCTCCCTTTTTAGTGGGTAAATTTTAAAAACAGGCTTAAAATGATACAATTTTTCATTAAATGAGATTTGTGCGCCAATTGTAATAACAATACATCTGCATTGCACCCACTAAAAAGGGAGAAGAACCTGATTTATATAAAATCAATGGCATTATTTGTGGGCGGAATATTGTTTTTTAAATACTATATTAAACTGCTTTCGTACTGCTGAGTTCTTGTTCGGCAATACGTTTGCCAGCCCGCTTTGAGTACATTTTTATATTGTTTTCCAAATTTTTCACAGGCCCTTTCACGCTGCCCAAATTTTATGTAATTTTGGAGCTAAAACCTGACAACCATGTTTGACGATAAAAACATAGTCGCTACCATTTTGAAAAAACCCGGCGCAATGCTCATCCTCCAGCAAGTGAATGAAAAGCTGAAAGAAGAAAAACAGCGGCGGCAAGAATTTTATGAAAGCATCACCGAAGAGGACAAAGCAGAGTTCATTAACGGTGAAATCGTTTACCATTCCCCGGTCGTGAAAGAGCATAATGATGCCACCGGACACCTTTATAAATTGATTCACACATATGTAGGCTTGCTCAAATTGGGCTATGTCGGCATCGAAAAAATACTCACCCGGTTCACCCGCAACGATTATGAGCCGGACATCTGCTATTTCAATTTGGAAAAATCAAAAGGTTTCAAAAAAGGGCAAATGTTCTTTCCTGTGCCCGACCTCGCCGTGGAAGTTCTTTCAAAATCAAAAAAAGCAATCAAAAGGGACACCGAGACCAAATTTGAAGATTACGAACTGCACGGGGTCAGCGAGTATTGGCTGATTGACCCGCGTGAGGAAACCGTGGAGCAGCACGTACTGAAAGAAGGCAAATACCGCCTCGTGATGAAGTCGGGCGAAGGCACCCTCCACAGTTATGCCATTACGGGTTTTTCCATCCCCGTCCGGGCCATTTTCGATGAAGAGGCCAACCTTGCGGCACTGCGTGAATTGCTGAAATAAACACCCCTTCCTGCCTACTGATGGCAGTCCACGCATTCAAAACTTGCCATTTTATATTCCACAAAAACTTCCCCGTCGGCTGTTGTTTTTTCTTTGTGGCATTCGGCGCAGGCCACGTCAACATGTTTTCCTTCCAGAGGGAAAGCTGTTGTGCTGTGGTCGAAGTGGCTGGCGTCCCAAGCAACAAACCCGTGGCAGCGGGTGCAGTCGGTTACACCCTCTTTTTCAAACTGCGTTCCGTGGACATTTTCGTGGCAATCAATACATTCTTGTGAAAGTTTAGCGAAGCGGCCATAAGGCTTCACGTCGTCGCGGATGTGGCAGGCGGCGCAGTCCTGTTCGAGGTGGGCGCCTTCGAGGGCGAAGGCCGTTTGAGCGTGGTCGAAGTTGTTTTTGCCTTTCCAGGTTTCGGTGGAGTGGCAGTTGTCGCAGCTTTGTTTGGGGTAATATTTATCGGCGATTTCGCCCTCGTGCACATCGTCGTGGCAGTCAACGCATCGGCTGCCGATGTTCCTGAATTTCCATTTGCTTTCTTTTTCCGAATAGTTTTTTTCGGAAAGGTGGCAGGCAAAACAAGGTGTGGCCAAGTGTGCGCCTTCGAGCGGGAAAGCCCCCTTGGCATGGTCTTCAAAAGTGAACTGGCTCGGCGAAAAACCGGCCACCGAATGGCATTCGGCGCAGTCGGGGCTGATGCCGTTTTGGGCAAATTCGCTGTTGTGGTAATCAGTGTGGCACTCGGCACAGGTGCTGTGGGGGAGAGGGTCGGTCAGGTTTTGGGAGGTATGGCACTTGCGGCAGTCAACGGCTGCGTGTTTTCCTTCCAGTTCAAAACCGGTCAGGCTGTGGTCGAAATTGTCCGGGTTGCCCTTTACCCGGAAGGACTTTTCGGTGTGGCATTCGGCGCAATTGGTACCGAATTTTGCCTCGTGCACGTCCTCGTGGCAGGCCACGCAATTGTTAGTGGCGATGCCCAAATTGTCCTGAAAAACAGTGGCCGCCGTGGTGAGTTCGGAGTGGCAAGTGAAGCAGTCCACCCGTTTGTGCTTGCCTTTTAAGGGGAAGCCCGTTTTGTTGTGCTTAAAATGTTTCAGCCCCCGGTGGGAGGTGAACGAATCTTCGGAGTGGCATTGCTTGCAGTCGGTGCCGAGGTTCATGTCGTGGGCATCGTCGTGGCACTCGTTGCAGTTGCCAAAAGGCACATCGGCGAAGTGCTGGAAGTCTTTGCCGTTGCGGGTTTCCATTTTATGGCATTCGATGCAGTCCACGTCTTTGTGTTTGCCCGCCAGGGCGAAATCGGTGTTGTCGTGGTCAAAATTTCCCGCAGGGGAAAAGTCCTCGTCGTTGTGGCATTTTGCGCAGTCCTTGTCGAGTGTTTTTTGGTGGTAGTCTTCGTGGCAGTTGAGGCATTGCTGTCCGAGGCCGAGGAAGGTTTCGTCCCTTTTTTTCAGGTCGCTGTTGCTGATAAAATCAGGTTTGTGGCAGTCCCGGCAGTCAATTTTTTTATGTGCCCCGGTGAGGTCGTAGCCGGTCAGTGAGTGGTCGAAACTGTCTTCGTCGAAGCGGATCATGTCGAACTTCCGCCCGTGGTGCTCGCTGTGGCAGGTAATGCAATCCTTTCCTTTCACCTCGCTCGAAGCATGGAAGCCTTTGCGCTTGTCAACCCTGCTTTTGAGTTCTTTGTGGCATTCGAGGCACTTGCTGTTCGATACTTTTTCGCCCAGCGTATGGCATTGGGTGCAATTGGAAATGCCCTCCAGTTCGGCGTGGGATTTGGCGAGGTCGCCGGGGGAAATCTGCGCTGCTGCCTGAAATGCGAGCAGCGTGAATAAAGCGATGTTTTGGATTTTATTTTTCAATGTTTTTTTTGAAATTATGGTGTTTCGAACTGATGGCCTAGCTATTATATTTTAGTAAAAAACATTAGCTTTGTGTGAATTTAAATGCTGCGAATTAGTTTTTCATAAAAATTAATCATGAAAAATATAACTATACCAGAAGGCGAATATCTCCGGCTCGTCCAACTTGTCCAAGATCTCAAAAAGGAAATAGAGAACCTGAAAATCAAGTATTCGCCTGTTGAAAAAAAGCAGGCGCTTCCAGTAAAAAAAAACGGTTCTCCAGCCTCCCGTTTGCGGGGCATTATCTCCTTGCCTCCTGATTTTGACCACAAGGACTTTCTTAGTGATGAATTGTTCGCATCTTATTTGTCAAAATGAAAAATATTTTCCTCGATACTAATATCATCCTTGATTACCTTGCCTTGCGCCAGCCATTTTATATTGATGCCGATAAAATATTTTCGATGGCTGAAAACGACGTTATCAATTTGTTTTGCTCATCGCTTTCATTCAGCACTATTTTTTATGTGCTCCGCAAACTCCAACAACCCAAGCAACTTTTCCAAACTCTTGCTGATTTAACCCAAACGATGAGTATTACCAGTGTTGGAGAAAAAACGATTCTTGATGCATTGAACTCAAAATTCAAAGATTTAGAAGATGCCATTCAATATTTCAGTGCATTCCGTTTCGGCTGAATTGATGTGATTGTTACGCGAAATCCTAAAGATTTCAAGAATGCATCAATTCCAATTATGACTTCTTCTGAATTTCTTCTTTCAATTAAAAAACCATAGTTGTTTTCTTTGGAAATCAAGTTCCCCTCACCCATACTTCCGCATCGTATAGCCAAACCTTTTCGTAATCTGTACGCCTGCTTTTTTCAAAAACTGGGTGGGCAGCTCGCCTCCGGCAAATATATAAACGAGGTCGTTTTGCAAAATCTTGTGGCGGCCAGTTTTGGTTTTTAAGTCCACCTTGTCAGGGAATATTTCCACTAAATTAGAGCTGTAGATGACTTCCAGTTTTTCGTTCCCGATGGCATAATTCAGCTTTTCGCGGTTCTTTGGTTTTATGCGGCTAAAGGCATCTTTTCGGTAAGAAAGCACCACCTCGTTTTCGTCGGCCAGCGAGAGGGCAGCCTCGACGGCCGAGTCGCCGCCACCGACAACGATCACCTTTTTGTTAAAAATAATTTCGGGCTCGAGCAAGCGGTAGGCCACTTTTTCCAGTTGCTCGCCGGGGATGCCCAGCTTCCTCGGGCTGCCCCGCCTGCCGATGGCGAGCAGTACCGTTTGTGTCCTGAATTCTTCTTCCTTGTTGGTAAATACGACAAAGCCGTTGCCTTCGGGCTGGATGCTTTCCACCTTCGTCCTTTCCCGCACGGTGATGTTGTTTTTGTCCATTACGCTGGTCCAGAGGTCCAAGAGTTCTTGCTTGCTGGTGTCGAACAATTTGACTTTTCCGTGCAGGGGCAGGTCCATCGGGGCGGTCATCACGACTTTTGAGCGGGGAAAATTAAAGACCGTCCCGCCCAGGGAATCCTGTTCTAAAGTAAGGAAATTGAGGCCGAGCTTTTTGGCCATCAAGGAGGCGGCGATACCTGCCGGGCCGGCGCCCACAATGATCAGGTCATATTCAGATGCGCCTTTTTTCAATCCTGAATTAACGATGTTTTCCACAGCTTTTTGTCCTTGCTCCACGCTGTTTTTTATCAGTCCCATGCCGCCCAGCTCTCCGGCGATGTATATGCCCGGCACGTTGGATTCGTAATATTCATTGACATGCGGCAGGTCCACCCCCCGCTTTGCCGTACCGATGACCAGCGAAATGGCCTCGACCGGGCAGGCATGGAAACAGGCGCCGTGGCCCACGCAACTAGAGGCTTTTATCAAAGTGCCGCGGCCGTGCATGATGCCGATGATGTCCTTTTCGGGGCAGGCTTCCACGCAGGCACCGCTCTTGATGCAGGTGTCCAAGTTGATGGCCGGGTACAACGAAACCGGTTCGTGGATGCCGTCCTGTTTGGCCTGTTCTATTTTGGCCTCGACGATCTGGGAGTTTTTCTTTTCTTTCCTCAGATAGAAAAAAACCACCAAAGCGCAGAACAAAAGGACGCCGGTATAGATAATTACTTGTTCGAGAAGCATAGCGTTAAAAAGTAGTTGCTGCGGATATATAAATCCGTTTCTTTTTTGGTTAAAATGGAATCTGAAAAAAAGGTTTTTTATAACTGTTTAGCACCCCTCAAAATCCCAGGGAGGGGGGAATAAATTCCCCCTCTGTTGGAAGGGCTTGTAGTCCTGCTCTCAATTGAGGAAAAGGGTCATAAAAATTTTTGATATTTACGACTTCTTTTATCTTGCTCCATGCCCTTCCAAAAGGGTGGGAATTTATTCCCACCCTAAAGACCTCCGGGATTTCGAGAGGTGCTAAGCAGTTACGTTTTTTATAAAAGAGAAATGCAAATTCTTCAAGCCACTTTGTTGTTCTAAAAAAAATCCGCTTACCCATATTTCCGCATCGTATAGCCAAAGCGTTTGCTGATCCTCACCCCTGTTTTTTTCAAAAACTGCATCGGCATTTCGCCTCCGGCAAATATGTAAACCAGGTCGTTTTCTAAGGTCATGTCTTCGCCCGCAACGGTTTTGAGATGCACTTTGTCCGTCTCTATTTTCACCAGGTTGGAATTGTAGATCACTTTTAATTTACCTTTTCCGACGGCATAATTGAGCCTTTCCCTGTTTTCGTGCCTGATGCGGCTGAAGGCAAATTTGCGGTAGGAAATATGCACCTCGTTTTCATCGGCCAGCATGAGGGCCGCTTCCACTGCCGAGTCGCCTCCGCCCACGACGACGATCTTTTTCTCGGCTATCCGTTCGGGTTCGAGCAGGCGGTAGGCCACCTTTTCCAGTTGTTCGCCCGGTATGTTGAGTTTCCTCGGACTGCCCCGCCTGCCGATGGCGAGCAGTACTTTTTGGGTCCAATACTCGTCCCCTTTTGCGGTGCAAACCTTGAAACCGTTGCCGTCGGGCTGTATGCTGTCCACCTTTGTCTGTTCATGCACGGTGATGTCGTTTTTCGACAAAACGGCATACCAGAGGTCGAGCAGTTCGGCTTTGCTGGCGCCGTTCAGTTTGGCTTTGCCGTGCAGCGGCAAGTCCATGTAGGTTGTCATCACGATTTTTGAGCGGGGGTAATTATAGACCGAGCCGCCGAGCGAATCTTGCTCCAATGTCAAAAATTTCAGGCCGTGCTTTTTGGCCGTCAGCGATGCCGAAATGCCCGCAGGGCCGGCACCGACGATGATAATGTCATAGCCCGAACTTCCTTTTTTCAAACCTTGTTTTACGATGTTATCCACTGCCAATTGCCCTTGTTCAACGCTGTTTTTTATCAGTCCCATGCCGCCCAGTTCCCCCGCTATATAAATCCCTTTAATGTTCGATTCGTAAAATTCGTTGAGGTGCGGTAGTTCCATCCCCCGTTTCTCCGTTCCGATGACCAATGATATAGCCTCTACCGGGCAAGAATGGAAACAGGCGCCGTGGCCCACACAATTGGAGGCATTTATCAAAGTGCCCCCCCCGTCCAAGATGCCGAGGATGTCCTGTTCGGGGCAATTGCTGACACAAGAGGCAGACTTGATGCAGGTGTTTAGGTCAATACGGGGGTGCAACGATGCAGGCTCGTGCAGCCCGAACCGCTTCGCCCGCTCTATTTTCGCTTTGACTATGTTGGAGGCCTTTTTTTCTTTTTTCAAATAAAAATAAACCACCGAAACACAGAAGAGCAGGACAGCCCCGTAAATGATTAGTTGTTCAAATAGCAAGTCAAAAGGGTTTATTATGGTTGAGATGGGTTGAGGATGGCTCGTCTATAACCACCTCAACCATTTCGGCTTTTCTTAAAATATCCATCGGTATCCAAATGTCAAGGTTACCGCTACGTGTATCACCATGATAATCAGCATGATAATGGCGAATGGTAAATGCGCAACATGCCAATATTTGAACAGTTTCCGCATGGTCTGGAGGTGTTCGATGCGGTTGCCCAGCGTAAGTTCGTCGTTAATGATCTTGGCGACTTTCCTCACATTTGACCTCGACATTCTATTTTTCCGCAGCATTCTTTTCACCTTCCAAATGGTTTTTTTGTCGGAAATATATTTGCTCATAATGCTCCCCAACAAATTGCGGCCTGCCTTGTCGCTTTTTATTTTAGTGGAATCAAGCAGCATTTGGTAATCCTTTTCGCTCAGGTCGTAAGAGTTTTTAAGGATTTTGTCGAGGTCGCTTTTCATTTCTTTCAGTTCGCCCAGCCCCAGTTCGCGCCCCTCGACCGACCTCGGTATGCGGATGTAGATGAACCTGCCGGCGACCCCGCTCGCTACCACTGCCACCATGCTCCAAAAACTGACGGAAACGATGCCGCCAAATTTGAAAGCGGTATGGAACAAGATCATGATGGGGCCGAGCACACAAAGGAAAATATGGAATTCCAGCCAGTATTTCAGCCTGCCGAAGCGGGCCAAAAACTTGTACCGCTTGCGGGCGATATAGCCAAACACCCCGATCAGTATCAACAGTGTGCCGACGATGCCCAGTCCATGCCCGAAGGCCCCGCTCGGCTTGAACCAATTGTGGTCGGGGTGGTAAAACCGTTCCTCTATCGGGGTCATATAATAGGGCACTCCCTTTATCAGGAGGAAGGCCGTTGTGAGCAGGACAATGGTTGTCAGTGTCCAAATATAGATGCGGTGCGTCAGTTGCGACATGGTTTAACTATGTTTGTTTAGCTGGGCGCAAAAGTATCTATGATTATGACCATTGCAAAGCTAACCCCAGTTTGGTAACGAAATCTTTAAACAATGCTGAACAGGAGAATTTAGGTGCCGAACCAGTATTTTCTATAGCTACTTAGAACAACAATAGTTTTTTCAACCTGAAAAACGGTCCTTATGGCTGGAAATGGCGCTGATAAACTGGTCAATTCCGGATTCAAAAAACTATACGCACACCTGATCGGAAAGGGTTGCCTTAAAAACAGGGCAAGGCTTCGGCAGGGATAAGGCATGGTTAAAATGTCTGGCTTCGCGGAAACTGCGGTTTTGTTTTCAACGCAATCTATCCGATTGAAACCCGGCATAATGCGGTGTTTAATCTTTGATGTTTTTCATTTCCTCCATCCCTTCTGCAATGGATATTACGGGCTTATATCCCAGTTCGCGTTTTGCCTTTCCAATATTAATGGTGCAATTGACGGCAATGATGTCGGCGGCAAAGCGGGTAATGGGCGGCTCTTTTTTAATACCGAACAAGCGCCAAGTTTTTTCAATGACATATGCCATGAAACTCAACAGCCAACCGGGGATGGATTTATTTGGCGGCACAATATTTTGAGTGGCCAACATATCGGTCAGGAATTTTTTAAAGGTGACAATTTCATCGTCGGTGATAAAATATATTTCGCCGCCCTTTCCTTTTTCGATGGCCAGTTCCACGCCTTTGACGAGGTTGTAGATATGGGTGGTGGAGGTCAAAGCTGCACCATTGTTGACCCACATGAAACTGCCCGCTGCAATCATTTTTTTTACCTCTGGTAAAACAGTGCGGTCGCCCGGGCCCCAGACCATTCTAGGGCGGATGGATATGGTTTCAAAAACACCGGGCAGGTTGGCGGCAATGACAATTTTTTCTGCCTCGGCTTTTGTTTCCGAATATAGATATGGCGTGCGTTTGGGATACGGGTATGTTTCGTCAATATTGTCCATGGGCTGCCCGTAAAATAATGTAGCCTCGGAGCTGATATGGATGAATTTTTTCACACCCGCTTCTTTCGCCACTTCGGTCAATTGCTGGGTGCCCTCCACATTTATTTCCCAATATTGCTGCCGGGTGCCCCATGCCTCCACATATGCTGCTGCATGAACTATTAGGTCGCAATTATGGAGGTCTTCTTTTTTTACATGCTTGAGCGAACACTGCACGGGCGTTGCCCCAAGCTGCCGTATTTTTTCTGCCGACCCTTCGGAGCGGGCCATGGCATATATTTCGTGTTTTTCTTTTAGCTGTTTTGCGATGGCGCCGCCTATGAAGCCGGATGCGCCTGTGATGAATATTTTCATAAGTTATTTCTTTTAGCCGAGGAAATTTTTTATTTCCGCGAACTTGTTTTTTAAGTCAAATATAGCCTTTGAATATTTTCAATTGTTTTTGATAAATCTTTCATGAAAAAATTTTATTGTTAAAATAATCAATTGTATGCCGCTTTCTAATTCTCTGGTATTCAATTGCAAATTTAAATGGTTTTTATCAATAATTCATTTGTTCAAAAACCTGCCTGCCTGTCCATGCAGACGTACCGATAGGCGGGAAGTCGGGAGTTATTAGTGAAATCAATAGTTAGGGGGACAGCCACATTATTTTAATAAAAAACCAGTAAGCACTTCGTTGTATTTCACGGCTTCGTTTAAATAAGGGAAATGCCCTTTCCCATGAAAAGCAAACACCTCTGCTTCGGGGTATAATTCTTTTAATTTATTTTGCAAAACAGGGTCCACCAAAGGGTCATTGTCTGATTCGATAATCAGTTTCGGGATACTTTTTTTCGCCTCGGAATAACCCGTTTCAAAATAATCGAGTACCACATCCAGCCTGCCGATGAATTGCCCCTTGCCCATGCCGCCATAATATTGTTCGAGCAAATATGCTTCCACCAACGGCGAGTTTTCAGAATAGGGCGTTACCTTTTCAGAAAGGCTGCCCCTGAATATTTTCATGATAAGCCACTCGGGAATAAACGGCAATGCCTTGCGTATGCCCCCATTTTCTTTTTTGTAAATATCATTTGGCGGGAAGGTGTTGCCCAGCACCAGTTTGTCCAACCGTTTGGGATGCTTTTTTAAAAAATATTGCGCCATATACCCGCCCATTGACGAGCCGACTATACTTGTTTTTTTTACTCCTTCTTCATCCAAAATGGCCACGAGTCCATCAATGGCTTCGTCGAGGGAATGCACTTCCGGCAGCGTGGTGCTGATTATATGGAAATCATTTTTTAGTGCTTCTATTTGTTGCCACCATATATCGTATGCGCCGCCCATGCCGTGGAGGAACAATAAATGTTTTTCTCCGTACCCGGTGGAAATATATTGCCAATCCGCTCCATTGTGGGTTAAATGTTTGGTCGGTATTTCCCGAAAGGAAAGAAGGGAAGTTTTTATATTTTCCTCTCCTTTGTATAATTCCGAAAAATCTTTTTGTGGAACAGGAATGAGGTATAGTACGGCAATAAGGGCAATAAATATTAAAAGGAACATCCGCAGTTTTTTCATTTTTTTAAAAATTTTTGTACCTGTTCAGCACTCATTAATATTTCCCGCAAAGTCACGCAAAGGTTTCGCAAAGTCACGCAAAGCAAAACGTGTACTCGCCTTGCTTTGCGTGACTTTGCGAAACCTTTGCGGGACTTTGCGGGAAATACTAATGAGTGCTGAACAGGTACAAATTATTTAAGTATAGAAACTTCAACGATCACCGGGAAATGATCGGAAGGGTATTTCCCGTTTTTTGCAAGCCTCGGCGCAAGGTAACTATTTATCGCAAATTTTCTTTTTTCCAAAAAAATATAATCAATACGGCGGGTAGGGGAGGAGTCGAAATCAAAGGCATTGAAAGTGGCGTCCATTTCCGGAGAGGGGTTTTTATCGGCCACTTTTGCATCAATGAATTTACGGGAAAGCCGTTTTATTATTTTATTATCAGGCTCGGCATTCAGGTCGCCCATTAAAATAACAGGATGGTTTTCATTGTTCAATTGTTTTATTTTTTTGCATATCAAACGGATGCCTTTTCGCCTTGCCTGCTCGCCCTTATTGTCCAGATGAGTATTGAAAACCCAAAACGGTTTCCCCGATTTTTTATCTTTAAAAAGCCCGTAAGTGCATATTCGGATATATGCAGCATCCCAGCCTTTCGATTTTTTTTCCGGGGTTTTGGAAAGCCAAAAAGTATTGGATTTTATCAGTTTCAATTTTTCTTTTTTGTAAAATATAGCGCAGTATTCTCCTTTCCCTTTTCCGCCGTCCCGGCCTATTCCGATATATGAATAATTGGATAATTTTTGGTCAATAAAATCAATTTGCCGGGGCAGTCCTTCTTGTGTGCCGATAATGTCGGGCGAAATATCGAGCAGTTGTTTTACAAAAAAATCTTTGCGATTGGGCCATGCGTTTTCCCCGTCAGAGGGGAGGTCGAGGCGCATGTTATAGGTCATCAGTTTTAGGTTTTGGGCATGGGCCAAAATTGTATTTGCAGCAAACAATAAGACGGGGAAAATATATTTCATGGTTTTAATTTTGTTTTAAGTTTTCTTTTGCCATTGACATTTTATTTTTCTGGAAATACCGCACATAATCTATCTCAAAAGTTTGCGGAAAAACAGAAGTTGCGTCGGGGTCGCCGGGCAGGTTGCCACCGACCGCGCAATTGATAATCAAATAAAATGGTTTCAAAAAAGGATTGTCATTTGGGTCAATATCGAGGTCAATATATTTTCGCTCGGCATATTGCTGTTCGTCCACAAAAAATTTAATTCCTTTTTCGTTCCAGTCAATTGAAAACACATGAAAATCGTCGCTGAAATTATTATGTTCCAATTCATATTTATCGCCCTTTGAACTGAGCCATCCTTTATTGTTTTTATAATGCACCGTTCCGCGCACCCGGTACGGGATATGGCCGACTTCTTCCATAATATCAATTTCGCCGCAATATGGCCAATCCTCTGTTTCGCGGTTTATACCAAGCAGCCACAGTGCCGGCCACAGTCCTTTGGTCTCGGGGAGTTTCGCCCGGATATCAATGCGGCCAAAACGGAAATCAACTTTGCCCCGCGTCACTATTCTCGATGCCGACCAATAATCGGTTTTTTCAAAATCAGGTTTTGCAGTTATTATAAGTTTACCGTTTTTGACTTGGCTGTTTTCGGGTCGGTACCATACTTTTTCATTATTGCCCCAGCCGCATAAACGGGGACAGCCGTCGCCCAATTCGTGCGTCCATATATTTTCGTCCAATTTATTTTCGTCAAATTCATCCTTCCAAGTCAATACATATCCTTCGTGATATATTGGCGTGGCATATGCCGTGTCTTTTTTTATTATCCCTTTTCGTTTGTCATATATAGCGCCCAATATATCCTTGCTCCATACTTCTTCAAATAATAAACGGTGGCCTTCGTCATTTAAATGAATACCATCGCCGCTGTTATATTTTTTTGAAATATTGCCCGACCAATCTGCCAAGCCCCTCCAGAAGTCAAGTGTCCGCCTGCCGTAACGGATATAAGTTGAGTCCATTATTGTTTTTTGCAATTCCCTTTTTTCTTTTTCCATGTTCCTTCCCTGCGGGGTAGATACCCAAAAGGGTATTCCCCGCTCATATAGCGGCTTGCATATTTTGGTATAATTGTCCAATTGTTCTTTTAATGAAAAACCTTTTGCAGCATCGTTGCTCGGTAGGTTGATTATTACCGCATCGGGGTTTAAAGACAATGCCATCGTAATATTGTGCTTATTGTTGGGCTGCGGTTTTCCTTTTTCGACCATAGTTCCCGATGGCAAAAGATGGTAGGTCGTATATCCGCCGACTGCCAAATTGATAACTTGGTGATAACCGTTTTGCGATTGCAATTTACGGCGGAAACGGTTTACCCAAGCATTGCGCGTATCGGAGGGTCCAGTGCCTGCCGCAGTTGACGAACCAAGCACAACTATTTTTACCGCCTCCGATTTATCGCCTGATATTATCGCTTTATTGTTAGCGGCAATTTGCTTGATTTCCGAAAAATAATTATAAACATCTTTTCCCGTTGCAGGGCTGTTGAGGTCAACAAAAACAGCTATTTTGGTATATGAAGGCCCGCCGATCACCGCATCGGAAAAATCGAAAAGCAAGGTTTCCCATTGATTTATTTTTGTGTTTTTTACGGATATAGAAGTGTTCGCCCCACCGTCGGGAGAGTCTTCCAGTTTTAAGGTAAAAGAACCAATATGATCCATCCAAACATCCACCGTAAATTGTTTGCCGTCTGATAAATAAATTGGCTTGGCCAAAAAAGAATACATGCCCGACCAAGCCGCTGCGTCGGAGGCGCGGACTATTTCCCCGGCAATTCTCCCTCCTTTTTCTACTGTCCTGAATTTATATTTTCCGTTGCCGAGGTGGCCGTTGGAAAAATATTTAAACTTATATTCAGTGCTTTTATTAAATTCAAGAATAGTGGTTTGCGATATTTTAGAACTACATGTGCAACAAAGAAAAAATATAGCCACAGTTAGGGAAAAGGAAATTGCGTTTTTCATGATTTTATATTGCCTTGAATATTAGTTGATTTTTGTGTTTGCGCAGGGAGCAAAGGAGTTTTTCCCGAGGGTTCGGGACACGCCCGCAAAGTCCCGCAAAGTAAGGCGAGCTTTGCGTGACTTTGCGAAACCTTTGCGTGACTTTGCGGGCGTGTTCCGAACCCTCGGAGAAAACTCCTTTGTATGACTTTGCTGAATAGCTGCCTAATTTTTTTGAAATACCCGCACATAGTCCACCTTCATTGTTTGTGGCCAAACGGTAGTCGCATCCGGGTCGCCACCAAAATTTCCGCCCACCGCCACATTCATCAAAACATAAAAATTTTTTAAAAAAGGGTTATCGTTATTATAGTAATAAATACTGGTGTGGGAAATACTATTGTATAAATTATCGTCCACCAGAAATTCGATTTTATGCTCATCCCATATCATGGAAAAAACATGGAATTCATCACTAAAATCACCCGAATTTAATTCATATCTTTTGGCAGGCGGATTATAATGGTCTCCTCCCTGATTTTTAAAATGCACCGTGGAACTGACCGTATTGGGCGTATTTCCCCTTAATTCCATAATATCAATTTCGCCACATTGAGGCCACCCGACGGTGTCCCTGTTTTCGCCCATCATCCACAGTGCCGGCCAAAGTCCCTGGCTATATGGCAATTTAGCGCGTATATCTATTCGGCCGTATTTAAAAAATATTTTGTGGTGGCTCCACATTCTGGAAGATGTGTAATTATGGTTATCTATTATTTCCGGTTTGGCCGTTATCGTCATTATGCCATTTCCGACCTCCGTATTATTAGGGCTATAATATTGCAGTTCATTATTGAACCAATTCCCCCTGTCGGCCTGTATCCAATTATTTAAATCCAGTTCATTGCCGCCAAATTCGTCCGACCAAAACAAATTCCAACCTTCATATTCCATGGGCGTCGCATATCCGGGAAAATCATTGTCCGTTAATTGCACATCATTGTCCAATATGGTAACGGTTATTTTATCCGTCATTAAATTAACGAGCGTATCGGCAGTGAAATGTATTTCAAAAAACTCCTCTTCCTCGAATTTATCGTCGTCCAATATTTCAATAAATATCTTTTGGTTGTGGCTTGTTTCATCTTTTGTAAATGCCAATACTCCTGAAACCGGTTCAAAATCTTCTCCTTCTTTGGCGGTGCCTGCGACCGTATTATATTCCACAAAAGAGAGTGCTTCGAGCGTACCTGTCAGGCTTACATTTATCAATGTTTCGTTATTATCTCCTTCCGAAAAGGTAATGTCGGATATTTCTATTTTGGGTTTAGCTACCACCGTGGGAGGTATGACGTTCTTTTTTTTGCAGGCGGAAAAAAGAAATAAAAGGAGTAATATAAATTGAAATTTATTCATGGCTTGTACGGTTAAGAGCATGTTGGGATTTTTATGCCCTAATAATCATCGAGTTATAAAATAAAGGCGTATAGATTTTCCAGATTTTTGAAATCTGGAAAACCTTATGCTCCCTAAACTATTGATTTCCAATAAAATAAAATCCCAACATTCTCTTATCTTAATGTTCGAAAGTTGACAATTTTTTAAAAGTTCTCAACTTTATTGTTTCCAATTTTCGGGCAAAATAAATACTTCTTTTAATGTACCGATCATCACCTCAAACTCCCCCGGTTCCACTACCCATTTATTATCAATGCCCACAAATTTCAGGTCATCGGAAGTCAGCGAAAAAGAATGGCTTTTTGTTTCGCCCGCATTTAATTCTATTTTATAAAAACCCCTCAGCCGCTTTACGGGCGGGGTGATGCTCGCCACTTTATCATGGACAAATAATTGGATCGTTTCCATTCCTTTTCGGTTGCCCGTATTTGTTACTTCCACAGAAACAGTATATTTCCCGTTGCCCAAATTTTTTGTTTTTAAATTTTTATATGCAAAAGAAGTATAGCCCAAGCCATGCCCAAATTTCCATTGCGGGTTAAAGGCATTGGTGCTGAAATCTGCAGCCTGTTTATCGGTGCCCTTATAGTCGTAGGTCATCAGATCATTTGCGAAGCGGGGGTAGGTAAAAGGCAATTTACCGTTCGGGTTATATTCGCCGGAAATAATTTGGGCGAAGGCCTTGCCACCTTCATTGCCGGGCAAACCTGCGAATATTACAGCCTGCGCCAAAGGTTCTATTTTAGAAACAATACGCGGGCGGCCTTCCACTAAAACCAAAACAATCGGCGTTCCCGTTTTTGCTATTTCTTGCACCAATTTTATTTGCGCCTCCGGCAAATTCAGGTCGTGGATGTCGCCCGGTTTTTCGGTATATGGCATTTCGCCGACGCATATAACGGCCACCTCCGAACGTCGGGCGGCAGCCACGGCAGCGGCAATATTTACAGGTTTATTGACCGTTGTGCCTTCCACATATTTTATATTGTTTTTCCCATATTTTTCACTCAATGCTTCATAAATTGTCGCTTTGTTTGGCGTATTGTATTTTGGGTCATTGCCCTGCCAAGTCCCCGTCCAACCGCCATTAATGGCGTTGAGGGAATGTGCGGTTGGCCCCGCCAATAATATTTTTTTATTTTTGGAAATAGGTAAAATATTGTTTTCGTTTTTTAATAAAACAATACTTTCCAAAGCGCCCTGCAAAGCAACGGCTTCATGTTTTGCGGAAGCAAAATCAGGGTAAGCATTGATATCGCCGACGGGGTTTTCAAACAATCCCAATTCATATTTTAAGGCCAATATACGCGCTACCGATTCATCAATTCTCGATATTGGCACTTCGCCTTCTTCCACCAATTCTTTTAATAAAACAGGAAACTCCAAATCAACCGGCACCATGCTCATATCTATACCTGCATTGATTGCCATTTTAATCGCTTCCTTATAATTTTTCGCAACTCCGTGGCGGGTATATAAATATTTTATGTCTTCCCAATCGCTGACGGCAAGCCCTTTAAAACCCATTTCGTCCCGCAATAAATCTTTTAATATTTTTGGGTTGGCATGGACGGGGATGCCATTTATTTCCCCCGAATTTATCATTGCCGTTTTTGCACCGGCATCAATAGCGGCCTGAAAAGTCGGCATAAAATATTCCCTTAATTGCCGTTCGGGAATCCACGCCTGTGTGCGGTCTTTTCCCGTCAGGGGCATACTATATCCGAGGAAATGTTTCATACATGCGGCTACCTTATAAGGCGACGAAATATCATCGCCCTGCATACCTTCGATAATTGCCGTTCCCATTTCGGAGGCCAAAAAAACATCCTCGCCCAATGTTTCCCAAAACCTCGGCCACAGCGGGTTTCTCCCGAGGCCCAATACGGGCGAAAACGACCAGGGAGTGGCCGAGGCCCTTGTTTCATAAGCAGATATGGCAGCGAGTTTT
>DROJ01000052.1 GCA_011321935.1 Bacteroidota bacterium | reverse complement strand
GGCCTAATGGCCCAAGACGGCCTCGAAGCAGGTGGCTGGATAGGCATTGTCAATTACTTTGGCGACCTGAACACCAACCTCCGTTTAGACCACCCCAACTTGGCGGGGGGCATCGGCGCCCGGTACAATTTCAACGAACGGCTGGCCGTAAAGGCAGGCATAAATATCGGAACGGTGGAGGCCTACGACTCCGATTCCCCCAATGTATTTGAGCGGGCAAGGAACCTGCATTTCAAATCGCAGGTAGCAGATATCGGCCTGCAGGTGGGCTTCAATTTCCTCCCATATGTCCACGGCAGCAAAGACCAAAACTGGACACCTTACCTCTTCCTCGGCTTTGGCGTCAACTATTTCAACCCCAAAGCAGAACTGGACGGAGAGTGGTACGAACTCCGGCCTTTTGGTACGGAGGGGCAGTTCAAAGGAGAAGAATATTCCACCACCACAGGCAGTTGGCTGTACGGTGCCGGTTTCAAAATAGACCTGAGCTACGAATGGAGCCTGAACATTGACCTGAGCGCCCGCCGCCTCTTTTCTGACTACCTCGACGATGTGAGCAACCGCTATCCCGATGCCAACGGCGTGGAAGACCTGAGAGGTGAACTGGCCACCCGTTTCATTGACCGCTCGGGCGAACTGTTCCAGCAAGACCCCGATTTCTTTACCCGCAACTCAATAGAATTCCCCATCGGCGAAGAAGGGCGGCAGCGTGGAAACCCTGGCGACAAGGACACCTACGTTTACTTCGGAGTTGGACTTTATTACTATTTCGGCGACCTGAAATGCCCGTATGAATGACGGGAGACAGCCTGCCCCGAAACCTCGGAGCGGGACGGTGGATATAAAAAAAAAACGCAGGATCGAGCATGTTCTCGATCCTGCGTTTTTTATCCACTGTCTCCCGTCCACCCCCGAGGTTTCGGGGCAGGCTGTCCACCGTCCAGCCTACCTTCGTTTTGTCCGGCTGAAGAGGCTCAGGTCTTTACGGAAAAGGAAATCCAAGATCACCTTGGTCCACGAGTTGTAGGAATGCAGGTTTTCGTAAAATTCCGGTGCCAGTTTTTTCAGTTCTGGCAGGCGGCTGCCGGGAATGGTCGGGAAGTCGTGGTGTTCGTTGTGGTAGCCGACGTTGAAGGTGATTTTGTTCAGCGGGCCATAATAAGAGTAGGTCTCCTGCCCCTCGTTGAAAACATAATGCTCGGAAATAAAATGCCCCGAAGTGGGGTGCAAGCTGCCCGCCAACAACAGTGAGCCCAATAAATAAATTACGCCCGGCCAGCCGACCATCGGCAAGAAAACGGCCATCGCGGCTACCTGAAAGACAATGTTATAGACTTGCCATTTGTCAATTTTCACCATTTTGATAAAAGGCGGGCGAAAGGCATAAAAGATGATCTGGTTGAGGAACCAGATGAACTTGCCGAAAAAGCCGCGGAAAACATTGGCCTCTATGCGCCCCGGTATATCCACATCCACACCGTCTTTCCCCTGGTCCCAATGGTGCAGGGCATGGTATGCCTTGAAGGACATGGCATAAGGAAAAACAATGGGAAGGTTGGCGACGAGGGCAAGCAGGTTGTTGTATTTTTTGTTTTTAAAAGCAAGGTCGTGGGTGATCTCGTGGATGGCCAAGAACAGGGCATGTGCGATGGTCGCCCCCACAAAATAAGTCACCAATAAAAACGGCAGCCAATGCAGTTGCCCGATAAAATAGGCGATGGTGAGCTGCACCGCGACCAGCGCCACGGTCACATATTTCAAGTTGTGGTCAATGCCAAAAAGTTTGGTCACCTCTGGGTATTTTTTCATGATTTCCTTCCGGCGTTGGAAGTGAGGTTCGCGCTCATCCGACCAATAATATTCGTTTCTCGCTTTGACGGCTGTTGTGCCCATATCTTGTTTATTTAGTGGTTCGATTCGTAATTAGCGGACTATTTATTTTTTGGTGAATACCACTGATTTGGCGAACTAATCACTAATCAACTGATTACGAATCACTACATTAGTTATTTTCTAAAAGAGAGACAAATATCTTAAATATTGGTTGATATACAATCAGGGAATTGCATCTTTAATTTTTGGTGCCCGGGCTGCCCTTCAATTTCCCCTCGACACCGGAAAGTTTTGCATCCCCGCAAACCTTGTATTTTCAAAAAAAAAACTCAATAAAGCAGGGCAAAACCGTTTTTTTTTATCCCCTCAAAACAGCAGGCAAACCCATTTTCATAAAAAAAGTGGCGGGGTGACCAAGGCAAGGGCGCAAGGGCACAAAGTTCAAAAGCCCCGCCTTGCGTACTTTTGCCGTCCATGCCGATAGTCCGGCAGGCAATCAATCAAACAAACATGAAAAAAGTATTTTACCTGTCCACTTGCAATACCTGCCAGCGGATCATCAAAGAACTCGGCGGCCTCTCCGGTTTTGAGCATCAAAACCTAAAAGAGAAAAACATCTCCGCCAAAGAACTCGATTTCCTGAAAACAAAGGCCGGCTCATACGAGGCCCTTTTCAACCGCCGATCCATGAAATACCGGGCCTGGGGGCTGAAAGAAAAAAACCTGACAGAAAAGGATTACCGAAAATATATTTTGGAAGAATACACCTTTTTGAAACGCCCTGTCATCGTGGACGGCGAGGCTGTTTTTATCGGAAACGCGAAGAAGGTGGTAGCGGCAGCAAAGGAACATCTTTCTCAGTCTTCCCTGCCTGCCGGCAGGCAGGAGTCTGACAGTCTTCAGTCTTCAGTCTGACAGTCCGCAGTTTTCAGTCCGCAGTCTTCAGTCTGGTAGGAGCCGGTGCTTTGTTTTTTGGTAAAAGCTCAAAAAACTTTCATGTAAAATTCCATGACAAAAGTACCGGCTCCTACCAGACTGAAGACTGCGGACTGAAAACTGCGGACTGAAAATTCACTCGAAACATTTGATGACAATGGGCGTGGTCTGAATTTCATTGCTGAGATGCCCGGCGCGGTCTTTCAAGGTGATGGTATAGATCACCCTGTCGTACAGGAAGTTGGGGTCGGTATCTACGCAGGGCACCACCAAGGGGTTGGGGTTGAGGCAGCAAGAAGTAAACATCCTTGCCCTTATTTTTCCTTTTATACCGTTGGAAGCGCCGAGGTTGGAGACCACGGGCACCTTCAGGTCGTTCACGAAGCCGTCCCTCGAATCGGTGATAAAAAGGACCACGCTGTCTTGGTCGCCGATGTCGCCGTCGCCGTCGGTAAAGGTGAACTCGATAAAGGTAGTGTCGTTGAAAGTATTGCCCCTGCGCAGGGTGTCCTTTGTGACGCCCGTAAATTCGAGGACCGGCTCGATGGGGTAATCGGGCGGGGTGGTACAGGTGGCAAAAAACGCGGCCAAAAACAGGATCGGCGCATATTTTTTTATTAAAACAAGGGGTTTTATTCTAAAATTTTTTGTGCGGGCCTTTTCAAAAGCATTGAATTTGGACGGTTTGTGTGCTGCCGTACACAAATCCGAACAAGGTCTAAGGAAGGTCGTATTTTTCATTGATATAGATTTTTATTTTCCAGCCGACAGAAAAAACCGGCCGGCAAACAGCGTTTCCAAAAGTAATCCAATTAAGCTTAAACCGCAAATTTTCATCTTTCTGCAAGGTGCTGTACGAACAACAAAAGAAACATATCCTCCGGCAATTGAAAAACTTTTCGGGCAATGGCTTCGACGGGCTGGCCCTTGATATTTTCCGGTTCCAGGCAGCATTCAACGAAACCTATTCCCGGTATTTGTCTTTTTTGAAAATCAAGACCGGAGATGTAAAGAAAGCAGGGGAAATACCATTTCTGCCCATCCAGTTCTTCAAAAATTTTTCTATAAAGACAGGCACTTGGCAGGCCGAAACCGTTTTTACCAGCAGCGGCACAACGGGCAACAGCACCAGCCGCCACGCCGTCCGCGATTTGGGTTTTTATAAAAAAAACACCGAGCGGGGTTTTGAAAAATTTTATGGCCCCCCCTCCGCTTACTGCGTCCTGGCACTTTTGCCCTCCTACCTTGAACGCTCCGGCTCCTCCCTCGTTTTCATGGCCGATCATTTTATCCGTCTGTCAAAGTACAAACAATCTGGTTTTTTCCTGAACAACACCGGGGAATTGCTGCGGGTTTTGGAGGGGCTGAAAAAAGGAAAAACACCCACCCTTCTGCTGGGCGTCAGCTTTGCCCTGCTCGACCTCGCCGAGCGGCACAGCATTGACCTGCAAGACTTGGTAATCATGGAAACGGGCGGGATGAAAGGCCGCCGAAAAGAATTGACGAGGAACGAACTGCACGCAAAACTAAAAGCGGCCTTTAAGGTGAAAACCATCCATTCGGAGTATGGCATGACGGAGCTTTTTTCGCAAGCCTACTCAAAAGGGGACGGCCTGTTTTGCCCTGCCCCGACCATGAAAGTGCTGGCCCGGGAAATCACCGACCCCCTTTCCCCTCAAAAATACGGGCGGACGGGCGCCCTCAACATCATTGACCTGGCCAATTTCGAGAGCATCAGTTTCATCGCCACCGACGACCTCGGGCAGGTGTCGGAAAACGGCTCGTTCACGGTGCTGGGCCGCCTCGACAACAGCGATATAAGGGGCTGCAACTTGATGGTGGAGTAGCTTTCTTTAGGAAGGAGAAAAGAACGAGCCGGGCTTGGCAATATTTAAGCCCGGCTACTTATTTTTATCGGTGCCGGCCCAATAAGCCTGCCTCCATGTACCCCCGTATGGACAGGCAGCTTGGGCGGCCACGGAAAAACAACCAAGCATGAGGCATTTTTTTACTGTTCCGTTTTTTTATTTCCTTTTGACTGCCACGGCCAGCCCGCAGGAGGCCATCTATTTAAGAAACCCCTCTTTTGAGGCCAACCCGCAGTACGCCTCCATCCCCGGCGGCTGGCGCAACTGCGCGTTCAACGATTACAGCCCGCCCGACGTCCACCCCGTAAAAGGAGGGCCTTTCCATGTGACCCAAAAGCCCCAGCACGGGGTGAGCTACCTCGGCCTCGTGGCGCGCGCCAGTGCCAGCGTGGAGAGCATCGGCCAAAGGCTCGACAGGCCGTTCAAGGCTGGGCAATGCTATTCCTTGAGCCTTTATCTGTGCAGGTCGGACACCCTGCTGAGCGCTGCCCGCAACGACAGGCGGACCTTTAATTTCAATGGCACCTTGATACTGCGCATCTGGGGAGGCTTCAGCCCTTGCGGGCAAAAATCGCTGCTCATCGTTTCGCCCCCGGTAGCGAACACCGATTGGAAAAAGTTCATTTTCCTGTTCAGGCCGACCGAAAACTTTACTTGGATCAGCTTTGAAGCCTTCTATGTGGACGGCACCAAAGTCGCCTACGACGGCAACATCCTGCTCGACAATGCCTCCCCCATCGTGCCCATTGACTGCGAAACGACCAAGCCGCTGATAGACGGGGCATCCCTGCACCCGCCGGAATATAGTTTTAAAAAAATAGAGCGGCTGGAAAAGGTGAAATCCAAGTTGACCCGCTCGGCATTCAATGGCTCCGACCTCTTCATGGACATGCGGGATGTCGAAAAACGGGAAGACCTCGAAAGCCTCATTTTGGAAAATTGCCCGGGCATCGGCTTCCGTTTCAGCCGCTCCCAGTTCACCGACGAGGTGGCCTACAATCTAAAAGAGGTCGCCGTGAACGTCGCAAAATTCAAAGACCAAATATTGATGATCGGCATCCCAAAAATGGGCGAAGCATTGGTAAAACGCCGCATCAAAAAAATCAAACAAACCTTCCGGGAAATCGGCCTGCCCAAGCGGCAGTACCGCATCGAACTGCTCCCGCCCAATGCCCCGCCCGGAGACGGATGGATGTGCGGGCAAAAGGAGATCTGGCTGAAATTGGGCTAAGTAACCGGAAGCCTCAAATTTAATTAGGAACGTGTATGAAATAAGTTCGTAATTTATACGAGGTTATTTTTGTTGCTGACGAGGCGGTAAAGCAGGCGCATAGTGGTTCTACGCAACTGTTTTATCAACAAAGTCAGCGACAAAAAGAGGCCGTAGAAATTGCGAACTTATTTCATACACGTTCCTTAGCTTTGCAGCTCATTTTTTACAAGAAAGCAGGTAGCAGACACCTGACTTCCTTTCACAAAAAACAAACAACATGAAAAACTTGTCGCTGATCCTCAATATAATCCTGCTCCTCGCCGTCGCCTACCTTTTTGCCGACCGATTTTCCGGCAATGAAAAACCAACAACAAAAAAGGAAGTTGCTGAAAACACAGCACCCGGTGCGGCCCTTAAAATCATGTACCTCAACATTGACACCCTGCAGGCCAACAGCAAAATGTTCCAAAAAAAGAAAGCCGAACTGGAAAAGCAGCAAGCAGCCGCAGAGGCCACCATGCGCAAAAAACTCAAAGCCTTCCAAAACGAAGTCCTTGCATTTCAAAAAAAGCAGCAAAGCGGTACCATGACCCCCAAGGCCGCCCAAAACGAAGGGGAGCGCCTCGCCCAAAAAGAACAAAACCTCTCTGCCCAGCAAGAACGCCTTGCCCAAGAACTCCTCCAGTCAACCGATGAGTTCAACATCTCTTTCAACGGGCAGGTGCGCGACTTCCTCGACTCCCTCAAAGTGGCCAACGGCTATGATTACATACTCATCGCAGGGGCAGGCAGCCAAGTGCTTACCGCCAACAAAGATCTGGATCTGACAAAGCAGGTACTGGAACACCTGAACAAAAAAGAGGAGTGATAATGGTAAATGGTGAATTGATGGTTCCGAAGACAGTTCAAGGCAAGTTGCCGATAGTCAGGATTTTAGGGAGCAGCAGGCCATTCTTCTAGGGAGCACTATTTTATTTTTATAAAAAAACAGGCAAAGGTTGTTTTTGGGAAAACATGCGCTTACCTTTGCGCCCCCTTAACGGCAGGCATACGAACTTGCCGGGGAAATAAACATCGCGGAGTGGAGCAGCTGGTAGCTCGTTGGGCTCAAGTACTGCAAAACAGATCAGTTATTGGATTTTTCTATTAATTGTGTTTTCAAGAGATACGAATTGAAAGCAGCAAACGGCAAAAGTTACCCTTGACCCGTTTGGGATTTGATTTTGCACCGGGCTGTCCCGAAAGAAATTTCGGGATGACTTCTGTCAAATTCGGGGAAGCCTTTAGTATGGTAATCCCGAGCCAAGTCCCGATCTCGCATCGGGAAAGGTGTAGAGACTTGACGGCAGACATCCTCCTCCCGACCTTGCGTCGGGAAAGGATGAAGAGAAAGTCCAGACTACAAATCCCGATTTTACATCGGGAGCAGTGAAAACTGTAGTGGTAAGCATAACCCAAAGGTCGCAGGTTCAAGTCCTGCCTCCGCTACTAAAATTTTAGGCCATTCGATTTGTTTCGGATGGCCTTTTTTTATTGGCTTTTTTTCAAAACCCGCAAAACAGTAAGTGAGATGGATACAAAACTAAAGGGCGACATCGCTGAACAACAAGTCGTTTTATATGCCCTCAAAAACGGGTGGGGAGCATTAAACCCAATCGGTGACAGGCTGCCTTATGATTTGGTTTTGGACATTAAAGGTGTGCTGATAAAAGTGCAAGTAAAAAGTGCCTGGTTCGATGCCAAACGCCAAAACTATGTTGTTGACAACAGAAGTACGAAGACCAACCGACGTAAAATGATCCGGGCAAAATACTCGCCAGCGGATTTTGATTTTGCTGTAATCTACATTGACGACCTCGATATTTTTTATATTTTTCCCTGCGAAGTTTTCATTAGTTATGCCTCCGAAATACATTTGGTTGAAAGCGAAAAACGCCAGCGGAAACCGAAGTCGGCCAAATACCGGAATGCTTGGGATTTGGTTTTGGGATGGGCTGCCGCTGTGAAATAGAAGTGATTGTTTTTTGAAAGCAAAGTACTTCCAGAGCTTATCGGAAATAAATTTTAATAGAACAGCTTTTCCATTTTCTGGACTCACATATAAAAATAATCCAATCAGTCTTTTCAAAGCACCTTCCAAGTTCTTTATATTAGCGCCAGCAAAACAAGCCGTTCCAAAAGGCATCAACAATTTCGCACGGACGGTACTTATTTTCCAACGTCTCCATTGACTTTCCCCATCCTGACGACAGGATAACCAGATGTCAACTTTCCTTTTCTATCACTAACTACTATCGAGGTTACTGCACACATTGTTTACCCAAAACGTGACCTTTGGTTTATGGATTCAACCAACCAAACTTCAAGGGGCTTAAATCTCATTAACACTGCTGTAAGCCGTGCCAAAAAGAACCTTATCATTGTTTGTAATCAGGATTTTTGGATGAGACAACAAGGACAATTATTAAAGGATTTACTGACCATTAGCCAACCTTATCCATTAAATGTTCCAACTAAAGTATTTTAGCGCCTGATTTTTAAAAGAACAAACAAACCATGTCCATCCTCAACCTAAAAGCACAACAAAAAATAACCTCCCTAAAGCCCAAATCCCCAAAAAAAAGAAACCCAATACTCCATTAAAAAGGGCAAACAACCATTCTGCACCAACCAAAAACAAATTAGGCGGCAATTTCCCATTGCCGCCTAATGCCCCCCTCCCCTACTCATGCCTCATCGTCTTCACTGGGTTCAGCATCGCCAATTTCAAAGTCTGTGCACTCACCGTAAAAAAGGCCAAAACCACAATCGAAAGAACAGCCAGACTAAGCACCCACCACGGAAAATCAATGCGATAGGCATAGCCAGTCAACCAGTCGTTCATGCCCGTGAAGACCAGCGGGATGCCGATGGCGACGGCAATCAAAATCAGCCAAAGAAAGTCTTTGAAAAAGAGCAGCACGATGTGGCTTGTCGAAGCGCCCAGCACTTTTCGGATGCCTACCTCTTTGGTGCGCTGCACAGCCAGATAGGAAGACAGGCCGAACAGCCCCATGCTGGCCACGAAAATAGCGAGCAGGGCAAAATTGAAAAAGATGAGGCCAAATTTTTTGTCCTCCCGGTACAGCTTCTCAAAACGCTGGTCAAGGAAGGCAAAGGCGAAGGGGGTCTCTGGAAAGAACTTGCTCCAGGCATTTTGGATATTCGAGATGGTGCTGCGGGGGTCGTCGCCGCTCAATTTGATGACCGTTTGGCGGGGAAATTCGCGGTAATGGAAGATGGTCGGCTCCACCTTGTTTTTGAGCGAGGAGCGGTTAAAATCCTTGACGACGCCGACGATGGGCAGCTTGCGGTTGGTAGGCCGGTGGCCGTACTGCAGGTACTCGCCCACCACCGATTCTGGGTCGCTGATATTGGCCAATTTCAAGAAGGCGCTGTTCACCATGACGGCGAAAGAATCAGATGCCAGTTCGTGGTCAAAATTGCGGCCGGCCAATAATTCCAGTCCTATCGCCTGCTGGAATTTATCGTCCATTTGGTTGTAATAAATGGTGGATTCGATCAGGTCTGTTTTGCCGATAATGGTCACGCCGTTGCTCATGGCATCAATGTCAGAGCTGCCGCCGCCCGGGAGGTTGCCCACGCCCGCCACATTTTTGACGCCTTTCATTTTCGACAATTCCTCTGCGAAAGCTTTGTATTTGCTGTCGTACTGCTCCTCGTTGCCCCTCCTTTCCGCATTAGTCAGGCCGATGACCCGTTCGGTGTTGATGCCCAAATCACGCCCCGTCATATAACGGATCTGTTGGTAAATAATGACCGTGCTGGCTATCAAGATCAGCGAGGCCGCAAACTGCACGACGACCAGTGCCTGCCGGAGAAATGCCCCTTTTTTGGTTCGTCCAAAACTCCCTTTCAAAACCCCGATGGGCTTGAACGAGGCCAGCACAAAGGCAGGGTAAAAACCCGTGACCAGCGTTCCGAGCAAAAAGAAAATACCGAGGTTTTTTAAAAAAGAAGGGTTGCTCCACACGTCGGTCAAAATGGTTTTGCCGACCAGCCCGTTAAAATACGGGGCAAGCAGTTGCGCCAGGGAAAGGGCCACCACAGCCCCCAGCAAATTGACGAGCAGGGACTCCAAAAAGAACTGCCAGACCAACTGCCGCTTTTCTGCGCCGACCACTTTCCGCAAACCCACTTCTTTTGCCCTTTCCACTGCCTTCGCCGTGGAGAGGTTGATGTAATTGACCCAAGCGATGAGCAAAATAAAAATGGAAATGATGCCCAAAAAACGGACAGCTTTGGCACTGCCGTGGATTTCGGGTTCATAAGTAAAATCGGAGTGCAGGTGGATGTCCCTCACCGGCTGCAGGTTGAAAGCGATCCTTTTGTTTTCGGTAAAATATTTCCGGGCAAGGGCGGGCAGCTTTGCGCGCACCTTTTCGATGTCCGCATTTTTATCTAACAATAAATAGGTGTAACAATTATAGCCGTTCCATGCTTCCCGGTCGAAGCGTTCCTGAAAGCTTTTAAAAGAGACCAGCATATCAAAGCGGTAATGCGTGTTTTGGGGGATGTCCCTGAGCAGCCCCGTTACTTTGAAAGGCCGGTTGAAACCAGCCAATACCTCGATTGACTGGCCGAGCGGGTCTTTGTTTCCAAAGTATTTCCGTGCCTGCGACTCCGTCAGGACAATGCTGTGCGGCTCGCTCAACATGGTCGCCTTGTCGCCTTTAAGCACCTCGTAACCAAAGAGTTGCAGGAAGTTGGAGTCCACCGCAAGCACCCCTGTTTCTTCGACGGCCTGTCCTTCCTTTCGGAAAACCATGCGCATCGTTTTATAGGTGGTGGTATAGCTGATGACCTCCGGGAGTTCCTCCGTCAGCGCCTTTCCCGAAGGGGCAAAAGACATGGCGTCGCGCACCTGTATTTTGCCGTTCAGGATGTCGTCGGTGGTCAGGCGGTAGAGTTGGTCGGCGGCGGGGTGGAAATTGTCGTAGCTTTTTTCGTAGGCCGCATAGTGGGAGAGGAACAAAAAAGCCGTCAGGCCGAGGGCCAAACCCAAAACGTGGATGAGGGTAAACGAGGGGTGTTTGCGCAGGTTCCTAAAACCGATTTTAAAATAATTCTGGATCATGTCGGGTGAGTTGTGATAGCGCCCCCACGGAAAGGGACGCAGGATGGATGGCCGGAAAAGCAGCAGCACTTCTTTGGCAAATGCCCATTCCGCTTTTCGCAAACCACTGGTTTTCAACTGCCTGTGAAACAGTTCGGACAGGTCGCCCTCGATGTCTTCGTAACATGCGGGGTGGCAGTACCATTTGAAAAACCGTTCTGAAAGTCGTTTTATCATAGCTGATGCAGTCGGGTGATTTCTGGAGGCAGCTTGTTTGCGCCTCCGTTTTTATTCAAAAAAAATGGGTGATTGTCCAGCGTTCGTAGCCACCCAACCTGCCTGCCGGCAGGCAGGTTTATTGGGCAGGCTCTCAAAAAATTTTGCTTTTTAAAAGTGATTTTTCAATAAATGCGGTGTAAAATTTTAAGTGTTTGGCCGCAAAGAGTTGACAACTTTTGAAAAGTTGTCAACGCTTGTCACTAAAACATTGCACTAAACAATATATTTTTTTGAGAGCCTACCCAATAAACCTGCCTGCCGGCAGGCAGGTTGGGTGGCTACGAACGCAGTACGGTTGCCCGCTCAAAAGTCAAACGCCACATCGGGGATGTCCCTCCACAGGCCGTCCCTCGCTTCCCGCGATTGGTCGAGGGCTTTTTTGCCGAAGGCCGTTATGGTAAAAAAGCGTTTGCGCTTGCCTCCGCGGGCATTGGTCTTGTCGCCGTGCCGGGAGCTTAGGTAGCCCTTGTCCTCCATGCGCCGCAATGCCGATTGCAGTGCGCCCACGCTGACCTTTCGCTCCAACCGGTTTTCAATTTCGTCTTTGATGGCTACTCCGTATGCCTCGTTGTACAGCACTCCCACTGTGAGTAACACTATTTCTTCAAATTCGCCTAGTGAATATCTTTTCATGGATTTTATTCCTGTTTGTAGTATTGGGGGCAAAGGTAAGGAGGGTTTTTTTAAATTCCTAATTGTAGTATTGATGTAAAATGTAAAACTTGAAATAACAAATCTTTTTTACATATCTATAACTGTAATGCGTTGCGTAACTTTGCGCAGTAGCCTCCGAGTTAAGATCAACAAAGTTGAGACATCACTTATTCAACCTAATACATACCGCTACATAATTGGATTATAGCACCAAAACAAACTATAAGAAAACTTGTCTAATTATCAATACTAAATCCTTAAACCATGGCAAGCGAATCAACAGAATTTACAATTAGTGAAATAAAACAATCATACCGTAAGCTTAAACACTATAATTATTACGACAACTCTAATCTTTTATTACGCAGGAAAATTGCACTTTTTGAAAGCTCTGGTGACTTCGAAGACAAATTACAATACCTATGCGATTCTTTGAATTCTTTTGTCAAAACAAAGAAAGCCGATAAGTTCTTATCAAAATGCTTATCAAGCATTGATTATAAGGTTTTACCTAAAAGTTATAAACCACAGACCAACGGAATCAATGATTCTAATGGTACAACATTCTTTACTAATATAACATTTGAAGAAAAAATTACTGTTGAGAAGGTGGTTTTTTTTATTGATGCTCCTATCGAAATACATTTGATTTCTGTGCTATGGATCATGCGCGAAGGATATAAACTTGAAGACGATTTAAACAAAATATCGCCGCCATTCGGATATAAGTTGGAACGGAAAGGAAACAAGCGAGGGATAGTAGATGGTCTAAAATTATTTAAGCCATATTTCAGAGAGTATCAATCTTGGAGGGATGGCGCAATTAAAAAAGCTAAAGACTTAGCAAGTGGGGGAACAGATGTAGCCATCATCGGGCTTGATGTGAAGGAATACTTTGAAAGCATCCAGCTTGATTTCGGCAAATTGGAAAAGAAACTTAAAAGCATTCATGGTTCAGATGATTTCCTTTTAACACACTTACTGTACAAAGTACATCTAAAATACTGGAACAAAAGGTCAAATAAAAAAACATTCAAAAGAAGAAGAGCTATGCTCAGAATGAAAAAAGGACTACCTATCGGGTTACTATCATCGGGTATTTTAGGTAATTGGTGCTTATCCATTTTAGATAAAAACATCAAAGAAAACCTTGATCCGATTTATTATGGAAGATATGTTGATGATGTTTTAATCGTACTTGGAAATCCAAGATATGACAAAAGCGTTGATTCTAATAATTTCAATGATCAATTTTTTGAAAAATATTTTATCAAAAAAAATGTACTTGAATATAAAGAAAAAGATAAACAATACCTCATAAAAGGCACTCATTTTTATATTCAAAAAAAGAAAGTTTCGCTAATGTTTTTCAGTGCAAAAGAACCAATCACAATACTTGAAAAATTTGTGAATGAATTAAGAAAAAACAGCAGTGAATTTCGTTTCTTGCCAGAAGAACAGTCGTTCGAATCTGAATTTGAAAATGCTGCACACTCAATTGTATACTCCGGATCAAAATTAAAACTCAGGAGCATTAAAGACTTTATGAACGACAAATTTGGCGTCTCAAAATTCCTTGCTAAAAAAATCTATGCGAGCCTACAGGCAGATAGAGTAAAAGATAAAAAAGTCAGAAAACAACTCATTACTTACTTTAGAGGGCAAAGATTAATTGAACTTTATCATCTCTGGGAAAAAGTGGTCACCTACTTCCTAATTACCGAAGACACTATAGGGTTGGAACAAATATTAAGAAACCTTTCCTCCGCTTTTGAAAAAATTGAAGTAGAACCTGACCTTCAAGAATATGAAGGAAAATTAAAGTCAAGCATGAAAATATATGCAGGCGTGGCTATAAGTATGGCTCTTGCACTTGATTTAAATTTAAACAAAAGAGTAGAAATTCTAATTAATAAAGTTGCCATTGATGAAAATAGTTTTCGCCTAAAAATAAAAAAATTGCCAGAGGCTCTTCGCAAGTCTAACATGCTAAGACATTCATTTGTTTTCCACCCACTTTTGAATTTTACTCGGTTGTCAGTCGAAACTGATACAAGCCTTATAAAGAGAAACCTAAATCTTTCAAATGCAAAACTCAGTAACAATGGTAATTCGCCTTTTGAATTCACTGACCTTGCACTTGAGTATTCACCTAGGTTTGTACATTATCATGAGGCAGTCATTTTTGAACTCACAAAAGAACTGAACAATTGTAAAGATGGTTTAGACATTGAAAAAAGTGAACTCAAGATAGACATATTAAATGAATACCTGAATAATTCTTTTGACCAGTTCTATAGATTGAATTATGCTAAAAGAACGAAATTTAAAAAAAGTGACAAAAAGTATTCAAAAATCCGAAACGAATATTTTCCTGAAAACGGGACCAATAATTCAAAAATAAACAACCAAGAACTCCCTAATGACGTCGTCGAAAATTTAAATATAAACACACTCTCTTTTATGACTGAAAGGAAAAAGCAGGCTTTAAAAGTCGGCTTGATCAATATTCGTGTTTATGAGACGAATATGAAACAAAGCTATCTTAAGAATCCTATTATTTCAAAAGCAAGAAGAAATGAGATAAATGATTTGCTCAATCAGGTTTCAAAAACAGATTATAGTGGCAAAGTAGATATGGTTGTATTTCCTGAAACCTGCATACCTTACAAATGGCTTGGCTGGATATGCGAACATGCTCGCAAGCACGAACTCTTATCCGTTTTCGGATTAGAACACTGGGTAGTCAATAATATTGCATATAATTTTGTTGTAACCTTGGTGCCAATCAAAGTAAGTAGTGATGGCGCTTTAGAAGAAAGCAAAAGAACTTTTAATGCTATAATTCCTATAATCAGATTAAAAAATCACTATTCTCCGGGAGAAACAAAAATATTGAAAGGATATTTTTATAATATCCCAATTCCAAAACCTAAATATGATTTAATTACATGGAAAGGATTAAGTTTCTCTGTTTTCAATTGTTTTGAACTCGCCAACATCTCTCACCGTTCTGCTTTTCGTTCCAAAGTGGATTTCCTCGTGGCCTGTGAATACAATAGGGACACTAATTATTTTTCAAATGTAGTCGATGCCGTGACAAGAGATGTCCATTGTTATTTTATCCAATCAAACAATTCTGAATTTGGCGATAATAGAATTTCAAAACCAAGTAAAACTGCCGAAAAAGATATTATCAAAATTAAAGGCGGCAAAAACACCACTATTCTTGTCGAAACTATTAACATAAAAAAATTGAGGGACTTTCAAATAATGGATCACAATCTTCAATTAGATGACAAATCTTTTAAACCTACACCACCTGGTTTTGATGTAAAAGAGGTCAAAATGAGAATGGGTTTCATAAAAAATGATTGAACAATGCAATTTAAAATCTATGACGTTCTTGCAAGTTTGATACCGGGGACATTAGTACTTGGAATTATACTTATTACAGTCTTGACAACTTGTGACAGTAGAGATGCTTTAATTAATCATATGGCAAGTGTCAAAGATTTTTCAGCAATTATTACTTCTATGTTTTTGGTAGTCAGTTATATAATTGGTTATATAGTTCATGCACTCGGAAGCTGGTTTGAACCTTTTTTATGGTTTACTTGGAAAGGAAGGCCATCTGAACTTTTATTAAAAAATAAAACAAAAAGATTGGGCGTGGTTGGAGCGGAAGCAATTCTTAAACACTTAGTAGATTATTGTTCCAGTAAAAACATTGTAATTAACAACATAGATGAACTAACAAGGAACGATTATCGAATTTTGTTCCAAGTGGCTAAAACGATTGCATACTCAAAAACAGACGGAAGCATAAAAGAAAGGATGACGGAATTCAGCAATAGTTATATTTTTTCCAGAAATATTCTAATTTCAATATTTGTGGTTTTCATTTCAAGTATTGTCTGGGTTATTTCAGGTTACATAGCATGGTGGGTCATCCTTGTTTTATTTGTCATCCAACTTTTATTATGGTTTCGTTGCAGGGATAAGGCAATTTACTACTCAAGAGAGATTTTAACAGCAGCTTACTATTTAAATGATAAATAAGTAGTCGAGCTTAAAACTTTCCAGCTTATCAAAATCTATACTCATATACAAACAAAAAATCTGAACTTTTATCCTCCTTTAAAAAAATCAATATATCTCCAACTAAAGCGAGCAAGCCTACACCCTTCTCCTCCCCATAAACACAACCCAAATAACCTCACCCCTCCTCCTCAAAAGATAATGATACTGAATCCCCCCCCTCCATCGCAACCGGAAAACTATTGACATATTCCCACCCATTTTTGGCCATGAAATTCAGTGCGCCGACTACACTTTCAAAAGACATAGATTTTCCATCGGAAGTTTTTATGGATTGGGTTTCTGCCAACCTTATTTTCTGTCCATAGTCGATCAAGATTTTCACTTTGGTACTGAATGCTTTGTTGGTGGCCGTTAATTCAACAAAATAAACATCTTCCATTTTGTTGATGTCCTTTCCGTTAACGGTGACTTGGCTGAATGCAGAAGATGACGCGGCGCAGAACAGCGCAACAATAATCAGGTTTTTCATAATTGAATTTTTTGATGAAGTGCAAAAGTAAAAAGTAAGACGGCATATAGTTAACAATGTACCTACATGTACGTCCAAATTTTCATCGCAAGGTAAGGTTTTTAGCCCTTGCGTTTCCTTGCACCTTTGCGGCCTTGCGATGAAAAAAATCATTTAGCGTTCATAATTGCCGATCAAAATAAGACTGATGCTGGGATGGTTTGCCCCCGCTATCCTTCAGTCATAATACAGCGTTTTGGGGCAACCTCCCAAAAATCGGGACAGGCGCTTCTTCCCTCCCGCAAGCTGCCCGTCAAACAGCCCCCCTTTGTCGCCCCCTCTACCTCTGCCCACATCTCCTTTTCCCAAAAACAAATATTCCCCCATATTTGCCGTTCACAATTCTTATGAAAAAATTACTGCCCATCTTGCTGTTTTTCTGCGGCATGGCCGCCCAGCCCTGCCATTCGCAGGACACTCTATCCAATACCTCCCACAAACTCATCCGCAAAAGCTCCCTCATCCCCATCCCACTCGTTTTTTATACTCCTGAGACAAGGCTTGCTGGTGGCGGGGCAGTATTGTACGCCTTCCGTTTCAGGGAACAACCGGACAGTGTGCGGCCATCGCAATTTCAATTTGGCTTTGCCTATACCCAAAACAAGCAGATCCTTTTTTATTTGCCGTTTCAGGTATTCCTGAAAAACGAGCAGTTCAATGTCTTCGGGGAACTGGGCTATTACCGCTATATTTATCGGATATCCGGCATCGGGAACGAGACGCCGGAGGACAAGCACGAATATTACGATGCCGTCTATCCGAGGCTGCGGCTGAACGGCGTTTACCAGTTCCGGCCAAAATGGTACGCCGGGCTGCGGTATTGGTTTGATGATTATAAAATACCAAAAATAGACAGCGCTGGCATTTTGGCGCAAAACCAAATTACCGGCAACAAGGGCGGCGTCATCTCCGGTGCCGGGCCACTGCTGACCTTCGATTCGAGGGACCAGATTTTTTACCCCACCAAAGGTTCGATCATTGAGTTCGAATTGTTTTTTGACCAAAAGGCACTGGGTTCTGATTTCAATTTTTCCCGCTTTTCGGTGGACGCGAGAACCTATATTTCAAATAATAAAAATGGCGTGCTGGCACTGAACGCTTGGCTGGTGTCCATGCACGGCGACCCTCCATTTCAGCAATTGGCGAAGATCGGTGGGCCAAAAAAAATGCGGGGCTATTTTGAGGGGCGCTACCGCGACAAGCACCTTTTCATGTTGCAGGGCGAATACCGGTTCCCGCTTTTTTGGCGGCTGGGGGCTACGGTGTTCGGGGGGGCAGGCAATGTTGCGCCGGCCTTTTCCGGCCTGTTTTCCAACGAGCTGCATTTCACTTATGGCGCCGGCCTGCGGCTGCTGTTGGCCAAAGAAGACCACATCAACCTGCGCATTGATTTTGGGGGAAACGGGGAGGGCCATCTTTTTTCTTACCTGACCGTGGGGGAGGCGTTTTGATGTTTTCGGGGTTTGGGGGTTTCAGTAGCTTTGCGCATCATTTCAGGAGAAAAACACCGTCGAAACGAAAAGAACAAAACACCGTCTGAGCTATGGGCATAAGCGTCATCATCCCAACTTTTAACGAAGAAAAAAACATTGCGAAGCTGGTAAAATGGCTGCACCAAACCCGCCCCGACAAGGATTTTGAAATCATCGTTGTGGACGGGGGCAGCAGCGACCAAACGCTGAAAGTGGCCGAAAGGGCAGGCGCAACAGCTTTGCTGAGCCCCGAAAAAGGGAGGGGCCCACAAATGAATTTCGGCGTCGAAAATGCCACCTACGGCCTCCTCTATTTTGTCCATGCCGACGTGCTGCCGCCAAAAGAATGGCCGCGCGATATTGAATCCGCCCTCTCGGAGGGGCTGGTGGCCGGGTGCTTTTCCTACCAATTGGATTCGGACAAATGGCCGCTCAAAATAACAGAATGGTCAACCCGCCAAAGCTGGTTTGCCGTGGGCGGCGGCGACCAAACGATGTTTGTGAAACGGGAAGTGTTTGAAGAGTTGGGAGGGTTCCGGAAGCACCTGCTCATCATGGAGGACTTCGAATTTGTAAAACGCCTGCGCAAAAAATACCGCTACAAAGTGATCCAAAACAATGCCCTCGTATCGGCCAGGAAATACGAAAACAACAGCTTCCTTTATGTGCAGCTCATCAATGGCATAACGGTGCTTTTGTTCAATTTCGGCTACCCGCAGGAGCGCCTCGCCAGGTTTTACAAACATGCCTTGCGGGTAAAGAAAGGCGGCAGGCAATTGATAATGTAGGCCCATGAGCGGCAAAATTTTCAACGCAAGGCCGCACAAAGAGGCAAGGGGGCGCAAGGCTTTTAACCCTTGCGCCCCCTTTCCTCCTTGCGGCCCTTCGTTGAAAATTCCATCCTGATTTACAAGCCTGCTTCCACCTGCAAACCTTTTAACCAGTCAGTGATCTCTTTCGCCCCCTCGGCGGTGTTTTCCTGCAAATAGGCCCCTTCCATGTCCAGCACGTTGACGGTATATTCGGCCGTTGCCTCATTGGAATGGGCGCCGGCAGAGCCGCAGCCACCCTGCTCTTCGGCCACTCTTTTGTATTTATAAAAACTGAACAAAGCAAAAGTATCGGTACCGGCCACTTCCGTTCTTGGGCTGAGGCTAAAAGAATATACCTTCCGGGAAAGGTTGTAATATTTGAGCATCTCTTCTTCGCCGATGGTCACTACCGTTTGGGACAAATTGTAAAGAAAAGAAATCTGTTCTTCCGTCCAGCTCCCGCCAACCGGCAACTTACTGCCCTGTCTTCCGTTTTCTATGGCATAGCTTTTTAGTGCCCCGTGCTTGTCAATGATAAAGCCGCGGCGCTCGCCGGTGGCTTCGTTTTGAAAATCGTACTGAAACACGATCAGTTCTTTTATACTGCTTAGCGAGGTGATGCCATTGCCACTTGCTGGCGCAATCTCGCTGACAGTGGTTTCTTCGCAAGAAGTGGCCAAAAACAAAGTGGCCAAAAAGAGGAAGGCTAAGTTTAGTTTTTTCATTTTAAAAAGGATTTATAGTCATGAAAAAATAATCAGGACAAAGGAAAACGATGGGACTACTGAAGTGATTAGTAATTAGTTGATTAGTGATTAGTCCACCAAATCCCTGATAATGTAGCATTTAACCAAAAGCTAAATGGGGTGTGACCGCCGCGTGATGTAGTCAATTTAGAGAAAATCCAAAATTGTCAATGAAGGTCCAAAATTGCTCCCACCTGCCATCGGTATGATATAAAGCCCTCATAACCAGTGTCTTTTGCGCACCG
>DROJ01000051.1 GCA_011321935.1 Bacteroidota bacterium | reverse complement strand
GGCGGGGTTTTACACCTCTGCCCAGCGCAGCCGGATGATGTCGAAAATACGCAGCAAGAACACCCGCCCGGAAATGCGCTTGCGCAAAGCACTCTGGAACGCAGGCCTGCGCTACCGCCTCCACCGCAAAGACCTGCCCGGCAAACCCGATATTGCCATCAAAAAAATAAAAGTGGCCATATTTGTTGACGGCGAGTTTTGGCACGGCTACGAGTGGGAAAAAAAACGGGAAAAAATCAAGACCAACCGCGCCTTTTGGATTCCGAAAATAGAGCGCAACATGCAGCGCGACAGGGAGGTGAACGAGGAACTGAAAAAGATGGGTTTTGAGGTTTTCCGCTTTTGGGAACACGAGGTAAAAAAGGAGATCGGGGCCTGTATCAAACAGGTTTTGGATTTTGTGGAACACCAGAAAAAGTATGCCTGACCGTTGGCAGCTTTTCAAAAATTGCCGATGCTGGATATTCCCCATATTTTCCCTTTTCTTTGCAACCATCCAATTGTTGACCCGTCAATAATTGCCGGGCAATACTGCCCACTTCCATTTTTAATTGCCTTTTAAACAATGCACTGGATAGACTGGCTTGTTATGTTCGCCGTCGTGGTCGGCATCATCCTTTACGGCATGTGGAAAACCCGAAACGTGAGCAGCGTGAAAAGCTACCTCATGGGCGACCGGGAACTCAGCTGGTGGACCATCGGCCTGTCGGTCATGGCGACGCAGGCGAGCGCCATTACCTTCCTTTCCACCCCCGGGCAGGCCTACAACGACGGGATGCGTTTTGTGCAGTTTTATTACGGGCTGCCCATTGCGATGGTCATTTTGGTGATCTTCGTGCTGCCCATTTATTACCGGCTGAACGTTTATACGGCCTATGAATATTTGGAGGGGCGCTTCGACCTGAAAACGAGGAGCCTGGCGGCGGTGCTGTTCCTGTTTTCGAGGGGCATGGCGGCGGGTTTTACCATCGCTGCGCCGAGTATTATTTTGGCCAATATAATGGGCTGGGACTTGCAAACGACCATTATATTGACGGGGGCAGTGGTGACCTTTTACACCGTGTTCGGAGGTACGACGGCGGTGAGCGTTACGCAGCAGCAGCAGATGGTGGTCATCATGCTGGGGCTGGTGGCGACGGCCTTTATCATCGTCAGCCAATTTCCGCAGGAAGTGTCTTTGGCGGATGCCGTCGGGGTGGCCGGTTCGATGGGGAAAATGGACGCCTTCGACCTGGAATTCAGTTGGACCGAGCGCTACAACGTGTGGACGGGCACGACGGCGGCGCTTTTCCTTTTCCTTTCTTATTTTGGAACTGACCAATCGCAGGTGCAGCGGTACCTGTCGGGCAAGTCGCTGAACGAGAGCAGGTTAGGGCTTTTGTTCAATGCGGCCATAAAAGTACCGATGCAGGGCTTTGTGCTGTTCACGGGCATTCTGGTTTTCCTGTTTTTCCAATTTACCAAACCGCCCGTGCATTACAATAAATCCAATTTGGCAAGGCTGGAAGAGAGCAATACCTACCGGCCAAAAGTGGAGAATATCAAGCAGGAGTTTGATGCTGTTTTTAAAGAAAAACAAGAAGCCGTACTGAGCCTCATAAGCGCCAAAAAAGAGGGCAGCAAAACCGCCGTGCAAACCGCGCAGGCAAAGGTCATGGACCTGAACGGCCAAGAAAAGGCACTGCGCTCCCAAGTCGGTGAGCTGATAGAGGGCTACTCAAAAGAAAGCGGAAAAACCCTCGAAGCCAACGACAAGGATTATGTGTTCATCACCTTCGTGGTCAATTATTTGCCGAGGGGCATGATCGGCCTGTTGATCGCGGTCATTTTTTGTGCGGCCATGTCGTCCATTGCTTCGGAGCTAAATGCCTTGGCCACTACTTCTGTAATTGATATTTACAAACGCTCCATCGTGCCGGGGGCTAGCGACGTCCACTACCTCAAGGTCTCCAAGGCCATGACCATCGGCTGGGGCGCGCTGGTCATATTTTTTGCCTCTTTTATTTTGCTTTTTGAAAACCTGATACAGGCGGTGAACATTATCGGTTCGCTGCTTTACGGCACCATCCTCGGTATTTTTGTGGTCGCTTTTGCTTTTAAAAAAATTGGCGGAACGCCTGTTTTTATCAGCGCATTGATCGGCGAGGCAGCGGTCGTTTTTATTTATTTTTATGACCGGATGGACGGAGTGGAAGACTTGGGCTTTTTGTGGCTGAACCCCATCGGCTGTGGGGTGGTGGTGCTTTTTAGTTTTATTCTGCACGGCTTGATCGGGAAAAAATAATGGCCGCTTTTACCGGAGCAAGTAAGAGCTTGTTTCAATCAGCTTGGTCCAAGCATTTGCCAACTGGTTGCCAATATTTTTTATCGTTTTCAAGATGTACCTTCCAATGATTTATTTTGGTACTAAAATGATTGTTGCCTCTCCTCGAATTTGGAACAATTTTTACTACAAAAACATGTCTCAATAAAATAAAATAAACCCACCGGGTTCCTCTCGTCATTTCGACATTCTTTCCTTTTATGAGCAGGCACGGGCACTTTTCACCGTAAAAATATTAACGGAAACTTTTAGCTTACACATCATCCTAATGGTACAAATCGTAATTAGCTAACCATTTAGTTTTTGGTTAAATGCCACATTATCAAGTATTTGGCGAACTAATCACTAATCAACTAATTACGAATCACTGCACTAAACTCATTTGGCTTACAAAAGCTATCTGATATGCCATAGGTTGGGTATCAGGCTTTTGCTTGCCCAAACCTTTTTATTCATTAAAACTATTTACATGAAACATCTTTTTACTCTCGCAATGACCACACTGCTTTTGTTGGTTGCTAGCTGGACAACAGCACAGACCACCATTACAGGGAACGTGGTTGACGGGGACAACAGGGAATCCCTGATCGGTGCCAGTATTACCATTAAAGGTACTTATATCGGAACGCTGACCGATGCAGCGGGAAATTTCGAGCTGAACACCTCGAAGACCCCTCCCTTCTCCATCGAAATATCCTACACTGGGTATGGTGTACAGGAAGTACAGGTGACCAATGCCGCAGAACCTATCAACGTAAGCCTCTCGGCCGGTTTGAGCATGGACCAGGTAACGGTGGTCGGTTCGCGTACCCGCCAGCGTACCAATCTGGACAAAGCCGTACCGGTCGATTTGATCGGCCAGAAGCAGCTCCAACATTCGGCGCAGGCAAGTGTGACCCAGATACTCCAGTATGCTGCCCCTTCTTTTCACAGTACGCCGCAGACCATTTCTGACGGAACAGACCACATTGACCCCGCAGCACTGCGCGGCCTCGGCCCTGACCAGACACTGGTTTTGATAAACGGCAAGAGAAGGCACACCAGTTCTTTGCTCAACGTGAACGGAACAGTCGGGCGGGGCACTGTCGGTACCGACCTCAACTCCATCCCCGCATCGGCCATTGACCGCATCGAGGTTTTGCGCGACGGGGCTGCTGCGCAATATGGATCGGATGCCATCGCAGGTGTGATCAACATTATTTTGAAAGAAAAGCCAAGCACTGCTTCTATCAACTTCCAAACGGGCGTTGCCATGCCAAATGCTTTTGGCGGCCCCGATGGCGGAAATGTGCCCGACGAACTGATCCCCGAATTCAACAACGACGGGGGCATGTACCAGGTCTCTGGCAACTTTGGCCTCGGCCTTTTGAAAAACACGGGCTTCCTCAACGTGACTTTCGAGCATTCCGACAGGTCTTCTACCAACCGCTCGGGCAACTACACCGGCTCGATTTACCCAGAAGGTTTTGACGGCGCAAGGTCGAGGGAGGAATTTTTTGACATCGTAAGGAAAGAAAACGGTTTTGTTGAAAACCAAGTAATGGAAATCGGCAACTCTGCCATCAAGAACACGGGCCTGTTCTTGAACGCCAACCTGCCCTTGGGCGAAAACGGCACTGAGCTTTATGCCAATGGCGGCCTGAACGTAAGGAACGGTTTGGCAAGGGGTTTTTACCGCTTCCCGGTTGCGCAGCAAAAAGTAGTCCCACAGATTTACAACGATGGCTTCTCCCCGCAGATTGATTCCGATGTCAACGACCAGTCAATTGTGGTCGGGGTGAGGGGCAAGGTCGGTGAGTGGACGGCTGACCTGAGCCAGGTTTACGGCAAAAACTCGTTTGATTTTACCATCAAAAATTCCATCAACGCTTCTTTGGGAACGGCTTCGCCGACCGAGGCATATGCAGGTGGTTTCTCTTACTCACAACTGACCACCAACTTTGATATGTCCCGTGAGATAGAAGCAAGTTTCCCGATCAATATTGCAATCGGTGCGGAGTTCAGAAATGAAAACTACCAGATCGAGGCAGGCGAAGAAGCATCTTATGTAGCTGGCGGCGTTGAGAATGTTTGGATGATAAACGGACAGGCAACCACTTTCCCCGGTGCTGCCGGCATTCAGGTATTCCCCGGTTTCCAGCCACAGAATGCCCTCGATGAAAGCAGGACGAACATCGGTGTTTATTCAGAATTCGACCTCGAATTCACCGACGCATTTTTGGTGGGCGTCGCTGGCCGTTATGAAAACTACTCTGATTTTGGCAGCAATTTCAGTGGCAAATTGGCGACCCGTTATAAGTTGGACGAGCGCTTCGCATTGCGGGCTTCGGCCAGTACGGGCTTCCGTGCGCCTTCCCTCCACCAAGTTTATTTCAACAACCTGAGCACCCAATTTGTGGACGACCCAGTGACCGGAGAGCAAGTGGCCATCCAGGTAGGTACTTTCAACAACAGCTCTGATGTGACCAAAGCATTCGGGATCGAGAACCTGAAAGCAGAGACTTCGATCAACTACAGCGTTGGTTTCACAGGCCGCGTGAGCGATGATTTTGCCTTTACCGTTGACGGCTATTTGATCGACATCAAAGACCGCATCGTTATTTCTGGCCGCTTCAAGCCGAGCGAAGAACTGGCCGGAGGTGTATTGGCGGGCGACATCCTTACACCGCTAGGTGCAGGTGCTGCGCAATTTTTCACCAATGCCGTTTCAACCACCACCAAAGGTCTCGACATTGTGGGGTCTTACCGCGTCCCTGTCAGCAAAGGAGGTTTGAGCTTGACCCTCGCCGCCAATTTTACCAGCACAGAAGTTGACAAAAACAACGGCGTGCCGGTCATCAAAACATCTGACCTGCTGAAGGGCAAAGAGTCGGTACTGTTCAACCGGGAGGAAGTTTCGCGGATCGAAGTGGCACAGCCAAAAAGCAAGATTGCTTTTTCTGCGCTTTATGAGATTGGAAAATTCAGCGCCTTGTTGCGGGCCACCCGTTTTGGCGAGATCAGCTATATCCACCCAAGCGATGGCGGAAACCCCGACACCTGGAAAGAAAATTCTTTTACGGGCAAAAAGGAAAGCAGGGACCAAGTGTTCGGTGCCAAGATTGTCCCGGACATCGAGTTTGCTTATGAAGTCACCAAAAATGTGCGGTGGACTTTGGGCGCCCATAACTTCACCAATACTTTCCCCGACATGCACCAGCATTCATCAAATGTGAGTTCAGGCCGCTTCTTGTTCAGCCGCCGCGTGCAGCAGTTTGGTGTGAGGGGCATGTTCCTATATACTAAGGTGGGCTTGACTTTCTGATTTTTTTAGAAAAGAAAAGGTCTCCGCTCAAAAGCACATGGCCTTCGCCCGTCCCGACAACCGAGGATATATATCCTCGGTTGTCGGGACGGGCGAAGGCCATGTGCTTTTGAGCGGAGACAAAAATGGCTTTCAGGGACATCCCCGAAAGCCATTTTTTGAAGTAGATGGAAGGCGCATTTCTCATCTCGCCAGGCATAAGCCCTCCTCCTCACTCGCCCCCCTTCGCTTTGGCCATCACCTCCTCCAGTTCTTCCTCGTCGCCCGGCACATATCCATTGTGTTCAAAAATAATCAGGCCGTTTTTGACAATTACCGTTTGCGGGATGGTCTGGAAATTAAAGGCCGTCCGCATGGCTTCCTCATTGCCGGCGAAGATGGTATATTCCCAGCCTTTGGTTTCCACGATGCCCGGTACTTTGGGCAGGGCGCGCTGGTTGTCAATGGTAACGGCGATGAGTTCTACGTTGTATTCGGCCTGCCAGTCTTCGTAATAATCGGAGATGGCGTCGAGTTCTTTTTTGCAGGGCGAGCACCAAGTTGCCCAGAAGTCTAAGATGTAAGTTTTATCGGGGTCGGAGGTGTATTCTTTGAGGTTGAAGGATTGGCCGTCGAGCGATTTTACGTTTACATCCGGCACTGATTTTTGGCCGGAGGCCGCAAAGGAAAAGCAGAAGAGGCTCAAAAAAATAAATGTCAGTTGTTTCATATTTCTATGTATTGTTTGGTGAAAATTATTTTATGCTGATTTGGATTGGCTACCTTTGCAGCCCAATCCCAGAAAAGGCCACAAAGGTATCTTGATTAATATTTATTTTAATGGTTTTGTAGAACTATTAACCCACCTTTAACGAAGCAAGCTCAAGACAAACGAAACACTTCTGTATGAAGATTCAAAAATTATTTTTTTCCATATTTGTAACCTGCGGCATTTTGCTGGCCGCAAACATTTTTTCATTTGCCCAAACGGATGGCGCCCGCATTTCGGGAAACCTCGAACTGAACAGCAATTTTTTTATCCGGGACACTTCCATCAATGCGGCGAACACACCGCAGTACGACCGCCAATTATATGGCGCCGATGCTTACCTGAACTTGAACTACAGCAACAAAGGTTTTGATGTGGGACTGCGTTTTGACATGTTCCAGAATTCTTTTCTGCTCAACCCGACGGGGTCTTACACTGCGCAGGGCATCGGCAATTGGTACGTCAAAAAGAAGATCAACAAGCTCGGCATCACGGGCGGCTATTTTTACGACATCATCGGCAGCGGCATTATTTTCCGTGCTTATGAATCGCGGGCATTGGCCATTGACCAAGCTTTGTACGGCCTGCGGCTGACCTACGACCTGACGGCAAGCTGGCAACTGAAAGCATTTACCGGAAGGCAGAAAAAGCAGTTCGGTACTTATGAGAGCAACATGCGGGGCTTTGCAGCGGATGGCTTTGTGCGTTTTGATTCGGCAAATGTGACCTTGGCGCCGGGCTTTGGGGCAGTCAGCCGCACCTTGGACGACAACTCGATGAACAACCTCGTGGCCACGCTGAACACCTACCGGAAAGAAGATATTTTTATCCCTAAATACAGCACCTACGCTTTCTCGGTTTACAATACATTGACCGCCGGGCCATTCTCTTGGTACGTGGAAGGAGCGTACAAAACCGAGGATACTTTCAACTCGCCCCTGGAGGAGCGGACGACCGTTTCGGGCGATACCGTTGTCGGGCGTTTTGTGCAAGATGCAGGGACTGTTTTTTACACCAGCCTCAGTTATTCCGCCAAAGGTTTGGGCGTCACGCTGGAGGCCAAACGGACGGAACATTTCGACTTCCGGGCGAGGCCGCAGGCACAGGGCATACAAGGGCTGGTCCATTACCTGCCCCCGATGACGCGGGTGAACACCTACCGGCTGCCTGCCCGTTATTCCGCCAATATCCAGTTTGAAGGAGAGAAGGCTTTGCAACTCGATGTCCGTTATCGTTTCAGCAAAAAATTGACGGTCGCACTGAATGCCTCGAATATTGCTTTGTTCAATAATGACGAACTGTACCGAGAGGTGTTCACGGAGTTTTATTATAAATACAAACGCAAGTGGACGCTCACCGCCGGGGCGCAGTACCAAGAATATAACCAGGATATTTATCAAGGCAAACCGGGCGTTCCTTTTGTCACATCCTTTACGCCCTATTTTGATTTTTTATATAAAATCGAACGCAAAAAAGCCATCCGGTTCGAGGGGCAGTTCATGCATGTGGACGAAGATAAAAAACACATCAAAGCTGATTATGGAAACTGGGCCTTTGGCCTCCTTGAATACACGATGGCGCCGCATTGGACATTTACGGTTTCGGACATGTACAATATTGCGCCGGGCAAACTCTCGCCGGAGAATGCCGTTACCCGCAAAAAGGAAAAAATCCATTATCCGAGGTTCGACATATATTATACGCACCGGACCAACCGCTTCTCGATCAGCTACGTAAAGCAGGTGGAGGGCATTGTTTGTTCGGGGGGCATCTGCCGGCTGGAACCTGCATTCAACGGAGTGAAAGTTTCGGTCAATTCGTCGTTTTAGTAGCCCGGATTTCCAAATCCGCGATAGGTACATATTTTAAAAAAAAATGTAACGACTCAGGTCTTTTGGGTGTCGGTAGCACAGCGTTCACGCTGTCCCGTTCACAGACGTTTACGTCTGTGCAAAGAAAACGACGTAAACG
>DROJ01000050.1 GCA_011321935.1 Bacteroidota bacterium | reverse complement strand
AGAGTTTGAGAGTATGAGAAATTGAGAGTTTGTCCGCAGGACTCCTTTGGAGAGAGTAGTATATCGAAGGGACTCTTAATTTCTCTTCTCCTATAATATAAGAGTCCCTTCGATATACTACTCTCTCCAAAGGAGTCCTGCGGACAAACTCTCAATTTCTCATACTCTCAAACTCTGGTTTTCTCAAACTCTCCTAATCTCACTTTCTCAAATTCTCATTATGTCAATCACAGAAATATCCATAAAACGGCCGTCTTTGATTATTGTCATATTCATTGTGCTGACAGTAGGCGGGCTGTTCAGTTATTCCAAATTGGGTTACGAGCTGATCCCAAAGTTCAGCATGCCCTTCGTGATTGTGAACACCATATACCCCGGGGCAAGCCCGGCGGAGGTCGAAAATTCAGTGACAAAAGTGATCGAAGAGGCAGTGTCGAACATGGAAAACGTGAAGTCCATCAGGGGCACTTCGGTCGAGAGCCTTTCTTTTATTTTGATCGAACTGCGGGACGGGACGGACGTGGACATTGCCCTGCAACAGGCGCAGCGCAACATCAACGCCCGGCAGCGGGAATTGCCCGAACAGGCCGACCCGCCTTCGCTCACCAAATTTGCGACCGACGAATTTCCCATTTTGAGCATCGGGGCTACGGCAGCGCTGGATCCGACCGAATTTTACGACCTCGTTATAGACCGCATCAAACCCGCCATTTCGAGCATCCCGGGAGTGGGCGAAGTGCGGGTTATCGGCGGGCAGGAAAGGGAAATACAGGTGAACGTGAGCCGAAAAAAACTCGAAGCGAGGGGCATCAGTATTTTGCAAGTGGTGCAGGCCATCAAGGCGGCGAACCTTGATTTTCCGACAGGGAAAATAGAAAGCGAAACGGCGCAGGTCATCATCCGTTTGTCCGGCAAACTCAGCTCGGTGGAGGAAATGAAAGGACTGACCGTGGCCAATAACCCGATGACCGGGCTGCCCGTAAAATTGGGCGAAATAGCCGATGTTACCGACGGCAAAAAAAGCCCGACCACCCTCAGCCGGACGAACGGCGTTTCAGGTTTTGGCCTGCAAATATTGAAATCAACAGACGCCAACGCCGTGGCCGTGGCCGAAGGTGTGCTGGGAAAGCTGGAGGAACTAAAAGAGCAATCTGCCGATTCAAACCTCGATTTTGTGGTGGCCAGTAACCAGACAGATTTTACTTTGGAAGCCGTTGATGCAGTGAGCCACGACCTCCTGATGGCCATTGTTTTGGTGGCCGTGGTGATGCTCTTTTTCCTGCATTCGATCAGGAACGCGCTCATCGTGATGCTGGCCATCCCGACCTCTTTGGTGGCCACGCTCATCATGATGTACGCCTTTGGTTTCACCCTCAACCTGATGACGCTGTTGGCCATGTCGCTGGTCATTGGTATCCTCGTTGACGACAGCATCGTGGTGCTGGAAAACATCCACCGGCACCTCGAAATGGGCATGGACCAGCGAAAAGCGGCCTTGCTGGGAAGGAACGAAATCGCGTTCACGGCGCTGTCCATTACCCTCGTTGACGTGGTGGTTTTTGTGCCGATTGCCTTGTCTGCGGGCATTGTGGGCAAAATAATGGGCCAGTTTGCGCTCGTGGTCACCTTCTCGACTTTGATGTCGCTTTTTGTTTCTTTCACGCTGACACCGATGCTGGCCAGCCGTTTTTCCAAACTGGAAGTTTATAAAAAAGGGAGCATCGGCGGCCTGCTTTTTAACGGCTTTGAGCGTTTTTTAAATAAAATAAACGACTGGTACGCAAGGCAGGTGAACCGCATTTTGCGGCCGATAAAAATCGGGAACTTCAATTTTTATTTAAACGGGCTGCTGGTTTTGGTAATCGCTTTCGTGCTTTTTATTTCCTCTTTTTTGTTGGTGGCCAAAGGTTATATCGGCACTTCTTTCATGAAACACGGCGACCGGGGCCAGTTTATTTTGCTGCTCGAACTGCCCAAAGATGCTACCATAAAAGAGATGAACCTCGCTACCCGGAAAGCCGAAAAATACCTTTTGCAGCAGCAGCCCATCACCAGTGTTTTCACCACCGTCGGCCTCACTACCAATATGCTGGGCAACCAGGAGAAGCTGTACAAATCGGAACTGACCATAAAACTGGTGCCCAAAGACCAGCGCGATTTCCACACCTCCCACTATGCCCAAGACCTGCGCAACGAAATGGAAAAAATACTGCCCGGGGTGAAAGTCACCTCCTCGGAGGTCAGCTTTTTGGGCGGCGCCGACTCCGACCCCATCATGCTCTTCTTGAGCGGACCCGACAAAAAGCAGGTGATGGGCTACGCCAATAAGCTGCTCGCCGAACTGAAAAAAATACCCGGCACCCTCGAAGCCCGCCTGTCTATTGAGGAAGGTACGCCGGAGGTGCAGGTGAGCGTGGACAGGGAGCGCATGGCCCAGCTCGGACTGAGCATGGACATGGTGGGCGCTACCATGCAGACCGCTTTCAACGGCAATACCGACGCGCAGTTCCGCACCGGGGGCAAGGAGTACGACATCAACATCAAATTGGACGGCTTCGACCGCAAAAGCATTGACGACATTGCCAACCTGCCGGTGATGAACGGCAAAGGGCAGCTTATCAAAATGAGCCAATTTGCCAGCATCGTACAGACCACCGGACCCAACCAACTGGAAAGGAGGAACCGCCAAGCTTCGGTCACTTTGCTCTCGAAAGTTTTGGGGCGCACCTCCGGCGACGTGGGCGCCGACCTGATCGCTTTGATGGACAAAAAACTGCCCCCGCCAAAGGGCATCAGCGTTGCATACGACGGTGACCTGAAAAACCAGCAAGATGGCTTTGGCAGCCTCGGGCTGGCATTTATGGCGAGCATCCTCTTTGTTTATTTGATTATGGTGGCCCTTTACGACAGTTGGATTTATCCGCTGGTAGTGCTGTTTTCTATCCCGATGGCCATTATCGGCGCCTTTTTGGCGATGGCACTGACCCTGAGCATCCTCGATATTTTTTCCATTTTGGGCATCATTATGCTGGTGGGGCTGGTCGCCAAAAATGCGATCCTGCTGGTGGATTTTACCAATCAAGCGAAGGCGGAAGGGAAGAGCACCCACGATGCTTTGGTGGAAGCAGGGCGCACCCGCCTGCGGCCGATTTTGATGACGACCCTCTCGATGGCCATCGGTTTTCTGCCGATTGCACTGGCCAACGGGGCTGGTTCGGAATGGAAAAACGGATTGGCCTGGGCACTCATCGGCGGGCTGTTGAGTTCCATGATTTTGACGCTGATAGTGGTGCCGGTGGTCTATCTTTTTATGGACGGGCTGAAGGTGAAGGCGATGCGCTTGTTCGGGATGTAGCGCCGAACTCCAGTTCGGCGGGTGCTGCTTTTTGCTGCATTTGTTTCCCGCAAAGTACGCAGTGTTATTCGCAGAGTTCCGCAGAGTTGATTGGAGACGGCTTCACAAAACTCTGCGGAACTCTGCGAATAACACTGCGTACTTTGCGGGAAACAAAACCGCTGCGGAGCAGCCTAATTCTTCCCATGCACCACGTTCAATGCCTGCACAAAAGCGGGCACTACCCTTTCCACACTTTCGCGGCCGGCCAAAAAAATCTGCAGTTCCCTTAACTCTCCAACTTTCTCTCCATTCGAATAAATTTCCACGCCGGGGCGGCCTTCTATCACGGAAATACTGAACCCAGGATAGTCGCCCGGGGCATCGTCCGGGAGCAGGCGCATACCTCCGTTTGCTGCGTTCAAGTCTTTTAGGTTGACCCTCGATTCGCCGACGTTCTCCTTGTTTTCGTTCCTGATTATCAGGTTGAAATCTTCGTCCACGATGACCGACATTTTGCCCGTTTTTTTTGCTTTTTGCTGCGCTTGGTTGAATTCTTTTTGCAGTACGCCCAAAGATTGGCGCACCCTTCCGTAGGTATCGTTTTCGTCGAGGGCTTTTTCTTTCAACTCTTCAAGGCTGCCGCCTTTTAATTGTCCGTCGGCTGCCTGAACGGGCTGCGCCGTGGCCGCTTTTTGTTTTTCTTCCGGTGCGCTTTCGGAAGTGCAGGAAAAGACAAACAGGGTAAAAAGGAGGAAGAACGGAATCTTGTTTTTCATTTTTTTATCGGTTTTAAAATTTTACTGTTTTTTTATTTGCCGGAAGGCGAAACCCTGCACTTCTTGCGTGAACAGTTCCGCCTTCCGGCGGATGAAAAAAGCGGCTTGCACTTCTTACGTGAAATGTTTCGCCTTACGGCAAATAAAAAAACGAGGAGCCATGTCCATTAGTTTGGGGAGTGTTCAATAAAATGTGTCTCACGCAAAGACGCAAAGGCGCAAAGTGTTGAAATTCAAATCTTTGCGCCTTTGCGCCTTTGCGTTGTTAGCGGTCAATTAGTTTCTTCGGAAAGTATTATGTTGAAATTCAAATCTTTGCGCCTTTGCGTCTTTGCGTGAGACACATTTTATTGAACACTCCCGTAGTTGGCGAGGAATTTTGGCTTTGATTTAACAGCATGAAAATCAAAACATCAGGGAATGCCTCCACAAAACACTGCGCACCCTGCGGGAAACCACTACATCACCACCAATTTTTTCCAAGCCAGCTTGTCCCCTAAAATCAGCCGCAGCCAATACACCCCGCTCGGCAAGGCACCCAGGGCAAGTTCCTCTTTTCCATTTAGCGAAGCTAAATTTTTATAAAAACATTTTTTCCCTGAAACGTCTAAAACGGTGATTTCGAGGTTGCCGGAAAGGCTGGCATCCAGTTCCAAAAATACATTTCCAGAAGTTGGGTTTGGGAAAATGGAAATCTTCTGATTGAGTTCTTTTGAAAATACGCTGTTCAGGTTGTCCACCAAAATAGAGTCTATCGAAGCAGTGCAACCGATGTCGTCGGTAACGACGAGACCGTATAAGCCAGGAGGTGCCTGCGAGGGGTCAAAGTCAGGGACTGCATTCCCATTTGCCGACCAGGCGAAATCAAAAGGCGCATTGCCGCCCGTGATGTCCAAAGTGATAGAACCCGTCGGGCTGCCGCCCATCGCATGGACGATTTCAAAAACCTCCACCTCAAAAACAGGGGGGGCTTCCATCGTAAACGAGGCCTCCAAAGTACAGCCGTTGCTGTCGGTAATGTCGAGGGTGTACTCGCCCGGGGGCAGGTTGGAAGGGCCGCCGCCATGGCTCCAAATGGTCTGGTAGGGAGCGAGGCCGCCCGTGATGAACACGTCCACGCTGCCATCGTCCACGCCATAACAGCTTGGTTGGGAAATGATGAAATCGGCGTCGAGGTCGTAGTCCACGGTCACCTCAAAAGTACAGGACGAGGTATTGCCTGAAACATCGGTCGCTTGCCATGTTACTTCCGTCGTTCCGGCGGGGAAAAACGAGCCGCTTTCCAGACCATTAATCAGTTCCAATTCGGGCGTACTGCATATGTCCTCTGCCATCGGCAGGTCGTAGCTGATGGCATCGCAGCTTTGCTCGGCGATGTTGTCGGGGCAGGCGATGGTCGGCGGGGTATTGTCAACGACGACCACCGTGACCATTGTGTTCGATGAGTTTCCGCTGGCATCCGTACCTGTTACCATCACCGGGTTTTGGCCGATGTCGGAGCAATCGAAATTTGTTTGCGGAGCAGAAAAAGAAACGAGGCTGCAATTGTCGGAGCTGCCGTTGTCGGCCGAGGAAGGCTCGAAAGTGGCCGAGTTGCCGATAAGTTCTATTTCAATAAAATCAAGGAGCTGCAAGGTGGGCGGCACATCGTCGCTGCTGCCTATTTCCACCGAAGTATTTACGGCGCAGCCGTTGGCATCGGTCACCAAGACATTGTAGGTCGCGGGGAGCAGGTTTACGGCAACCATCTCGACGCTGCCGTTCGACCATTGGTACTCCAAAGGCATGGCGGCGCCCGACACCGAAGCAATGGCCGCACTGCCGTCGGCCACGTTGGGGCAGCTCGCATCCGACGATTCGATCTCGACCTGCAGGCTGCAGTTCAGGCCCTGCACCTCGGCGCTATTGACGGCCTCGCAGCCGTTAAAATCAGTGACCGTAACAATGTATGTGCCCGGCGCCAGGCCAGTAATCATGGCCGTGGTTTCGCCGTTGCTCCACTCGTAGCCATAAGCCGGCGTGCCGCCCATGCCCGCTGCGGTGGCAGTGCCGTCATTGGCGCCCATCGCCGTAATGTTGGTGGCCGAAACCTGCGCAAAAAGGGAGTCGGGCTGCAGGACATTGGCAGTCAGTTCAGCCGAACAACCAACGGCGTCCATGACCGTAACAGAGTAGTCGCCTGCCGGCAAATTCTCTATCATTTGACCGCTTTGGCCATTGCTCCAATCATAAGTAACAGGTTGGGTTTCGCCTGAAACCTCGACCACTGCCGTTCCATTTGCGAAGCCAAAACAAGTGACGTTTTCCCATGAAATGACCGACTGGAAATCTTCGCAGGTAAAGGCGCTGATAAAGGCAGTGCCAAAAGTGCTGCAGCCCATCCCGTCCTCAACGGTCACGGTGTAGGTGCCGGGGGCGAGGCCGCTGATGGTTTCGGTCGTTTCGCCGTTGCTCCACAAAAAAGAATAGTCCGGCGTTCCGCCAAATACAGTAGCGGAAGCAGTTCCGTTTTCTGCGTTAAAAGCAGATTCGCCCATCGCCGTAATATTTACCAAAAACTGTTCGGGCTGCGAAACAGTGGCCGTATCAACGACCGGGCATTGGTTGGCGTCGGTGAGGGTCAGGTAGTATTCTCCTGCGGCGAGGCTGCTGTTCAATTGGCTGCTGTTGCCGTTGCTCCACGCATATTCAAAAGGGGGCGTCCCGTTGGAAGGCATGGCGAGCGAGCTGCCGTTTGCCCCGCCGAAACAGGGCACGTCGGTGATGGAAAAGGCGACGTCAAAAGCAGTGCAAACGGAGGTCACCACTACTTCTTGCTGGGCAATGCAAGCCAATGCGTCCTCCACTTCCACGGAGTAAACCCCTTCCGAAAGGCCCGAAAGAGTGCTGGAAGGATTGCTGCTCGTTTCCGTTGTCCCGTTGCTCCAATGATAGGTAAAAGGGGCAGCGCCCGAAGTGACGTTGACCGTAGCCGAGGCGTCCATTGCGTTGTAAGCCGTCTCGATTGTTGCAGCGGCAGAGAGTTCGGGAGGCGTGGCCTGCGGCACTTCGTTTTCAGCTAACAATTGGCAGCCAAAAGCATCGGTAACAGTGACCGCTACCCCGCCGGGGCATAAATTATAGATGGTCGGCTGGTTGTGTTCGGGCGGCCAATTTTCCCAAAGGTAAGTGAGGCCCCCGTTGCTGACAGGCACGTTTAGGGTAGCCGTTCCCGAGCAGATGCCCGTCGGCGGCGTGTCGCAGGCATTGGGCAGCACAGTCCATTCGGGGGCGAGCGCTGCGCAGTTCACGCCCACCCTGATATTGTCGAGAAAGAGGCGGTTGCCCCAGTTTGAAATGTTTAAAAAAGCGATGGTCACGTCGCTCATGCCGTCGTAGCTGCTGAGGTCAATCCCATCGGTACGCCATTGGGCAGCGGTCGGAGTAAACAATGTTTGCACGGCAGGCGCAGTGGCCAGGTCTGTCCCTCCCCTTTTATAAAGGGCTTGATTAAAATCTTGCGAGCAATCCGTTGCCACGAGGACCATCAGGGTATCGGACTGAAGGGAGTTGTAAGGCGCATAAGCTACATCAAAATACAGGGCGGCATCACTGACTTCCGAAAAATCAAAATGCCGGGTTATCAGCGCATCGAGCGTCCCGATGGGGTTGGCGAACAAAGTGCCTGCCCGGTTATTGAACACAAAAGACTCGTTTCCGAGGCCATAAGAAGAGACTTCGGTGGTCATTTCCCATTCAAAAGTATCGTTGTTGACGTTGAAAGGGAAGGTGCCTTTTGAGGTCGGGAAAGCAGTTTCGTTTTCGGCAGCTTCGATCATCGGCGGGTCGAAAGCAAAGTAGGTGAGCAGGGTCTCCTGCAGGAGGTCGTTGCTTGCCCGGTCATCCGTTTGGCCGTTTGGGTTCGTGGTGTAAAAGTTCATTTCATAAATGCCGTCGGGAGGGGTAAAGGCAGGCAGTTCCACGTTTGTCAGTTCGCCCGGAATCAAGTTGCCCTGCCAGATATAGCTGCTCACTGCTCCATTGTTGACTTTGTAATTGATGGAAACCTGCGTCAGGTCATCGCTCCCGAAATTCCGCAAAGTCACCTCCGGCACCAGCACGTCAGCGGTGCAATTGGTGACCGTCGGAGCGGTCAAACGGGTAATGCCCGCATCGGCCACCGGTATGTCGGTCAGCGAGGGGGCATTGGTCAGCAAAGACTGCCTGCTGCCATAGTCGAAGCCACTGCTCCCGCCTTGCAGGACGGCCCTCATCACGTTGACCTGCCCCTGCGTGAAAGAGGTGTAACAATTTTCGGTCACGTAGTCCATGTAGTTGACGTAGAGGTGTTCATTGCCGCAAGACATAGGCCCTTGCGGGAAATCTGCATCGCAGTCGAGGGTCGCATATTGGCTCGTTGCATTGTCAATGTTGGGGGTGTCGGCGATGTTGTCGTCGGAGCTGCAGGAACTGCCGTTAAAAGTATGGGGCAAGCCCAAATAATGCCCCGTTTCATGGCTCAAAGCCCGGATGCCGGAGGCAGGCGAGCCATGTCCTCCGATCCAATTGAAGTCCACTACCGGCCCGTCGCTCGCACTGCCCGTTTGGCTCGGAGTGGGGTAATTGGAGTAGCCCACTACCCCGCCCGCCGCCGTCGTGCCGGGGATGGAAACCACATAAACATTCATGTAACGGGTGGGGTCCCAATTGGTGGCCGGTTTGATTTCGGAGTTGATGTTGTTGCTGTTCCAAGAGCTGCCGGTGATGGGTATATTATGGCGGGTAATGCCGTTTGTCGGGTTGCCGTCGGGGTCGGTCGTTGCCAAAAGGAACTGGATATTCGGCGTGCCTGCCAAGCCCATCCACTGCGCGGGGGTATCGTAAAATTTTTTGTTCAGGGAGCTGTAATCTTCGTTCAGAACGTCAATCTGCCCCTCAATCCTTTCATCGGAAATATTGGACCCCTGCCCTACCGGTTCGCCCGAATGGATGACGTGGACGACCACCGCAACGGTCAGCAAAGGCTCGGCCGCGCTCCGGTTTTCAACAGCAAAGGAGGGAATTGCTTGGTTTACATAGTCCCTCAGTTCTTGCTCCAACTGCGGGTCGTTTTGGCGCAGCGATTCATTGATTTCATCAAATGCGCAGCGCGGCACATTTGGGTTTATTTCGGCTTGCGCCAATATGTTTTGTTGGAAAAATATGGACAGGAAAAACAGAATTGCAGTGCAGTACGTAATGGGTCTCATTCATGGGAAATTTTAGTTCTAAAATCGGAGTGCAAGTTAGGGGTTTTGGGGAAATGGGTTTGTCAAAATGAAATGCCTTTTGTGAGATATTTATTAAAAATGAAAAACCTTTCTTTTAAATGCTGATTTTCAAGAGTTAACATATTGCAATTTTTTGGCCAATTTGAAAAAATGGATAAACATCCGAGAATTGACTTTCTTGCCTTTATTCCAAATGGAACGTTCCTTCCCTGCCCTTCCGAAAGCGGGGGAATTAATTCCCCCTCTTTCGGAAGGGCAGGGAAGGAACGTTAACAGCAACGCTTTTTCATTAACAAATCACCCCACCACAACATTAATCATCCGCCCCGGCACAACGATCACTTTTCGAACCTTTTTGCCGTCAATCCATTTTTGTGCGGGGGAATTAATTCCCCCGCTTTCGGAAGGGCAAGGAAGGAACGTTAACAGCAACGCTTTTTCAATAACAACTCACCCCACCACAACATTAATCATCCGCCCCGGCACAACGATCACTTTGCGAACCGTTTTGCCGTCAATCCATTTTTGTGCGGGGGAATTAATTCCCCCTCTTTCGGAAGGGCAGGGAGGGAACGTTAACAGCAGTGCTTTTCTATTAAACTCACCCCACCACAATATTAATCATCCGCCCCGGCACAACGATCACTTTGCGAACCGTTTTGCCGTCAATCCATTTTTGTGCGGGGGAATTAATTCCCCCTCTTTCGGAAGGGCAGGGAAGGAACGTTAACAGCGGTGCTTTTCTATTAAACTCACCCCACCACAACATTAATCATCCGCCCCGGCACAACGATCACTTTGCGAACCGTTTTGCCGTCAATCCACTTTTGGGTGGACTCCAGTTCCAAAGCCATTTTTTCCAAATCCTCTTTCGAGGCATTGGCCGGGCAGGTCAGCGAGTCCCTTTTTTTGCCATTGATGCAGACCGGGTAGGTCACCGAATCCTCCACCAAATGGCTCTCCTCAAAAACAGGGTAATCGGCCAAACAGACCGTCGTTTCATGCCCCAAGCGGTGCCACAGCTCTTCGGCGATATGCGGCGCAAAGGGGGCCACCAATTTTACCAAAGGTTCTAAAATTGCCCGCTTGTTGCAGTTTTTGCTGCGCAGATCATTGACGCAGATCATAAAGCCGCTCACGCAGGTATTGAAAGAAAAACGCTCGATGTCGTCCTGCACTTTTTTGATGCAGGTGTGCAAGGTTTTGAGTTCCTCTTTTGTCGGGGCAGCGTCGCTGACGTTGAAGTTTCCGTTTTTGTCAAAAAAGAGCGCCCACATTTTTCGGAGGAAACCGGCAACGCCGTTGATGCCTTTTGTGTCCCAGGGCTTGGCCTGTTCGATAGGGCCGAGGAACATCTCGTACATGCGGAAGGTGTCGGCGCCGTATTGCTCCACCACGTCGTCGGGGTTGATGACGTTGTACTTGCTTTTCGACATTTTGCCCACTTCCGAAAAGGTGAACAAATGGCTATCGGTGGCGTCGCCTTTTGGCGTGAACTCGCCTTTGTGGAACACCCCTTTTGAGCATTCAAAAATGGCGTCTTTGTACTCCGGCCTCCAGTCCATGAATTTTTTGATGGCATCAATATTCAAGTAAGAATCAGGTGAGCCGTAATTGACCACGTAGTCCACCAAAACAGGAATATTCACATAATCGGTGATGCCAATTTTTTTGGCCATTTTGGCGCAAACGAACTTGCTGTACCCATCTTTTTTTTCTTTCAGCAAATACATGCTTTCGACCACGCCCTGTATCATCCCCTGGTTCAGCAATTTTTTATACGGCTCGCTTGTCGGCACTAAACCCTTGTCGTACAGGAACTTATGCCAAAAACGGGAGTACATCAAATGCCCGACGGCATGTTCCGTCCCGCCCACGTACAAGTCCACGTCCTGCCAATAATTGAGTGCTTTTTGCGAAGCGAACTCCTCCTCGTTGTGTGCGTCCATGTAGCGCAGGAAGTACCAGGAAGAGCCCGCAAAACCGGGCATGGTATCGGTCTCCCTTTTCCATCCATTCGGCAAGTTCACCCAATCGGTTGCCCTTGCCAGCGGAGCTTTTGCCCCCGTAGCGGGGCGGAAATCATCGAGTTCGGGCAGTTCCAAAGGCAGCTCGTTTTCGGGCAGTGCGTGGGCCACTCCCTGCTCGTCGTAAACAATCGGGAAGGGCTCGCCCCAATATCGCTGTCGGCTGTAAATAGCATCGCGCAACCTGAAATTGACCTGCCTTTTGCCGATGCCCATTTCCTCTATTTTTTGCAAAACGGCCTCGATGGCATCCTTGACTTCCATCCCGTTCAGAAAATCGGAATTGATCATTTTGCCCTTTTTGTCTTCGATAGAGGCGCCGGGGTACATGCTCTTGTCAATGATCTCGATGATCTCCAAACCAAATTTTTCCGCAAAACGCCTGTCCCGCTCATCGTCGGCAGGCACGGCCATGATGGCGCCGGTGCCATAATCTTTCAGCACATATTCCGCTATCCAGATCGGGATTTTTGCCCCGTTAAAAGGGTTGAGGGCATAAGCCCCCGTGAATGCGCCCGACACCTCTTTTGTCTCTGACATGCGGTCGCGCTCGGAGCGGGTATTTACATAAGCCAAATATTTTTTGATTTCATCGGCCTGCCCGGGCGTCGTTATTTCTTTCACCAAATCATGCTCCGGCGCCAGCACCATGAAAGTTGCTCCAAAAATAGTATCGGGACGGGTAGTGAAAACTGAAAGCCCCTCCCCGACCCTCCCCAAAGGGGAGGGAGACGGGACGCAGCCACCTTCGGTGGGGGGAAGCTCCGCACCACGCCCCACCGAAGGTGGCTGCGTCCCGTCTCCCCCTCCTTTGGAGGGGGCCGGGGGGAGGCTGTCCGGGGCGAGGTTAAACCTCATCAGTGCGCCCTCCGAACGGCCGATCCAATTGCCCTGCATTTTTTTCATGGCCTCCGAAAAATCCACCGTTTGTAGGCCGTCCAACAGACGTTGGGCATAGGCCGTGATGCGCAGCGACCACTGCAGCATCGGCTTGCGTTCTACCGGGTGACCGCCTCGCTCGCTGAACCCGTCTTTCACTTCATCGTTGGCCAGCACGGTGCCCAATTCCTCGCACCACCAGACATAAGTAGTCTTGCGGTAGGCCAGGCGGTAGTTCATCAGCACGTCGCTTTGGGCTTTGGCGTCCATTGCTTTCCACTCCTCCGTCGTGAAATTTTCATCCTGCGAATGGGCCGCCTGCACGTTCGTGTTTCCCTCCTTTTCAAAAATGGAAACGAGGTCGGCAATCGGCCTTGCCTTGTCCGCTTTTTGGTCGTACCAATGGTTGAACAATTGCAGGAAAATCCACTGCGTCCATTTGTAATATTTGGGGTCGGAGGTCTGCACCTCCCTGCTCCAATCAAAACTGAAACCGAGGTTGTCGAGCTGCGCGCGGTAGCGGGCGATGTTGTCTGCAGTTGACTTGGCGGGGTGTACGCCCGTTTGGATGGCATACTGCTCGGCAGGCAGGCCAAAGGCATCGTAGCCCATCGGGTGCAGCACGTTGAAACCTTTCATCCTTTTGAAACGGGCATAAATATCGGAAGCGATGTAGCCCAGAGGATGCCCGACGTGCAGCCCCGAACCGGAAGGATATGGGAACATGTCGAGGACATAAAACTTGGGCTTGGAGTCCCGATCACTATCGGGATTGGAGACTTTATAGACTTGGTTTTCGACCCACCAGCCTTTCCATTTTTTCTCTATTTCACGAGGTTTGTATTCCATTTTATAATGATGAATGATTAACGGTGAATGATTAATCACAAAACACTCACTATTAATCACTAATAAAGTTTGCGAAGAAAAGGCATTTTACGGAAATGTGGAAACGCCGTTGCAAGGGAGTTGCCATAATTGGGGAAAAATCAAGAAAGGAGGACGATGCCCATGAGGTGACGCCTCAAGGGCATCGGCCAATTTGGGAGTATTAACATTTTTTCCCTAAATTAGCACCTGTTTTCAAACCCACCCATTCCGCAAAAGAAAATGCGAACCTAAGTTAAAGGACAACGAATCATTATTTTTCTGAACCGATTACCCTATTGCGCCAACCGAACAGAAGCGTAGTGGTACAAATCGTAATTAGCTAACCATTTAGTTTTTGGTTAAATGCCACATTATCAGGGATTTGGTGGACTAATCACTAGTCAACTAATTACTAATCACTGTAGTAGGTCAGATGCTGTATCCCAAACTGGAAAATTATTAAAATACCTGTCCGATGAATACCTATTTTACGCCCGTTTTTAAACTGCTCCACTGCTGGTTTTGTGCATTTGCCACCACCAGCCCCCAGCCCCAAAAGGGGAGAACCTGCTCTCAATGCACAAAACCAGCAGTGCTCTGGTATAAAGGCAACTGGTTTTTCTGTTTTGCGTTTGCCATGTTCTTTGTCCCAAATTTTGCATTTGGCAACCCGCCGAATTTGGAGTTCACCTGTCCAGACACTTTGGTCATCCAATTGGAGCCGGGCGAATGCGGCACCGAGGTCTTTTACGACACACTGACCTGGAGCAATACGGACATCCTTCTCGACACCTTGTTTTTCCCTCCATCGGGTACGTTTTTCGATATCGGCACAACAGTGGTCACGCTGGTTGGCACCAATATTTTTAACGAAGCCCAAAGCTGCACTTTCAACGTCATCGTCGAAGAGTTTTTTCCAAATGAATTCGAATGCCCTGCGAACGTAACCATTTCACTGCAAAACCAATGTTCCAGAAATATAGGCGTTGCCGAAATCATCAATTTGGATTCGACAGGCTGCATCGGCAATTACCAGATAATGAGATTGGGGCAGGGCGGCACGCCCATCCCGCCGGGCATAAATGCCTTTGATGTCGGCGCCTCGTTTTTGGTGGCCCTTCAGCACATAGACAGCGCCTTCCAATGCCTGGCCCAGGTAACGGTGTCGGGAGGCACTCCCCCATCTATTTTGTGCCCGGCCGATATTACGGTGGCCTGCAATGTCTCCTTGACGCCGGAGGCACTCGGCACGCCGGACACCTCGGGCTGCTACCAAAATATTTTTGTCGGTCATTTTGATGAAACGACGACCACTTCTTGCCCTGATTCGATCGGCTTTCAAATCAACCGCTTTTGGGTTTCGACCGACCCTTTCGGAAAAAAAGATACTTGCGTGCAGACCATAACCGGACGGAGGACAGGCATTGCGGGCGTTCAGTTTCCCGTCGATTTTGATGGGACAAGCGCCCCGCCCTTGCTTTGCGACAATGACCTGGGATGGGAAGAAACGGCTTCGCCTGAAGTGACGGGAAAACCGAGTTTCCTCAATTTTCCAATCGACAACAACACAGGCTGCGCCGTTTCTACCAATTACGACGACATTGCGGTGAATATTTGCGGAGCGGAATATGACATCCAACGGGCCTGGACAGTGGTTGACATTTGCAACCCACTGATGACTGTCAAAGACACCCAATACATCAAAATCATAGATACGCTGCCGCCTCTTTTCACTATCCCCGACACGCTGTTTGCCAGCCTTTCGGCAAATTGCAACGACTCGCTCGTTCTCCCGGCCGCCAATCAAATTCTTGAGTGTTCGCCTTTTTCTACCGAAATCATTACGCCGTGGGACACCTTGACAAGCAATGGCGGCCTGACAATCATCCAAGTAACTCAAGGTGTCTATCCAATCAATTATACCCTGACCGACGCCTGCGGCAACGTGACAGATTCGACAAGTTGGCTGGTCATCGAAAACGAAACCTTGACCTCCTGCCCGCCCGACGACAGTGTTGATTGCCATTTTTATTTCGATGTGATCGCCCCTGCCATCGGTACCGGCGATTTCGCAACGCTCGGCGAACTGGGCCTCCCCTCTTTTGCCGGCAATTGCAGTTTTGGAATAACCGAGACCGATTCGGTGGCCATTGATGGCTGCGGGGCAGGCATTGTTTTCCGTAAAATGGTTGCAAACGATGTTGCCCAATCAACCTGCGTGCAGCGGATTTTTGTGGAACATGTTTCAGATTTCTCGGCCATTTTCCCTGCCGACACTTCTATCTGTACCGGCCCGAACGGGCTCAACCTCGGCCAGCCAATTTTCCAGGATGTTGATTGCGAAGCAGTTGTGGCAAGTTTTTCTGATGCCTTTGTTTCGGAAGGAACGGCGGGCTGTTATACGCTCGAAAGAACTTGGACTGTTACCAATACCTGCGTTTTCAATGGAACGAACCTTTCCGATGACATTCCTTTTACTGGCCGCCACTACTTGGACGGAGGCGATGGCATCATCACTTATTTGCAGAAAATAACTGTCAACGACAGCGCTGCCCCTGTTTTTCCAGAGGGCTGTGACATGGCCGATCTTTTTATGCCCGCCGATTCTTGCCGCTTGGTGTTTGATGTGCCGGTGCCGGTTGTTGAGGGTTGTCGAAATGTTGAACTTTCCATGTCCGGCAGTCTTGGGAGCGAAATGGGCGCGTCGGTCAATTTGGGATTGGGGGCTTATCAGGTAACTTATACGGCTGTGGATGATTGCGGAAACATGGGGACTTGCGTGGCGGAGTTCGAGGTGCTGGACACGGTGGCGCCAGTGGCTGTTTGCAAGCCGGTGGTCGCGGTAGAGTTGATGACTCCAGTCAATCCAGGTGACGAGCCAATGGCTGAGGTTTGGGTTGCGGATTTGGATGGTGGAAGTTTTGACAATTGTGAAAATGACCTCCAATTTTCTTATTCGCCCGATACGATGGAATTGCGCAGGGTCTTTTTTTGCTGTGAAACGGGATCGTACTTCGTTAGCCTGTGGGCAACAGATCAAAGTGGAAACAAGAGTTCTTGTAGTTCTATAATTACCGTTCAAGAGAATATGAGCACATGCGATTGCTCCGATCCTGTTTTGGCAGGAACTATCACCACTGAAGATTCAACAGAAATAAATAATGTTACCACAAATATCAGCTCACCATTTGGATTTGAAGAAAATACTACAACTAATGGAGGGTTTACAGCCAATGTCCCCGTTGGAGGAGACTACACCATCACCCCTTCCAAAAATACCGGCCATTTGGACGGCGTTTCCACATTCGATGCGGTATTGATGACCCGCCACATTTTGGGGGTCAGTTTGTTAGACAGCCCTTATAAAATCATCGCTGCCGACATCAACCATTCGGGGCAAGTGACCACTTTTGATATTGTAGAAATGAGGAAATTGATCTTGAACATTTATACCGAATTCCCGAACAACACGTCCTGGCGTTTTGTCCCAAAAAGTTATGTGTTCCCCAATCCGCTCGATCCCTGGGAAGAGCCTTTTCCCGAAATGATTTTCATCAACAATGTTGTGGAAGACAGATTGGACCTTGATTTTATCGGCATAAAAATCGGCGACCTGAACGGCAGCAACTGACCCAAGCGGAACCTACCGCCACAGCCATTGGATTGCACACAGATTTAACTGATTTAACTGATTGCCACAGATTTTTGAACAATCCGTGAATATCAGTTCAATCAGTTAAATCAGTGTTCAATCCTATTTAACTATATTTGCGCCCTTTAAAAATCAACAAATATTACCAACATGTTCGATAGCTTATCCGACCGCCTTGACCTCGCATTTAAGTCGCTCACCGGGGAGAGGAAAATCACCGAAATCAACATTGCCGAAAGTGTAAAAGAAATACGCCGCGCTCTCGTGGCAGCCGACGTGAACTATGCCATTGCGAAGCAGTTCACAGAAAAAGTAAAAGAAAAAGCACTGGGTTCGGAGAATGTGCTGAAATCAGTGAAACCGGGCCAGTTGATGGTAAAGATAGTGCAGGACGAACTGACCGAACTGATGGGCGGCCAATCGGCAGGCATCAACCTAAAAGGTGCGCCATCTGTCGTCCTCATTGCCGGCCTGCAGGGTTCTGGTAAGACCACTTTTTCTGGCAAGCTCGCCAATTTCCTGAAAAACAAAAGAAAAAAGAAGCCCCTGCTCGTCGCTTGCGACGTTTACCGGCCTGCTGCCATTGACCAGTTGACAGTGCTTGGCGAGCAGATAAAAGTGCCCGTTTATAAAGAGCCGGAAAACAAAAACCCGGTACAGATTGCCCTTGCAAGTATCGCCCATGCCAAAGACCACGGCTTTGATGTGGTGATAGTGGATACTGCCGGACGCCTTGCAGTGGACGAGGAAATGATGGAAGAAATTTCCAACCTGAAAGAGGCGCTCTCCCCCAACGAGACCCTTTTTGTGGTGGATGCAATGACAGGCCAAGACGCTGTCAATACGGCCAAATCTTTCAACGACCAATTGAATTTTGATGGGGTCGTTTTGACAAAAATGGACGGCGATACAAGGGGCGGGGCTGCCTTGACCATTAAATATACCGTTGGCAAACCGATCAAATTTGTCAGCATGGGCGAGAAGCTCGACACCTTGGATGTCTTCCACCCCGACCGCATGGCACAGCGGATTTTGGGCATGGGCGACATCGTTTCGCTGGTAGAAAAGGCGCAGGAACAGTTTGATGAGGAAGAAGCCAAACGCTTGGAAAAAAAGATCAGGAAAAACAAATTCGACTTCAATGATTTTCTCAGCCAGATCAAACAGATACGCCGAATGGGCGACATGAAATCGCTCATCAGCATGATCCCAGGCATCGGCAAACAACTCAAAGACGTGGATTTTGATGAAAATGCCCTCGGAAAAGTGGAAGCCATTATTTTTTCCATGACCCCCGAAGAAAGGAAAAAACCAGAACTGCTCAACATGAGCCGCAAAAAACGCATCGCCCGCGGCTGCGGCCAAGACCTGAACCAGATCAACCTTTTCATCCGGCAATTTGACCAGATGCGCAAAATGATGAACAAAATGACCAAAATGCAGGGCATGGCTGCCAGCGCTGGCAAATCGAGAAGAGGGGCAGGGAGGAGAAGGGGGTTTAGGAGGAGGTGATTTTCAGTCTTCAGTCTTCAGTCTTCAGTCCATCAGTCCGCAGTCTTCAGTCTTGTTGGAAAAAAAGCGGATTTGGTGGGTAAATATTGAATTAGGACTGAGGACTGAATGCTGCAAGACCGTAGGCCAAAGAAGCCCTCAACTGCTCTTTGTCAACGGGTACAACCCCCTGTTTTTCAACAATTTGCCCACCCACAAGATTTGAGAGGAGGGCTATTTCAGCTAAGCCTAAATTCAGGGCCAAGGCCAAAGAGGCAACGGCAATCACGCCATCTCCCGCCCCGCAGACATCGGCCACCTTCCGCTTTTTGGTCGGAAAATGAAAAAAACCATCTTCGTTCCTCATCGCCAATCCGCTTTCCGACAAGGTCAAGAGTACCAATTGGCTTTCCGTTTTTTCGCTGATGTACCGGGTCGCTTTTTTTAAGGCACTGGTTTCCATTTCAACCTTGAAAGGTAGGGCATCTTTGACCTCTTTCAGGTTTGGTTTGAAAAGAGCCGCCCTTTTAAAGGCCCAAAAGTTTTTAGCTTTTGGGTCAACCGCAACAGGAACGCCTTTCCGGTCGGCCAATTGGATAAGCTTAATAATTACGGACTCCGATAAGACACCTTTATTATAGTCCTGCAAAATAATGACATCCAGTCTTTTGCTGTCCAGCAGGGTGGCTATTTTGCGAAGCAAGTCAAGTTCATCTTTTTCAGTGAGGTCTTCCACCGATTCCTTGTCCATTCGGAGCAAATGTTGGCCACCTGCCATGATCCTTGTTTTAACGGTCGTCGGCCTGTCAGAAGCGGTACAGACCAAGTGGTCGGTCAAGCCATTTTTTTTTAAGAGATCAAAAAAAACAGTGCTTTCGGTGTCCTTGCCGACCATTCCGCACAAGTAGGTAGTTGCCCCCAAAGCCAGGGTATTCAATGCAACGTTGGCCGCTCCACCCAGCCTGTTTTCCTCTCTCCCCCACTCTACAACAGGAACAGGTGCCTCTGGAGAGATTCTCGATACCTGCCCAAAAACATAGCGGTCGAGCATGAGGTCTCCGATTACGAGGACATGCAGTTTGTCAAAGCTATCGAGCAGGCTTGTTAGATTCATTAAATTAGTATAAAAAAAAAGCCGATGCCGAAATTTCGGCACCAGCTTATTTAACCCCAAAAAACCAAATCTTTATGCAGCTTGAAACTGCGGTATATTTTGATAATATTTTTATTTGCTTTTAAAAGAAAACCAAACTTTAAGTTTTCATTGTTTTAATAAGTACGGCGCAAAGAAAAGACAAATTCAGATATTATACAAAAATACTTCAATTTTTTTATCAGAAAATTTTTCCAAAGCAGCCAACATTAATAATACGCAAGCAAAACAACGTGCCTCCTAAAAAGGTTGAAGGTGCAGATTTAAATTTTTGGTTTTTTTCTCACTTTGGGCTATAAATGCCGACATTTGGCCTAAGTAAGGTCACCTGTATAACCTGAACAACACAAATACATTATTCTTATAAAAGTGAAATACTTCATCATATTCCTACTTCTGGCCACAGTTCCGAGCAATTGGGTACAGCCCTCCACCTCTAAAACAGAAGAGCCATCAGGTAAAGCGAAGAATATCGTCTTGCTCATTGGCGACGGAATGGGGCTGAGCCAGATTTCTGGGGCGCTCTACAATCAGGGTAACCGTATCAGCCTGGAAAGATTTCCAGTTGTCGGCTTTCAAAAAACCTATTCCTTGAACAACCTCGTCACCGATTCAGCAGCGAGCGCCACTGCTATGGCCACAGGAACAAAAACAAACAACAGTGCCATTGGCGTCGATGGAAACGAAAAACCGCTCAAGTCCATCCTCGAAGAAGCCGAAGAAAAAGGATTGGCCACGGGCTTGATAGCCACATCAAGCATTGTCCATGCCACCCCCGCTGCTTTTGTTGCCCACCAAACCATGCGGGGCATGTACGAACAGATAGCCGGGGATTTTTTGAAAACAGAAATTGACCTTTTTATCGGGGGCGGCAAGCAATACTTTGACAGGAGAACGTCCGATGACCGTGACCTTATTGAAGAACTCCGCAAACGGAACTACCTTATTTATGATTATTTCAACCATGAAATACAACAAGTCAAACCCTCCCTCGATAAAAACCTCGCCTACTTCACCGCCGACAACCAGCCCATCCCCGCTTATCAGGGGAGGGACTATCTGCCCATCGCTTCGCAAATCGCACTCGAATATTTAGATAAAAAGAACGACAAAGGTTTTTTTGTGATGATAGAAGGCTCGCAAATAGACTGGATGTGCCATGCCAATCAAAGCCCTCCCCTATTGGCTGAACTCAAAGATTTTGACCGAACCATAAAAAAGGTTTTGGATTTTGCCAGAAAAGACGGGGAGACCCTTGTCATCGTAACTGCCGACCATGAAACGGGAGGCTTTGCCATCAACCCGGGCTCGAAAATGAAACACCTCGAAACGGCTTTTACGACCAACGGGCATACGGCGACGATGGTGCCGGTGTTTGCCTATGGCCCGCAGGCCGAACTGTTTGAGGGGATCTATGAGAATACGGAGATTTATTTTAAGATGAGGGAGGCGTTTGGGTTTTGAGGGGAGCGCCCCCCTGTCCTGTTTCCAGACTGGGCCAAATAGGCAGACGGTGGACGGTGGACAGCACTCAATACAAGTTGAAATTTTCCTCATAGCCCAGATAATAGGACAACGAAACCCCGGTAAAAATAAAAAGGTCGTTTTTGTCCGGGTTTCCATTTTTGCTCACCCCGTCCAAGTAATCATTGAAAGTGAAACGGGAGCCTGCTTCCACTGAAATTATCCAATGCTCGTTGAGGTCGAACTGGACGCCAACGATAACAGGCAAAGTAAGTGTTGAACTTTTTGCGCCTATCTCTGGAAAATTGCCCGGATATGCCGCCACGTTGGCCCGCTCTATATTCGGGTCAAAATTGGCGACACCAAGCCCGGCCGCTAGGTATGGCGACACTTGCCTCCAAAACAGGCCCACTTCATTTATCCTTTTCCTGCCAAATTTATGGTACTCCATCAACAGCGACATTTCTACAATTTGGGAATTGAAGCCCCAACCGCGCTCGTGCAGGCTTCCTTTTGCGTTCAGGTCGGTGCCCGTGATCTTGCCATATATAAGGTTGCCGCGCATCTTAAAATGGTAGCCAAAGTGGTAGCGCAAAAAGCCGCCAAAGGCAAAGTTCAGTTCATTGAACTCAATATCGTTTTCTGCCAAATCGCCCTGATAGGTAGTGGTGCCGAGGAAAAAACCGGTCTCGATAGGTATTTGAGCATGTGCTTTAATAGCAAAAAGGCCAAGGGCCAATAGGAAGGCGGTGCGCTTCATGGAGGTTGTGTTTGTTTGAATTTATGGATGTGCTGTTTTACCGATGTGCCCGTATGACTTTTACTTATACTGCTCGTAAAGGTAGCAAACCAAATACCGCTCAATGAAAGTATTTTGTTAATTTTTTTGTTTTCTCTGCCCACAGTTAAATAACAAAATCTATATATACGAATAATTATTTTTTATAATGCGTTATTTGTCAGTTTTATCTTTTATTTGAACATTTTACTTTAAAATTTTTACTATGATCGACAAAAAATAACAATAATTTTCCACGGTTTTATTATGTGAGTTGAAATATTATTGGGTACATTTGGGCTGAATTTTATTTTTGACTTTTATTATCTGCAATTCTGCTGTTTTTTATTTTTTCCGCATTCCATCTGAAAACATTATTTCTTACATTTTCTACTTAGCATGTTTACAAATGACATGGCTTGGAATCCATGAGAATTATTTAAGAACTCAACACCTAAATGATGTAGCTTTTTTCCTAATTTTTCATTTATCCATGAATTTTCCACTCTTATAATTTGCAATAAATATGAAAAATCAACTATTCAAATTCCTATTAAAAGGGCTATTATGTAGCCTAACCTTTTTTTCTTTCCACAACTATGTTTTCGGACAAGATCTATTCAATGCTGATTTTTCAGTAGAAGGAGAAGGTTTCCCAGACCACACAACTTCTTCCCCACCTGCCCCTGCCCCTGCTACTGCGAGTGGTGGGTCAGGGATTGGAGCTTGGACTGCTTCCTATTCGGCGACTCCAAGTACGGATGGTACCGCAAATGAATTTAGTGTAAACTCATCAGTTATGAGGATTCAAGATTGGGGGGGGACTGCAAAGTGGCAGAGTGCAGCAATAGACGTAAGTGGAGTATTGACCCTTGATATAGCAGCCACCATTTCTGAACTACCCGGT
>DROJ01000049.1 GCA_011321935.1 Bacteroidota bacterium | reverse complement strand
TGGGCACTGACCGTTGGTTTTTAAGACCAAAAGAAAGAATGTCAGTAAGGGGGTATTTCATTTTGCCGCTTTTGCCCGCATAGTGCAGTGATTAGTAATTAGTTGACTAGTGATTAGTCCGCCAAACCCCTGATAATGTGGCATTTAACCAAAAACTAAATGGCTAGTGCAATGAGAATGAAGTTTTGACCATTATGGAGTTCTCTAAAAAACCTTCTTTTACAGGGGAATATTGATATTTTCTCTTTATGAGAACATAGTCATTATTTCATTCTCATTGCACTAGCTAATTACGATTTGTACCAATAGCCCCCTTGACTGACCCCCAAAAGGGGAAATGCCAGCCCATTGCGATAAAATAAAATACACCTTGCAGTAAAGTGTTCACGTTCGTATTAAATAGTTTTGTTATTTTTGCCTACCGATTAATTTTTTCATTAGACTTTATTCTAAAATTTTTTGTATGAAGCCTTTTCAAAAGCAATGAATTTGGACGGTTTGTGTGCTGGCGCACACAAATCCGAATAAGGTCTATTCCAAGAACAAACAATTATCTCCCATGAAAAGAAGAACATTCCTCCAACAGTTGGGGTACTCCGCTCCAGCTTCCGTTTTATTACCTTCCCTTTTATATTCCTGTAAAAAAAGCAATGGCGACGATGACGGCATTGCAACGGACGATAAATTCAAGGACGTCAAAGTCGTGGTGGTAGGTGCCGGTGCGGCGGGTCTTTACACAGGTTGGTTTTTGAAAAAAAGGGGTTTTGATGTGACAATTTTGGAAGCGTCCAACAAAATTGGTGGCCGCATTCAGGCACTCAGGGGCTTTACCGATTATGACATCGAACTGGGGGCCGAAAGGATATACGGCAGCAATACGGAGTGGTACAAGATGGTAGAGGCGTCGGGCAAGAGTTTTAACGACGCTGACCCGAGCGACCACTATTTTTTCCTCCAAGACCCCGCTGACCTGACTGAAGCATCCTTGAAAGATAGGGCTTTGGCCGATCAATACAGTGACTTCTCCTCGGCGATGGATTTTATCCGTTCTGCGAAGACCTATATTGGCGAGGACAAAACGGTGGAAACGGCACTTGCCGCGACCAATTTGTGGAACATGTTCGGTGTTGTCAACGGGCTTGTCGGCAACAGGGCAGGTACAATGAACAGCCGCCTCAGCATAAAGGGTTACGGCGAAGAGCAATTGGCGAGTACGGTGGACGATAGTGTCTTCACCTTAAAAGACGCCACGTTGCTTTCAGTAATGGAGGAAAAATTTTCGTCCATTGTGAATGAAGTCCAACTGAATACCCAAGTCAAAAAGATTGACTATCAGGGAGCGGAAATTGTTGTCACGGACCAGTTGGGAAACAAATACCAAGCGGACAGGGTGGTAGTAACGGTCCCGATCACTGTCCTTCAAGATGGGGCCATCACTTTTTTACCGGACTTGCCTTCCACTAAAATGGATGCCATCCATAAAATAGGGATGAAAGGGGGGATAAAAGCCCACCTGAAATTCAGCACTCCATTTTGGGGCGATATTGTGGTCAAGAATCTGGGGTCGGTTTACGGCCACAATTTTTTGCCCGAAATCTATATTTCCAGTTTGGGAAGAAGTGAGAACCCCGTTTTGACCGTAATGCTGATGGGGCAACGGGCCGAACAGTTTTCCTCGATGGGCGATACCGCCGTCAGTGTCATGCTTTCTTATTTGGATGAAATTTTCAATAGCCAGACCCCCTCTCAAAGTTTTGTGCAAGATGGCTCGCATGTTAAAGACTGGTCCAAAGAGCCTTTTATCAAGGGAGCTTATTCTTATCCAATTGTTGGTGGCGGGATCATTTTCAGGAAAGAACTGGCTGAACCGGTAGCGGACAGATTGTTTTTCGGGGGAGAGGCCACCCATTTTAAGGGCCATAGCGGAACTGTCCATGGGGCGATAGAGACGGGGATCAGGGTTTCTCAAGAACTTGAAGCATCTATTGTATAGAAAAATTTCAAATTTCATAAAAAATATTTTAACCTCGGTGCAGGCCTGCTCCGGGGTTTTTTCACGGTGTCTAAATCGCTGAAAAATAAAGGTTTAGATCATTTATATTCTCCGGTATTCAATTTTGAAAAATGATTGATGGAAGTCCGGGAGGAAAGCAAAATGTTTTATTCTTTAGAAAAAATCATATTTATTCTTTTAAAAGTGAAATTGTTTTATATCTTTGCCGTGCGAAAAATAATTTTTTAATTCCGAATATTACCAACCTACACTTTTCAAACACTATCATAGTTAGCACTTCTTATACACCTTCGTTCAAAGGTGTACCTATTCTGCATTAAAGTTTCTTACCATGGCATGAAAATGCCAACTTCCAAATCAACAAGTTTGAGCATTTTCTTGATTTCTTAACCGACTAACACTTTTAGTATTGAAACCGACATTGCTCATTACCCTGCTAATGGTTCTTTGCAACCAAGCACAATCAGAAATCATTTATGTTTCACAAGGATCTACCGGAGACGGAAGCTCATGGGCTTCTGCAATGGGAGACTTGAACCAGGCACTTGGCATGGCCAAGGCTGGAGATCAAGTATGGGTGTCCAACGGGACATATACTCCTTCTTCCAATGATAGGAGCGTAGCTTTCAATATCGGTGAAGGCGTACAGCTTATCGGAGGGTTTAAAGGTGGGGAGTCGAGCTTGGGGGAGCGCAATGTTGAACTGAACAAATGCACCCTTTCCGGTGAAATCGGCCAACCCGGTATTGACGACAATTCATATACAGTCGTTGTATTTGATAATGTTAGTGCAAAAACGATGATTGATGGTTTTACGCTGACAGCGGGAAATGCAAACGGAGAAATGAAAGAAGGGGGCATCGAAAGCTGTGGGGGGGCGATGTATATCAACGGATCAAACGGGCGCACAAACCCTGTTATCCGCAATTGTTCTTTTACCGGGAACTTTGGAAGAGATGGAGCAGCCGTTTATAG
>DROJ01000048.1 GCA_011321935.1 Bacteroidota bacterium | reverse complement strand
TCGGGGGCGGTCAGTTTTTCGGCAATATTCAGCGCAGCGCCCAAGCGCTCGTCAATGTTGACGCCTTTGGCATCGGCTTCCCGGTATGCCTCGTCGAGCATGTCAACTTTCATGGCCACCAGTCCCGGCATCTGGTCGGCGAGCTTCAACAGGCCGTCGAGCTTTTCGACCATTTCGGGGGCGGTCAGTTTTTCGGCAATATTCAGCGCAGCGCCCAAGCGCTCGTCAATGTTGACGCCTTTGGCATCGGCTTCCCGGTATGCCTCGTCGAGCATGTCAACTTTCATGGCCACCAGTCCCGGCATTTGGTCGGCGAGCTTCAACAGGCCGTCGAGCTTTTCGACCATTTCGGGGGCGGTCAGTTTTTCGGCGATGTCGAGTGCGCCTTTCAGGCGTTCGTCAATATTGACGCCTTTGGCATCGGCCTCCCGGTACATTTCATCAACCATATCAACCTTCATGGCAACGAGACCGGGGCCTTGCCGCATGAAGGTCGTGAGGTTTTCTACTGCCTTGTCTAAGGTATCTATTCTGGCGAGGAGGTGGTCAATGGCGTTGAGCGTGCGCTCTTCTGAAAACCTTGCCATCACTTTTTTGCCGGCTTCGGTTTCCGACCAAGAGGCGGTCGCACCGTTAGTGTTGGTGTCCATAAAGTTCGATTTAAATTCGATTTGAAATGGGTTTGATAATCAATAATTCTGCAAAGCTAAAAAAACGAAGAACAAAAATATGAATTAATGTTCATAAATTAGTATTTCACGAAGGAAATAAAATTGTCGGGAATTTTTTGAAAGAAAAAGGGCCATTTTATAAAAATCAAAAAAGGGCTTTGCCCAAGGCGTCAGGGTGGCGGCGTTTTGAAAAAACAGTGCTCGTGATTTGCACAAGAAAGCCCTTTTGAAAGCAAGCTGCCGGAAAACATTTCGGTTATGCCATGACAAAATCGGCAGTGCCAAATTTTTTCACCCAGGCGTTGATGCCGCCATCGAGGTTGTAAACATTTTTGAAGCCGCCGTTTTTCATCAACGTACAGGTGCGGATGCTGCGCCTTTCGGAGCGGCAATAGACAAAGTAGTCCTTGTCCTTGTCCATCTGTTCCATCCGTTCCCAAAAGTCATAGGCCAGGTAGTCAATGTTGATCGCTCCTTTTAGTTTGCCGACGCTGAGTTCGTCCGGTTTCCGGCAATCAATGAGCACGGCACCGGGCGATGCTTGGAGTTTTTTGGAAAATTCTTCCGGCGAAAGGTTGGTGAGCTGGCTTTTCAAAATTTTCCAGCGGCTCAGTTTGCATTGGTCCTTCATCTTGGCAAGTTTGTACCCCGGACGGAAGTCCGGGCAATGTATCCCGGACGGAAGTCCGGGCAATGTATCCCGGACGGAAGTCCGGGCAATGTATCCCGGACGGAAGTCCGGGCAATGTATCCCGGACGGAAGTCCGGGCATGTATCTCGGACGGAAGTCCGAGCAGCAAAATTAAAGATTAGCAACCAATCTTTCCATCTCTCCCCAGCCGCCGCCGTTGTATGCCTCTATTCCATGTGATTTTAAAATAGAAACGGCCCTTCCGCTCCTTGCCCCGGAGCGGCAATATGCGATGACGGGTTTGTTGCGGGCCCTTGTTCTTATTTTGTTGATATTGGAAGCAACAACGGGCAGGGGAATATTGACTGCTTTTTTTACATGCCCTCCGGCAAATTCATTGGGATTGCGCACGTCCAAGATAAGTGCGCCTTTTTCAAGGATGGGCAGCAGGTCGGTTTTTTCGCCGCCGAAAAGTGATTTTAAGAAACTGAACATGATATTATTATATTTTTTTGCAAAGATAGCGAAGGGCTTGTCCCTGTTTTTGTGACCTGCGTCACGCAGGGATTTTTTTTATAAAATCAAATAAATACAAATACAATTACAAACCCAAACCTCCGCTCCTTTGTCATCTTGTAAAGACCTGTTCACGTGAGAAGTGCTGTCGTGCATGACTTCACTTCTCACGTGAACAGGTCTTTACAAGATGACAAAGGTGTGGAGGTTTGGGTTTGTATACTGAACCATAATAGGTTTTGTGCATTTGCCCTCGCCAGCCCCCAGCCCCAGAAGGGGAGCTCTGCCCTCTATGCACAAAACCTATTGTGGTTCAGTATAATTGTATTTATTTTTGAATTTTTATTACTATTTTTATTTGATATTGCATCTGCATTTATTTAAAACCGGGCAATTTTATATATCCAAGCTGCGCAATTTTTTTTTCCGGCAATTGCACCTCCACAAAAGATTTTAATAAAATATCAGCATATATACGGTGCATCTTTTCGTTCGGGTGGTGGTCGCTGTCGTGGAACCAATATTCCGAAATATCGTCAAGGCCATCCACCACGGGCGATGAATCAATAAAAGGAAAACCATTTTCTTTGCAAAGCCCCGCTACCAATTTGGCCTTTTCCGGTGCGGCGTCGGCCATGCTCAAATAGAAGACCATGAGCGGTATATCATGCTCCGTTTTTACCCGCCGGAACTCGCCGAACATATCGCGCACAAATTGCTTTTTCCGTTCCGACTGCTCATCGTTGGCCAACTCGTTGCGCTTGCGCCTGCGAATGGTCATATAATTGGCGACCGTTCGGAATATCTGGAAACGCTGCACCGCCCAGCTCCATTCAACATACCGGTAACCTGTAAATGGTTCGTTATATTGGCGGGCTTCGGGGAGGTCGTCGTCGTTGTTTCCGCAAAAGCCGACAAGTATAAGGTCGGGGTCATAAGCCATCGCTTTGGCCTCCATGACGCCGAGGTAATTGAGCAGGTCGTAGCCCGCTATCCCAAAATTAATAAACTCGACTTTGGTGCTGTCCGACAAACCATTTAATTTTTTTTCTAAAATGGCGTGGTAGGTATCCTCCGCATTTACGCCATCCCCAAAAGTAAAGGAGTCGCCGATGACGGCCACGCGGTAAGTATTTGGCGGCTTTTTAAATGAATATTCTTGGTCGCGCAACCCCCGGCTATTGGTGCGGATAATGTGCATTTTAAACAGCCCGTCTATATCCGGTTTTAATTCGTACCAAACATGTTGGTCTTCGGCGGGCTGCAGGTAGCCTGAATATCCGATGGACACAAAACTGTTTGTTTTTTTGAATTTAAATGCCTCCCAGCCGAAAGCATGGAAACGGCATATTATTTCACCCAAAAAAAAGCTGACAACAATAATAATAATAAGGTTGATTAAATAAAACAGCGTGCGCTTGGCAACGGGTAATTTTTTCACGTTGTGCGGGTTAATTAATTGAAATATTGAATTGGAATTACCGCTTTTCTGTTTCTGGTTAAAAAGAGGAAAGGTATAGTCCGGTGAGTTGTAAGGATTCATTGACGGATAGGCAGGAGGCAGGGAAAAATAGATGGGCGGTGGCGGTGGGTAGATTTTGTTGGCATGGAACGATAAAATAATTTATCCAGGCTTGTTCATTTTTATATTCGATACCTGCCTTGTTTTCATTTCTTTTATCTGCTTGTCTATGCTTACTTGCCAATGTACATCGGGGCGCACGAATATTTTATGCTTTGTTCCTTGTTGTTTTCTTTCATCTATCGTTCACTTCTTCTAATTCTATTTCCAAGTATTGTCCTCCATAATTTCGGTAATTCATCTTCACAAAGCCCAAGGTCTCACTAAACCAATAATCGAAGGTGGATTTGCCAAATGGATAACTCGATTTTGATTTAACCTTCCAGCATGGATTAATTTTTCCGTATTTAGTCTCAATTGGTTCTCGTGAGGTTATTTCGTAGCTGGAATTTCCAGATGTATTTTCCCAATCTCCCCAACCTTCCTGGATATGTAGTTGACCTGTCCATGATTTGCCAATTTCAATTGGATATTTTATTTCTGGAAAAGGTGCTACTTCGGTAAATGAAAATTGATTTGAACGAAACGGGTGCATCCATATTTTTTCAACATTCTCAATTATGCCCGTTTTAGTTTCTTTCATCCACCCATAATCGGGAAGTTTTTTATTCAACTTATATTTAGCTGCCTTTTTTCTGTCTTCTTTGGAGTATTCATGTTGAACAATCAATTCATCTTGTAATTCTGGTTGAAACTTCCAGCGCTTTCCAGTGGCTGTCATTTTTATTCTTGTAGATGTTATAAGGTTTCTATTTTCGTCATAGAATTTTGCGCTATAAATGTAGTCTCTACATGGTTTAAAAACTGTTCTTCGTTTTTCAATCTTATCTATAATTGTGTCTTTAAATGCAACTCCATTTTCATCCAATAGCGAAACCTTTCTACCGTCAAATTTTGGCATTTCTTCCTTAATGCAATCAATTTCGGTAAAAGATGTTTTTCTTTTTGGGTTGCAACCAATCAAGAGAAGAATTAAAATTGTCGAGAATAGGTTTTTCATTTTTCTTTTTTAATATGCTGCACCGCTTTAGGTTTTCCCGGCCCCTCGGAAAAACCTAAAGCGGTGCAGTGTATTTTTGGATGGACATGTTTTGGTGGGCTATCGGTCCATGTGTGAAGCGGTGCGGCGTTTAACCGACATGATTTCCATACACATTGTTAGCGGCTGTTTTTTTAAATTTATAAATCCAGTATTTATTTCTTCCCTTTGCATTCAGTTTTTTAGAATAAATTCTGATAAACCCATTTTGTTGTAATAAAGATTCAAATTTTTCTTTAGTTAATAACTGATCACAACAAAATTCTTTGCACTCTTCACTGAACCTCTCTCTGATTATTAGCTCACTATCTTGGGTCATGGAAAGTTTTATTGAATTGAACATTAAGTTTGGGGCAATAAAGTGATGAACTGCATTTCTAATAATAATTTTGTCAAATTGTTCTGCTTCAATACCTGTTGTTTTATCATTACCTTCAATTACTACATAGCTATTATGCCTTTGATTAGTTATCTCAACAATTTGTTTATCCCAAATGAGGTGATAAAAAATTCCTTTAAGAGCATATTTATCAATTTCGTTTAAGAATATCATACAATTTTTCACCTTTTTACCCAATTGTCTGCTGAATTGGATATTACCAGCACCTATTTCTAATATTTTTTCATTATTATCCAAACTGTATTTGCGTATCTCTTTTTTAATATCTTGATTGTCAGAAGCTGGGATTTGTTGATTGTATTTATAAAGATATATTCTTTTTAGGGCATATTCAGTAGCAATACTTGATTTATATTTTTGTGCTAAATCAATTAATAAATCTTTATCTAATTTATTTTGGTTTAAGATTTTTTTTGTCTCTGGATTGTTGAATTGGAGAATTAGCAATGAGTCGAGCCCATAGATAATGCTGTTAATCAGTTCTTGGATTTGCTGGTTTTTTTCAATGTCAATTTTTATATCATGAAAAAGCAATTCAAATTTATTGTTCAACTTTTCCTTCTCTAAAGTTAGTTCTTGGTATTCTTTGTCTTCTTCCAATGAACCATATACAATAGTTTGATACAGTCCTTGTCCATGTCCTAAGAATGGAAGTAATAAAATAAGAATTAATTTGAACTTCATTTTTAATTAATAGCCATTGACTTGACAATAACAACCATTTGGTTAATAGCCCTATCTCGAATATACGTCAATTTCGTCGTTCCTTAAATTCAAAACCTATATTCCAAAGTAACAAACCTATTGATTGCCAAATCTTTCAATACTCCACTATCATTTTCTCCTTTGGGAAACAGGTCTCCATCATAATTTGCTTTTGATTCATACCTGCCAATACCAAATGCACTTTCAATACCTATTGAAAGTGGCTTAGTCAAGTAATATTTAAATCCGATGAACCCGACCAAAGAAAGAATGTTCATGGATGATTCGTCAATTGCACTCCATTCATCTACAATGATTGAATGAGCAGAAAATATGGCATTTCCATTGGGCAATAAAGTAGCGTTATTTGTTTTGATAGTTGAATAGCTTATTTCTGGGCCAAAATATAAAACGCCCTTTCCGATTTTTTTCCCTATTTCTATACCAAATTTAAAATTTAACGAACTTGATTTTTCTTTCAGGCCTGTTGAGTATTCATTGGCTATTGAATTTAATATTTCACTGCCGATTCTCAGGCTTATATATTTCCCCGAAGTATCTTTCAAAACCCGACGATAATAAATGCTCGATTTACTGTTGTTCAACAAATCGCCTAAAGGAGTGATAATTATAGAATTTTTGGGCGTTTTATTGTTGGTGCTATTTTGGCCAATTCCCAAATTAGGTGAAATAAAAACCAAAAAGACGATAATTAAATTTTTCATGTTGATTGATTTGTATTGGCATCCTACGCCATTTTTGCCAAAAGTATCGAAAACTCACTGGAACGCCAAGTTGGAAATTACAATTTGCTGGATTTCCTTAAAAATGACCTCGAACCCGATGGCCTTCAGGAAGTCCGCAATTTTTCGCAGGGCTTCGCTGTTTTCTGTCCGTATGATTATTTCTGACACCTTATAAGTTTTCTCCAAAGATAAGACCTTATAAGGGAAAATTAAAAACGCCAAATATATTGTCCCGATTTTGGATTTACCGAAGGTATAACAGAAAATAAAAAGCACTGCCATTTTGCCAATTTAACCTCCCTTTTTCTTTTTTATTTTTTCGATTGTTTCTAAAACTTTTTCGAGTCTTAAATCTGTGATATCGGCAATATCTTCTGGCGCCATATTTTTATCAAAACATTTTTCAATGATTTTATAATTTTTTTCTTTTAATGCCTTTTTGATACCGAATGTTATTTTACCTATCGCATCCTGTTCTGCGATGGACGCATTGTCATAAGCAATCAATTCCTCTTTTTTCCAGCTATGCCGGTCGGCATCGTGGTATGCCTCTAAAAGTCCGTCATCATCAACATTGTCGGGGATGACTTCAAGCTCTTCGGCGTTCTTGATAAAGAATGTCCATTTATCTATCAATGTTTCCAATTCATGTACCTCTTTGTTGAATTTTTCCAATTCGATAAAAGTGAATTGGATGTCCTTTAATTTATGTTCAAAAGTTTTCCCGTTGAGTATAATATGGTGGGACAGGTAATCCTCGCTATCGAAATAATCAAAATCCAAAATCCCGATGAAATAGGTCGGTTTTAATTTTGGATATTCTTCTCCCCTCTCAATTTGCATGGAATAATCCCGGCTAGTGTAATATTGCACCCGTTTATCAAAACCGTCTGTTTCGGCAACCTGCATTTCCACCACGAATTGGCGTCCCCTCACATCTTTTGCGCGCACATCTATAATGGATGCTTTTTCTCCGGCGATACGGGGGAATTGGTATGGGTTGGCTATTGTGACTTCTTTTATCAAATGGTCGCCTTCCAGCTTCAATGCGGCATTGAGGAAGGAGATGAGAATTTTTGTTTTTTTCTCGTTCCCGAATATCTTGCGGAAGGCTACATCATTTTTTACATCTACGAATTTCATTTTTTGCAGTTTTGGTGTAGTTCTCCAAAGATAAGACCTTATAAGGGAAAAATAAAAACGCCAAATACATTATCCCGATTTTGGATTTACCGAAGGTATAACAAAAAATAAAAAGTGCTTCCAAAATCCCTGATTTTGAAAGCACTTGCGCTTATGTTTTTTTTGAAAATATTGGAGGCATATCACAGTCTGTTTGGTAAAGTCGGCTCTTTTTTCAACGAACCCAAAAACGCTTCCTCCAATGCTTCTTGTGCCTCAATGGGCAATGGTTCGGTTCCTTTATACAGTTCATTTGCAAACCGTATAAAATCAAGGTTTTGGGCGGCGGCCGTTTGTTGTTCAACTGGTTCTTTTGGCTTGATTTCAGGTGAAACCGTTGCCGTAATATCTTTGCTGTCTCCCTCCGTTACTGCCTTCAAGCCTATCCTTCGGAACAGCCAAAGGAGTGGCTGGAGGTCAAAATCGTTCGGTATTTCTATTCTTATTGTGCGCATTTTTTTTATTTTTCTGCAAAATAGGAAGTTTCAGTGATTAAGGCATTGTGTAAATTAAAAAACTTGGTTTGGAAGAGGAAAACGAAATGCCGTAAGCGGTACTGATTCAGGCAAAAGAAACCTTTAAACGAAAGCAAACAGCAAATCTTTTGGCCACAAAAAAAGGGCTTTTCCCACAATATGAAATTTACTGGAAAAGCCCCTTTTATATTTTAAAAAACCAAAATTTATATCAAATCATTTTCCTTCATCATTCCCCTTTCTTCCCATTCAAATAATACATCTCCTCCGCCGGACGTATCGGCCTCGCAAACCAAAGTGGCCTCCGCAGACCGCCCGGTCCCGGTGCAGGCCGCGTCATTTTCAGCCATTCTTTATAATTTTCGTGCGCCCGTTTGGTGTCAACATATATGTCGCCATATTTATCGCCCGCATGTGGCTTTTCTATACGTACCCGTTGGTGCCAACAATGCATGCCGCTAATAGGGTCGGGGTGGACGGCGTGGGTTATATTTTGGTGAACGCCGCCGTCCGTCCAAAATATGCGCCTGCTGTCCGGGTCCTTGCTGTCGAAAGGTTTAATACCGGATATGGTTTCCATTTTCCAGCCGCCATTTCCGTCGTTGTTTATGGTGACCGTATTGGTGCCCCAACGGTTGCCCGCGTCCTGTTTTCTGCGCCAGCGGCCGAGGTGGTGCGAGCATGCGACCACGCCCGGTTTCATGGCCTGCGTCACCCATACTTTATCTATAAAATATCCGATGTCGGTATTTAGGCGCACTGTGTCTCCCGTTTTAAAACCCCACCGTTTGGCATCGTCGGGGTGCATCCAAATCGGGTTGCGGTTCGATATTTCGGTCAGCCATTTTGCATTGGCCGAACGGGAGTGAATCAAGGTCGGCAAACGGAAGGTCGGCACCAGGCAATATTCGCCTTTTTCCTTGTCCAGTTTTTCTTCGTGGATATGGCTTTTAATATAAACCGGCGTGGCATATTCCGGCCATCCCCAATCAACCATCGTCTGCGAAAAGAATTCGTTTTTGCGCGAGGGCGTCGGGAAGCCAACACGGGGCGTTCCGTTTATCATCACGCCTATATCTTTTCCGTTTTTTCGGATGACTTTCGTTTTTTCATCCACGGTGGCGCCGTCCATATCTTCTGCCGATAGTTCTTTTAAATGTTTGGAATAGGAATGTTTTTCCACCTCAAAAGCGCCATATTTTTTCATATAATCCAGCTCCGTCAAATTCTCCTTTTTGGCAGCCTCCGGCAATCCTTTTGTATGTTCAAAAATATATTGGTAATATTCGTCAATATTTATTTTTTCATCCTTTCTATAAGGTGAAATAAAATGCTTGCGGATGCCCAAACTCCCGTCCGGGTCAATACGCCAACTCAGCTCGATCCAAAATTCATCCTCCTCCCATACTTCGCCGGGATTGGTCTCATAAGTGAACTCTGTTTTCTTTCCTGCACGTCGTGCCGCCTCCCTTAAAACGGGTTGGCGGAAGGCAATCCACATACCGCCGTGGGTGGCGTAACTATTTAAATCATGCCGTTCGGCGGAGTGTCCCATCGGCAATACATAGTCGGCAAAAAATGCGGTCTCGTTCCAAGTCGGCGTGAGGGCGATTTGCATGCCCACCTGTTCTTCGTCCAATAATGCCTCCATCCATGAGAAGCCATCGGGGTAGGTCCAAACGGGATTAAATACCCTCGTAAAATATACGTCCAACTTGCCCCTTTTTTCTTTTAAAAAATGCGGCAATAAAAAACTCATTTCAAAAAATGCAAGCGGATATTCATTGGGAAAGTGCATTTCGTTCCAAAATTTTTGCCCCGGAGGGGTGTCAAAAAATTTGGGTTTGAATTTATTCCAACTATTGGGTGAAGTACCACCTTTTGTACCCACGCTTCCCGTCAATACATTTAAAAAATGCAGGCAACGGGAAACGCACCAACCGCCCAAATTTCCACTTGCCGCACTCCGCCAATTATGCGTTGCAAAACGCTCCCCCGCATCGCCAATTAAACGTGCTACTTCTATTATTTTTTCCGCAGGAACGCCCGTTTCTTTTTCCGCATATTCGGGAGTAAAATCTTTATATTCATCAATCATTTTGAGAATATAATTTTCAAATGTCACCTCCGTCCCGGCATGTCTTTTTTCCAAATATTCTTCCCAGTTTGTCCACTCTTCGAGAAATTTCCGGTTATATAGACCCTCCTCCAAAATTATTTTCGCCATGGCCAATAAAGCCGCCGCCTCCGAACCCGGATAAGTCGGCAACCATATATCCGACATGCTCGCCGTATTGGAAAGGCGTGGGTCCATAGTGGCCAATTTTGCGCCTTTCATTTTCGCCTCTATAATACGCTGCGCATGTGGATTAAAATAATGCCCGCTCTCCAAATGCGCCGATATAAGGAGTATAAATTTTGCATGCGCATGGTCGGGCGACGGGCGGTTATAGCCGTACCATATATTATATCCAAAACGTGCCCCTGAGGAACATATATTCGTGTGGCTGTTATGCCCATCAATGCCCCATGCCTGCAATACGCGGTTGGCATAGCCCTCATGCCCCGGCCGGCCGACGTGGTAGGCAATTTCATTATTGCGCCCCTCCTGAAGTGCCTTGCGGATGCGCCCCGCTATATCATCGAGCGCTTGGTCCCAAGTGACCCGTTCCCATTTTCCTTCGCCCCTTTTGCCGGCCCTTTTCATGGGGTATAAAATGCGGTCGGGGTCGGTGAGTTGGTTAATAGTGGCGGGCCCTTTGGCGCAGTTGCGGCCGCGGCTGCCGGGGTGGTTGGGGTTGCCCTCCAATTTTCGGACGGTGCCGCTGTCCTTGTCCACATAAGCGACGAGACCGCAAGCAGATTCGCAATTGAAACAGGTGGTCGGAACGAGGGTATAGTTTTTTTCTACCCGCTTGGGGTGTTCCTTTGCTTCGTACTCCGTCCAGTCATCCCAATCTTTATTTGGGGGGTAACTTGTGAGTTTTCCTTCCTCGGTGAGGCGGGGGAGTTTTTGTTCCCGGTCTTTGTGGAGGTCGGGGATGAGGCCGAGTTTTTCGGCGATGCTTTCGATGAAGGTATGTTTTTTTGTCATGATGCTATGTAACACGGACGGAAGTCCGTGCAAGTTTTGTATCACGGACGGAAGTCCGTGCAAGTTTTGTATCACGGACGGAAGTCCGTGCAAGTTTGTATCACGGACGGAAGTCCGTGCGAGTATTTTTGTTTGTTATTATTTGTTATTATTTTTGGTTTTGTTCGCACGGACTTCCGTCCGTGTTACCTAATTCACATCACGGACTTCCGTCCGTGTTACTTTTGTCACATTCGAGAAAACTATGAAAAAAGACCCAACCCACTACCACCGCAACCTCCCTCATTTCCAGCCCAAAGATGGCGTCTTCAACCTCTGTTTCCGCTTGGCGGGCAGCCTTCCAAAACCTGTTATCGAAGAACTCCGCGAACGCCATCTCCAAAAAAAAGAAGAATTGAAAAAGACAATTTTCGATGAAGATGAACTAGCCTTTGCCCTGCGCGAAGAACGGGATTTATATTTCGGAAAATTCGACGCCCTGCTCGACGACCCCACAAGTGGCCCTACTTTTTTGGCCATTCCAGAAGTAGCCGAAATTGTTGCCGAAGCCATTCTGCACCGGCATGAAAATTCGCAGTACAAATTGGTTCAATATACCATTATGTCCAACCACGTCCATATGATTTGCTATAAAATACAGCGGCCACTTTTTAGGATTATGCAGTCGCTGAAATCATACTCGGCAACGCAGGCAAACATTTTCCTCGACCGGGTCGGCAAAACGTTTTGGCATAATGAAACCTATGACAACCTCATTCATTCGAGAGGTGAACTGGGTCGGAAAATCCGGTACAATCTGAACAATCCTGTGAAGCCTGGCCTTTGCCAGAATTGGAAGGATTGGCCGTTTTCTTTTTTGAACCCTGAGTTTGAGAAGTATGCCCCCAGGTAACACGGACGGAAGTCCGTGGCACGGACTTCGTCCGTGCATTGGTCACGGACTTCCGTCCGTGTTACGTGCGTCACGTCAACGGTATCCGCTGCGGCGCCTCCACCCATATTTTCTCCGTAAAATATATACCCAACAAAACAAGCCCCCCCGCGGCCGCAGCCACAAAAGCACTTCCCCCGCCAAAAGCCATCAGCACCACGGGCAATATATTTCCGATAAATACAGCGCCGACAAAAAACATTGTTTTATAGCGCCCTTTGGTAATCATGCTCACTGTCCGTTTGGCATCCTCGGTCGGGTGCGTGGTGGTCAGTTCAAAAAGCATGGTCAACAAATTAAAACCGATGGCGGCATATAGGACATAAGAGAGATAAGATTTCCAATCGGCACCCGTATTTGTGAACAGCGCGATAATGGCATATATCGCAGCCCCCGCCATTATACTGTGTACCAACATGTGCAGCGCCAACGATGGGCTTTGCCAAAAATCACGTCCTTTCGCTTGCGCAAAAAGGAAGGCCGTATATATGGCAACAATTACCGCTGTCAAAGCAGCGCCCCACCCTATTATGGGCATCAGCGCATCCCAGCCAAAATATAGCGCCGCTCCCATGAGCGTAATCAAGCCACCAAAAACAGTAATTGAATATCCGCCTTTTACCAACCACGAGCCCCAATGCGGGCGCAACAATACATAAGCAAAACGTGTCGGTTGGTCGAGGTCCATGACGAGGAGGAGGCCTGTGGCCATCAAGAAAAACATCGCGAGGCCAACACTCCACCATTGCGTTTCTATGCTCACATCTGCCCAGCCGAAAAGCATGGCAATAAAAGGAATCAGTATAGCGCCCGCAGAAATGGCTTTCGTAAAAACATATCCGCTCACTTCCCAGCCCCATAAAATACCTTTGTTCGGCGTGTCGTATATGCGGCGGGCTTCTTTGCCCAACAGCACATCCACCGATTTTTTAGGACTGTTTTCAGGTATATCGCCGGAGGTGTCATATTGGTTATTGGCCTCCATGATGGCGGCCACAACGTCGCTATTTGAGAAAGCCATTTTTTCTGCTTCTTTAGCGAAGTGGCCGACCCCCATCGTTTGCGAACTCCAAAAATATTCGCCCGTTTTTGCGGTAGCGGAAGGATTTAGCGAAGCGGCATCGGCATCAATATAAAAGAGGTTTGGCACCGTCCCTTTTTCGGGTTTTCTGACGGTGACCTGCTGCCTCGAAAGCAGTTCTGCGATTTCAGAATCAGGGTCTTCCATATCGCCGGAAATAATGGCATGTTCTGGGCAGACATTTACGCAGGCTGGCTCCAGCCCCACGTCAATGCGGTGGGCGCAGTAATTGCATTTGGCAGCGGTATGCGTTTGTGGGTCTATATATAAGGCGTCGTATGGGCAGGCCTGCATGCAGGATTTACAGCCGATGCAGCGGTCTTTGTCGAAATCAACGATGCCGTCGTTGCGGAAATGGAGCGCCTCGGTCGGGCATATTTCCACGCAGGGTGCGTCGGTGCAATGGTTGCAGCGCATCACCGAAAAGAGGCGGCGCGAGTCGGGGAAAACCCCTTTTTCTACCTGCTTTACCCAAGTCCGGTTCACGCCGACGGGCACGTCATGTTCCGATTTGCAGGCGGTGGTGCAGGCGTGGCAGCCGATGCACTTGCGGTTGTCAATTACAAATCCGTATTTCATTGTTTGTTGTTGGTTTTGTTTTGTAACACGGACGGAAGTCCGTGCCGTGACACGGACTTCCGTCCGTGTTACGTTGCTGCACGGACTTCCGTCCGTGTTACTGCAGTGTCGATGGGCAAACAAAAGCCGTGACGGGCAGCTTCGATGCGATGATTTCATCGAAAGAACAAATCACGTCCACGAGGTTCTCAAAGCCCCTTGCCTTCAATATGGAAGTGGCAATTGTCGAGCGGTTGCCGCTGCGGCAATGGAGGTAATATTTTTTGTCCTTGCTCACTTCGCTCATATTGTTGTTGATATAATCGAGGGCAAAATGCTGGGCGGTTTCAATATGTTCGCCCTTCCATTCGCCCGGCTTGCGCACGTCGAGAATATTGATATTGGGATCGGCTTGGTACGCCTTTTCAAACCCGGCAATATCAATGGTATTGATGGTATCTATTTCCCTGTTTTCTGCTTTCCACGCAGCAAAACCGCCTTTCAAATAACCGATGGAATTGTCGTAGCCCACCCTTGCCAAGCGCATGACCGTTTCCTCTTCCCGGCCTTCCGGCGCCACGATGAGGATGGGCTGTTTCAGGTCAACGATCAATGCGCCTACCCAGGGGGCGAAGCCGTCGTCGAGGCTGATGTAGATGGAGTTGGGGATGAAGCCTTTCACAAATTCCTCTTTCGAGCGCACGTCCAAGATCAATGCTTCGGTCTCGTTTGCGGCAGCGTCAAATTCGCGGCAGGTCAAGCCAACGGCCCCTCTTTTTATTACGGTGTCAATGCTCTCGTAGCCCGTCTTGTTCAGCATTGCATTTTTTGGAAAATACTGCGGTGGGGGGAGCAGGCCATCCGTTACTTCTTTGATAAATTCTTCCCTCGTCATATCGGCGCGCAGCGCGTAATTGGTCTTTTTTTGTTCGCCGAGATAGCCCCAGGTTTCCGTGCTCAGGTTTTTGCCGCAGGCAGAACCTGCACCGTGGCCGGGGTAAACGATCACGTCGTCGGCGAGCGGCATTATTTTTTGCCGCAGGCTGTCAAAAAGGAAACCTGCGAGGTCTGCTTTAGTAATTTTACCTTGTTTTATAGCAAGGTCAGGGCGGCCAACATCGCCGAGGAAAAGCGTATCGCCGGAGAACAGGGCGTAGTCTTTTCCGTTTTCGTCGCGCAACAAATAGGAGGTGCTTTCCATGGTGTGGCCGGGGGTGTGGAGGATTTTGAAACTGACCTTTCCGACCGTCAATATTTCGCCGTCTTTTGCTTGGTAAATATCGTATTTTGTCTCGGCATTTGGGCCGTAAACGATGGTGGCGCCGGTCTGCTTGGCCAAGTCAACATGGCCCGAAACAAAGTCGGCGTGGAAGTGCGTCTCGAATATATACTTCAGCTTGGCACTTTGTTTTTCCAGCTTGTCGAGGTAGGGTTTTGTTTCGCGGAGCGGGTCAATGATAACGGCCTCGCCCTCGCTTTCAATATAGTAGGCGCCCTGTGCCAGGCATCCCGTATAGATTTGTTCGATCAACATTTATTAGAATTTTATTTGGATGAAAAACTGAATGACGGCATAAAAGTATGAAGATAGCTTCATATATTCAAACGTTGTGAAGGGAGGATTTTGAGATGTGGTTTTTTTGTAAAAATAACAAGGTGTTTTCATAAAAATTTTAAATTTTTTGCCCTCGCTGTCAAGTCAACCTGGACTTCACAGCTATTTTTTTTGAAAAAAAATAGCCACCATATATGACCATATATATAGGTGTGAATCAGTGATACCCGCAGCAAGCAAAGGAAACAAATTTTTGAAAATCCGTGGTAACGTGCCCGGATGCTGAACAGGTGCAATTTTTTGGCATATATACTCGACCATAATAGGCAATAAAAAAAGGCTGCACGAAACAATCGGGCAGCCTCTTGTACGCATACATTTCCAATATTATTTTTTCAAATAAGCCGAATACATCCATACCAGTTTTTCCTGTTCCCGGATATAGTCGCTCATCAGGGCATTGGTGCCTTCGTCATTGGCCTCTGCCGAAAGGTCGAGCAATTGCCGCTGCAAGGTAATGATGGTGGTAAAGGAATTGAGGATGTCCCTGACGGCTTTCACGCCATTGGAAACCTGTTTGCTTTCTTTTATTCTGGATATTTTTTTATAACTGGAATAATTGTGCTCGGGCGAATGGCCGAGGGTCAAAATCCTTTCTGCCACTTCGTCTATTTTCAATAAAAGGTCATTATATAGCTCCTCGAACTTAAGGTGCAGTTCAAAAAACTTATCGCCTTTTATGTTCCAATGATAGCCCCTCGTATTTTGGTAAAATATAGAATAATTGGCCAAAAGTTCATTTAATTTTTCGGCCAGTTGTTTTGATTTTTTAATGTCGAGTCCGATTGATGTTAGATTTTTCATGATGGTTTGTTTTTATTGTTTAATATTTTTATAGTTAAAAATATAGGTTCCAAAAAATCCGGTTTTATTTTTTTGGAACAGTGCCACAAAAGTACTTCATTATAAATGCGTTTTCAGTGATTTGGTTCACACAGCCGCTTTAATCCTATATAAAAAACGCTGTCCCAAAATAGATTTCCTGCATATTTTTTTATTTATTCAAATATGCTTTTTTTATTTTTTTCCGAATGATAAAATAATTGACAATGCCCGTAATGGCCACAACGGATCCAATCAAGACCAAGGCCCAGGCCAATATTTCATATTTTCCGGTTTTGCTGAATTTAAATATGGCCATGGCCGTGACCACCAAATACAGCCCCGTGCGGGAAAATGCCAATACAGTGCGCTGATTGGCCAATTTGGTGCGTTCGAGCGCAAGTTCATCGCGCAATATCAGTTTTTTTGGTTCCATAAAACAATAACGTTATTTAATTATAGCTGCTGCCGCAAATATAGGCATTTGCAACTTTGATGTCTGTAAGGGAGGACACTCAATATTAAATGTTTGCCCCGAGCTGACCAACATGCAGCAGCTCTTAACGGGCAGGCAAGCCCGCTTAACGAGGATAAAGCCTTGCTCACCGAATACGCAGCGCACCATTCCACAGGTGGGCTTACCTTGCGGGCGAAAAAAAATATCCTGGCATGCTGGAAAATGCTTTTTATTATATATTTTGGCGAATATTTGGCAAGGCCAAATATTTAAAAATAACCAACAAAACAAATCATGAAAAATTTCAATAAAGTTTTGGCCGCCATGTCCACCCGCGAAGAGGACAAAAAAATAGCCGGGTATCTCGATTTCCTGTCCCCTTTATTGGGCATCCGCGAAGTATGCAACTTCCATGTTTTCGCTTCCGAATATTTATATGAAGAACTCAATGAATATTCGCCGGGAAAAGGAATTGAATTTATAAAAACAATTGAAAAAAACATGGCCGAACAGATGGACGGCATATACCGGCATATTTCAAAAAAAACAAACGAAGTGGCCGTCGGCAGGCCCTTGCACGAATTGAAAAATAAAACGGAAACATGGGGAGCCGACCTCATCGCATTGGGCAAACCGGAAAAAGGCCATTCCACTTTGGCCAAAAAAGTTGTCCGGCATATAGGTACCAATGTGCTTGTGGTACCCGACGGGGCGGACATAAAACTCGGCCATATATTGGTGCCCGTGGATTTATCCGAGCATTCCGGCAAGGTACTCCGCACCGCCCTCGACCTGCAAGAAAAAGCAGGGGACGAGGTGAAAATCACCTGCCTCAATATTTTTGATGTGCCCATGCTGCCCATATACAACACCTTTGCTTCCGAGGCGCGTTTTGGCGAATATGTGAGGGCGCAAAACCAAAAAGCCTTTGATAAATTTATTGACCAATATGCAGGCGAAGACAAGCACCGGCTGGAATGCGTATTGCTCGAAGAAGTGATAGACCGCCCCAGCCAATATATCCTCGAATATATCAATGAAAACGACGTGGACTTCGTGGTGATGGGCACGCACAGCCATTCTGCTTTCGACGCATTTTTGGGGAGCAATGTTGAAAGGGTGCTGACCGAAAACAATAAAACGCCTTTATTATTGGTAAAATAAATTGATGGAATATTATTGACAAGGCTCATCTTTTTATTTGATAAAAATCACCGCGTCATGGCCTTCTATTTATAACCTTTATTTTTGAAAAAGAGAGTTGACAACTTTCGAAAAGTTGTCAACTCTGTCCACAAAAAAATATTATTGTACAATTAAAAAAAATTAGAACATGAAATCCAACAAAAAAGCAATCCATATTTCCGACCTTCATTTTGAACACAAAAACTGGAAAAGCGAAATCCTCTTTTGGAAAGACGAACTCCAGACTTTTCAGCACCGTTTGGAAGAAGTGGTGCAAAGGTGGACGGATACGGATATATTGGCACAGGCCGAACATTTCCAAAACCAATTTATCCGCCACAATGAAGTACTCGATAAAATGCTCCACGATGTGAGGGAACACGAGCAACAATTGGCAAAATTTGCCGAAGAACATCCCGTGGCCATTGACCACCGTCACTTTGGCGACCATGCCGGACACAGGGAAAACATGGATATCCAACGTAAAATATACAATGAACTAAAAAAAGAATTTTTTGCTTTTTTGGCAAAAACGATGTGAACGGAAAATGGACACATTGCGGGGGCACTTGCTCCAAAGGAGTCCCTTCGGGAAAGTGACCATGAAAAAAACATTGTTTTTCATAATTATTCAACATATGGCGGGACAGCCCCCATTAAATGTGCGGAACAATGAAGTACCTAAAAAAAACAATATAACCTCCTCAAAATAATATGTTTTGTAAAATGTATTTCCCATATAATTTTGAGGTTTTTAAAATAACAAAATGAAAAAAATAATCGTGCCGACCGACTTTTCCGCACACTCAGGCCATGCCATTCCATATGCCCAAAAATTTGCAAAATCAATGGGTGCGGAAATAGAGGTTGTCCATGTTTGGTACCCCGATATGAACGTGGACGACCCCGTTGATTTTATGCAGACGAAATTGGAAGAACTGCAAAAGAAAAGGCTGCACAGTTTTTTAAAAGAAAACGGACTGCCCATTTCTGCCGGGAAATTGCTGCCCGGCTTTCCCGGTGCCACCCTCGTCGGTCTTTCGGAAGACGAAGACGTGGGCATGATAATCATGGGCAAACAAGGTCAGGCCAATACCTTGAAAAAAATATTCGGCACCGTGTCTTCCGCCGTGGCCAAAGATGCCAAATGCCCGGTATTGCTCGTGCCGCACGGCGCAAAATGGAACGGGAAATTCAAAAATATAATGGTGGCCGCCGGGGTGGAAGCCACCGACGAAAAAAGCCTCGGCCGCATCCTCGATATTACCCGCGCATTCGGGGCCAATGTGCATTTTGTGCATATTAAAAAAAGCCCCGAAGATATGGAAGGGCTTTTGGTCGAAGATAAAATATTGGATAAACTGATTAATGACGACACCCTCGGCTATACTTTTAATTTGGTGGACATACCTTATAAAAATGTCATCGAAGGGCTGAACCTATATGCCGAAGAAAACAATGTGGATATGGCCATCATGATTTCCCGTCACCGCAAATGGTGGAAAGATATGTTCCACAAAAGCAAAATAAAAATGGCGGCGCTCACTTTGGAACTCCCATTGTTGGCCCTGCATTTGGACGACCACTGAGCAATAAATAAATATTTCCCGCAAAGTCACACGACATACTATTTATTTCAAAAAAACAATCACATATACAAAACCCCGTCGGCATATT
>DROJ01000047.1 GCA_011321935.1 Bacteroidota bacterium | reverse complement strand
TGAGGCTAAAGAAGTGGTTCTTTGGCTGGATATAATTTTTATAAGAAAACCCTTTAAAACGTTTTTAAAATTTCAACCACCTCCTCCCCAAGCCCCGCATCAAAGGGGTGTGCACTCGTCTCCACCAAAGCGAGGGTATCGAACCGGCCCCCGTAAACCTCCATTTTCGCATTTTTATCAGCACCTTCGCCGAGCAGGTATTTTACCGCCTCCGGCAAATTGGAAGGCACTTGCTGGCGCCAAAGCTCCACGCCATTGCTTGCCGTGTAATGCAGCAGGGTGGCTTTGTGGCCGAAGTTGGAATTTTGCGAAAGCAGGTTTTTATTGCTTTTGGCCATTGTTTTCAATTGCTCCAACCTTCCATTTAAAAGATGGTTGACGGCTGTTTCAAAATGCAGGTCTATCGTTTGCCCATCCATTTTTTCCACCTCTTTCCAACCGGAAAACCCAAACTCAAAGGCGATGGTAGCATAAGCATCCGCGGTGGCCAACGGCGCATCCATCACCTGCCCGAAGCTGCTGCCGAGGTAGTTTTTATGGTAATTGCTGATTTCGTGAAATATGGCTGGCTGCTTGTTTTTTATGCCGTTCCAGAGTCTTTCCGCCAACCTTTCAAGGTAGCCGGCGAGGCGGGTTTCTTCATTTATATCGGTGAGCAGTGGGCCATAAAATGACTGCACTTCTGCGACGGCTTTGCATCTGTATATTTTCATAGAATGCCTTGTTTTAAAAGTATCCGAGGCTGGTTTTGTCCGTGAACAGGGAAAGTTATAATTTAGCGGCTTGAATGCAAAATGCAAAATGCAAAATGCAAAATGCAGGTTTTGTGAAGAACAGCATTTTGACAAAAATTATAAGCCCACCATTTTAAAACACACACACAACAAAAAAATTGAGCAATATGATCAGCCAGACCACAAGCAGCAAGCGGGTACGTTTCAAAGGCAACCCACGGAAGGAAGAGTTCATCAAAGAACTGCGCCGCCGCGTAAACGCTTATTTCGAGGACAACAACATCAGCCCCTATGCCAACACGGAGATGTACATCAAAACGGCAGTGGCCGTAGTGGCATGGCTCGGCACATGGCTGTGGATCATGTCCGACACCCTGAGCAGCAACCCCGTGGCGCTGTACATGGTCTATCTGCTGCTCGGCTTTGTGCATATTTTCATCGCCTTCAACATCATGCACGATGCCACCCACGACGCCTATTCTCCCAGTAAAAAAGTGAACAAAATATTGGGCTACAGCATGGATTTTGTCGGTGGCAACCAATACCTGTTCCGCCGTATGCACGGCGCCCACCACGGCTACGTCAACATCCGGGGCATTGACGTGACGCTCGAAACCCACGGCCTGTTCCGTTTTACGCCCGACGAGCCGTGGCTGCCCCGCCACCGTTACCAGCATATTTACACCTTTATATTGTACTCCTTCGCCATGCTGCAATGGGTGACGGTGAAAGACTTTAAATGGTTTTTCGGCGAGGCGCACATCGGCAACCAAAAAAATATAAAGCACCCGCCCAAAGAATACGCGGCCATGCTGATCGGCAAAGCCGTTTTTTATGGCCTGACACTGATATTGCCGATGGTTTATTTATCGGTATCATGGTATGTGGTGCTGGGGGCCTGGGTTTTTATGCACATCCTGCCCGGGCTGGTCTTTGCGCTCATATTTCAGGTGACCCACGTATATGACGGCACCACCTATCCGCTGCCCGACGACAATGGCAATATAGACAATAACTACGCACTTCACGTATTGGAAACGACCGCCGATTTTTCCCGCCACAGCCGCATCGGCTCATGGCTGATGGGCGGCATCAATATCCACGTCATCCACCATATATTGCCGCAGGTATGCCATGTGCATTACCCGGCGCTGACCAAAATACTGAAAGAGGTCTGCGATGAATTTGGAATTGATTACCAAGAAAACCCCAACATATGGGTAGCGCTCAAAAAACATTATAAAATATTAAAGCACCTGACCAAACCCGACGCCACGGTGCCGAGGGTGGGCAAGAGTGCCGCCTTTGTTTGATTAAATGCCAAGTGCCAAATCTAAAAGTACGTCTTACCTATAATGCTGGTTTCCAGAATTTCAGGTAGGACGTACTTTTTTATTTTACATTTATCATTTTTCATTTATTAAAAAAACCACTTGAAAATGGAACATCGAGTCATTGTTACTGCCGACGATTTCGGCGCCTGCGATTATATTGACAACGGAATCAAAGAAGCCATCAAAAAAGGCGTTGTCAGTTGCGTGTCTGCCTTTATCAATTTCGAGCCCAGAAAGTCTTCCCACCCTTACGGGAAATACCAGGGCAGCGTGAAAGCCATCCAGCAGTTGTTGCACGAAGTGCAGACCTCGCCCGAATATGCGCGCAACCGCAAAATACGGGTCGGCCTGCATTTTAATTTCCACGCCGGCACGCCGGTTTTTCCTTTTGAAAATAAAATAAGGTCACTGCTGCTCAACAAGCGGGTGGACGGGAAACGCATATTCAAGAACATTGAAAAATTCAACCCCGACAAGGTAGTTGAGCGGGAATTCATAAAAGAGCTGCATGCCCAGTACAGCAAGTTTTTCAACCGCCTCGGTTTTGCGCCCGACCACTTTTCTTCGCATTTTCCGGTCATATTCATGACGCCCCATTTTTTTGACCTGGTATGCGAACTCGCCAAGCCCTTGAAAATCCCGATCCGCAACCCCTTCCTGATTTGGCAAACAAAAAACGATTCGAAAAATTCGGCCAACCGCGATGCCTTGAGCGAGGCCAAAAAGTTTTTTAAAAAGAAATCAAAAACAAAAGAGATCGGTTTGAAGCGGGCCATCAAAATGATAGATACCCTCGACGATACTTTATTGAGCAGTTGGAAAAACAAAAATATACGCTCGCTGAAAAAGCACGGCATCCCCTTTCCCGATTATACCAATTGCCACTTGTACGGCAACGGAACAGATGCCGCTGCGGCCGATAATATTATGAACCACCTCTTGTCCTTCCACCCAGAAGTTTATAAAAAACAAGCTAGCCGGCCTGTGGTCACGGAGGTGATCACGCACGTTGGCTTGGGCAGGATCAACCCCGCCAAAATACCCAACGGCATTGACCCCTCTTATTTTACGGGCAGGAAAGAAGAACTGTCTTTGGTGGGCAGTTCGCCCGTTTTGCGGAAAAGAAAACTGTACAGTTATAAGGAGGTCTTTGCGTGAACCCAAAAACTTCCCTGCCATTCTGTTGCCTTGCTATATTGCCCTTCCCATACGCTGAAGGATAGCCCCCGTTCGTTGAAAAAACCCGCTTGCCTCCAAGCCCCTGTCCCTACCTTTGGAAAAAAATCACCAACAAATGAAAAAAATCTCCAGGCACTTGGCTGTGCTTTTTACCTTTCTCGCATTGCCCCTTTTTTCGCAGCTCCCGTTCACCATTGAAATGGAAGAAACCACTTTTCAAGACTGGCCGGGGCTGCACTCTTTTGCCTTTGGCGAGTACGACGGCAAATGGGTTTTCCTCGCCGGCCGCAGCAACGGCCTGCACGGGTTTTTCCCTTTCACCGGCTTTCCAATTTCAGAAGCCAATGACAAAATATGGGTCATGGATGCCGAGTCCGGTGAGGTGTGGGACTGGGACGTGGCGGGTTTTTCAGAGGAAATAGAAGGGCCTTTGCTCTCCTCCAACCCGCAATTTGCGCAGCGGGGAAAATACCTTTACATCGCTGGCGGCTATGGCAAAGACATGGCCGCAGACGACTTCATTACTTGGCCCACGCTGTTGTCGGTGGACTTGGAAATGCTCGTTCCCGCTATCGTCAACGGCAGCAGCCCCGAAGCAGCTTTCCGCCTGCTCACCGACGAACGGATGCGGGTCTGCGGTGGCGAAATGGCTTTGCTCGGCGATGATTTCTACCTCGTCGGGGGGCATGATTTTGCGGGGCTTTACAACTCCTCAGGCATGCCCACTTTCACGCAAACTTATACCAGCGAGATCCGCCGTTTCAGCATCGCTGACGATGGGGCGGGTTTTTCTATCGAAAATTACGAGGCATTCGGCGACAGCGAATACCACCGCAGGGACGGCAGCCTGGCGCCCCTCTTTTTGCCGGACGGCAGGCCTGCGCTCGGTTTTTATGGCGGCGTTTTTCAGCCCAGTGCCGACCTGCCCTTCCAACATCCCATTTACATCGCCTCCGGCAATATTGAAACAGATGCTTCTTATTTTCAGAAAATGAGCCAATATACCTGCCCCGTCGTGCCGCTGTTCGACGAAGAAAACGGGACGATGTACTCCGCTTTTTTTGGGGGCATCAGCCTGCACTATAAAGACGGGGACAACGGGCTGGTTGCCGATAGCCTCATGCCTTTCATCAACGAGGTGAGCGTATTTGTGCGCCATGCCGACGGCTCATCAAAGGAGGTGGTTACCGACCTCGGATTTGATGAACTGCTGGGCACAAATGCCAAGTTTATCCTTTCGCCCGATGCGCCCCATTTTGACAATAAAGTGTTGAAATTGAACGACTTGCAGGGGCGGACGATGGTGGGCTATGTTTACGGCGGCATCAAGGCGCTCCTCCCCAACATCACGCCTTCGGAGGGCAGCAACCGGCTGTTCAAAATATTCATCAAGCCCATTGTTTCGCCCACAAAAAACCAAGTGCCGGAGGAGGTACATGCCTATGTTTTCCCCAACCCGTTTAGCCGACAGGCGGAAATCCGTTTGCCGGGAAATTTCAGGCCAGAGGAGCTAAAGGTGATCAACTTGGCAGGCGAAATAGTCTGGCGTGCTAAGCAGGTCAATACCGATGAACTGATGCGGCAAGCCGCTTTGTTTTTGGAAAATACGCAGCCCGGCGTTTATTTTTTGAAAATGGACGGCAAGGGGAAAACGGCGAGGGTGAAGGTGATGAAAATGAGGGAATAAAGGGGGCGTTTAAAGGGGCAATCACTTTTCTCCTTTGCCCCAAGTGCCCAATAATTTCAATAACTCTGCTTTTTTCCTTTGTGCCACCGACAGCCTCGTGCCGTCGCTCATGACCACCTCCCCGGCAAAGCGGTTCAGGTAGCTTTGCACATGGTCGAGGTTTACCAAATGCGATTTATGGATGCGCATAAAACGGTAAGGAGCGAGGGTCTCCTCCATATCTTTCAGTGTTTTTGAGAGCAGTATTTTTTTGCCGTTTTGGAAATGGACGGTAGTATAATTCCCGTCGGAAGCACAACGCAAAATACTCTGCACAGGAAACAGATGGATGCCCTCCGAAGTGGCAAGGGAAATCCGCTGCTGCGGGGCGGCCATCGCCGTTCGGTACTGTTGCAAAAAAGAATTCATCTGTCCCGTAAAGGCATCTTGCCGGGTGCGCAGCGCCTTGTCTATGGCTGCCCGCAGTTCCTCTGCATCAATGGGTTTCAACAAATAATCGAGCGGAGAAAACTTGATGGCTTTGAGCGCATAGTCGCTGTAAGCAGTGGTGAATATAGTTTTGAAAAGCTGGAAATCAACCTTCTCCAAAATATCAAACCCTGAGCCGTCCGTCAATTGGATGTCGAGGAAAAGCAGTTCGAGCCTCGATGATTTTTGTAATAATGGCACCGCCTCCGCAACAGAGGCCGCCTCTCCTATTATCTGTATTTCTGGGCAATGCAATTTTAATTCCTGAAGCAGTGATGCCCGTGCATTCGGCTCGTCGTCAATGATGATGGATTGAATCATATTTGTTGGAAATCAATGAGGGCACAAAGAGGCGATGCCTTTGGGCGGGGAGGGCGGGAGGAAAGGCGTTGACTCTGGTTTTT
>DROJ01000046.1 GCA_011321935.1 Bacteroidota bacterium | reverse complement strand
TTCGGTGCTTATATAGAAAACAGAAATTATTAGATGATTTTTTGCAAATAATTATTGAATCTTTAGAGGCCAATCTTTTTAGATATAAACAGAATTTAGACATCATATTAAGAAAAAAAAGTTTTCTCATGTAGAGTACAGGCAATCAATCTAAATTGATTACAAAAGCAACCATAACAAGAACGGGTGGCCCAAGTACCAGCAAACCTTATTTTTTTGCTCTGTCAGGAACTAACATTGCCCTGCCTGTCGAACTATTTGATTTCCGGGCCATTGCCCAAGATGACAACACCGCCCTCCTCACTTGGCAGACCGCTTCCGAACAGGGCAACAAAGGCTTTGAAATCGAGAAAAGCACCGACGGGAGGAACTGGGAAACACAAGGTTTTGTGCCCGGCCACGGGACGACGAGCGAATTTCAGCAGTACAAATTCATTGATGAAAAACCACTCTCCCCCCATTTGGGGGGATGCAAGGGGGGCTGCCTCAATTATTACCGCCTCCGGCAAATGGACTTTGATGGGAAATTTGAATATTCGGAGGTAAGGAGCGTACTCTTTGAAGATGGCCCGCCAACTATATTTCAGGCATACCCCAACCCTGTGGACAATGGCCAACTGACCCTGTATTTCTCCGGTGAACTGAATGAAACAAGCACCCTTCGCCTCTTCTCTTCCGCCGGGCAACTGCTGCGGCAGGAAAAAATCACCTCTCCACTGCACCCGCTGGAAATGGGCGGGCTGGCCGCTGGCATTTACTGGCTGGAGGTCGTTTCCGGCCAAAGGGCGGAGCGGCAGCAGGTTGTTGTGCAATGAGTGTTGTGAGGGAGGGAGCACTCAGGTCAGACCTTCCAAGTTTTCGCAACTGGAATCCAATTGGGAAAAAACTTGGAAGGTACTGACACCTACAACCCAGCTTATTTTTTCACCAAATGAAAACAACAAACCATGGATGACTTTATTATTTTTTTCACCGCCGTTATCAGCCTTTGGCTGCTGCAAAGGCCGGAAGCCAAAACAGGAATGCCTGAACAAGGAGAAGAGGCAACCTGACATTTTAAAATAAAAGAAACTTCTCAGGTGCGTGTGCGTCGGTAGCACAGCGTTCACGCTGTCCTGGTAAACGACGTTTACGTCGTTTTATTTATGCACAGACGTAAACGTCTGTGACCGGGACAGCGTGAACGCTATGCTACCAATACTCAAAAGACCTGATTAGTTACAAAAAAAACTTGCGATTGAGGGGCAAAGGTTGGCCGGTATTTGATGGACATCTACCCCGTACTGGCCTCCTTTGCTTTTTTTAAAACTATCAGAGGCGATGCCCCGAATTCTCGGGGCATCGCCTCTGATAGCCCACCTTTTTCCTGAACCAAAAAGCCGCATGTAATGTCCTGTTACATGCGGCTTTTTATTTAAAAACACTATCTTGCCGCCTCTCCAAGACACTTCCCAAATTTTTTTCCCTAAAAATGTCACATTCAGCAAATTCAATTCATTTATCGTTTGGGCCAACTACACTACCGACCGGAGCGCCAGTTTGATTTTTTCTTGGGACAGCTAAAAAAGCAGTCGCCACGGGAATGGACCTGGCTGATCGGGCAGTTCAGGAACAGGCTGCTGCCGGTGCTGCTGTCGAGGGCAAAAAACATCCATTCGACGGCCTTGATGAGCCAAGCCGAGTTTGCCGAAGAAGTGTTCGAGGAATGTTTGCTGAAATTTTATGAACTGTTCGAGGAGCGGGTTTTTGAAAAATACAGCGACCTGGAGGCCACCATCGTCCGCATTTCGGATTTTAAAATAAAAGAAGGTTTTGCCAAAATAAAACGCGACCAGCGACTGTATTTTATGAACGCCGAGGCGCTGTCCGCCATGCGGGAAAAACACCTGAAAAAACAAGACGACCAAGAAAAAGAAAAGGTGGAACTTATATCCGAAATCCACCAACACCTTTCCACCCTGCCCCCCGAAGATTCCAATTTGATATTGCGCTATTTCAACGGCGAAGATTTAAAGGACTTGGCCGGTGAATATAATATAAGCCCTGCGGCCTGCCGGAAACGGAAACAACGGATTATTGAAAAACTGAAAAATTTGGTTATTAATTGATATTACGCATTTAGCCCCAGCGGGGCGACCATGCCTGCCTGTCCGGTAGGCAGGTTTGTAGATATATTAACCCATTTTTACCAGCCCCAGCGGGGCGGCAATGCCTGCCTGTCCGGTAGGCAGGTTTGGCTGAATTAAATATCGCCGCTCCGCTGGAGCTAAAACAAAGGCCGGTGTGTATGTTTCTACAAACCTGCCTACCGGACAGGCAGGCATGGTCGCCCCGCTGGGGCTGGGTGCATAACTTTGGTTGTAACTACTTACCACCTCTTAAAGCTTTTGATTTCACTAACCCCCGACTTCAGTCGGGGGGACTGGCTCAAAACTTTATCGGGTTTTAACCCAAAAAACAACACATATATTTTGGGTTAAAACCCGGATTAGTGTCTTATCTGCCCCCCGACTGAAGTCGGGGGTTAGTGAATCAATGAGTGGTAAGTAATTACCTTTGGTTATTAAAATAACCTAATTATTGCTTTTATTATTGATGCTAAAATGAATTACGACGACGAGAAAATAGAAGATTATATTATGAACCGCCTCAGCGACGAGGAACGGGATGCCTTTCAGTTTGCGCTGATGCGGGATGCCGGTTTGCGTAAGCAGGTGGAATCTATGCGCACTTTAAAATATATGGCGAGGGCCAAAAAAAAGGAAAACGCCGCACTGTTTTTTTTTTACCAAAACGCTGGCTTCGGGCAGCCGCCGTATTGATTGGTTTAACGACCCTCGGCGTTTTAATTGCACTTTATAATAAAAACAAAAAAGAAGAATTTGTTGATGACGAAAAAACAACTCCC
>DROJ01000045.1 GCA_011321935.1 Bacteroidota bacterium | reverse complement strand
TCCATTTATTTAAAAAATGAAAAACATAGAACTCATTATATTCGACCTCGACGGTACTCTGGTCAATTCCCAGTTCGACCTTGCCGATGCCGTCAATTATGCGCTCAAAAATATGGGCCGGCCACTGATCGAATACGAACAAGTGCCCGATATGGTGGGCAGCGGCGTGCGGAAATTATTGGAACTGGCGCTCGGCGATTTTACGGATATAGAATTGGGCGAAGCCCGCAAATTATTTGATTTATATTACAGTAAAAATTACACAAATAAAACGGCTTGCTACTCTGGCGTTCCCGAAACACTCCGATATTTTAATAAAAAAAAGAAGGCCGTATATAGCAATAAAATACACGCCTATACGGTGGAAATAATATCGGGCCTCGGCCTCTCCCAATATTTTGACATTATAATGGGGGCAAGGCCAGAACTGTACCTGCCGAAACCAAGCCCAGAAGGCGTATTGTATATTTTAAATAAATTAAATATACAGCCCGAAAACGCCATCATGGTAGGCGACTCCACGCACGACATACATGCGGCACAGGCCGCGGGGCTGCGGACTTGTGCGGTGAGCTATGGCTACCGCCCGCTCCCGGTTTTGGAAAAAGCGAAGCCGGATTTTTTGATCGACAGGATGGAGGAACTGAAAGATTGGCTGGGATAATTGAAAACGTTTTGCCAAAAAGCTGTAATTTTGGAATTTGAATTTCCAAAATTCGAGGCAAAATGGAAAAATATATTCCAAGGTTTTTCAAAGCCCCCGCCGGGAGTTTCTTTTTGTTCGGGCCTAGGGGCACTGGAAAATCTACCTTTTTAAAGAAAAAATTCAGCGCTGCGCTGATGGTTGACCTATTGAAACCGGATGTTTTCAGGGCCTATTCCGCCAAGCCCGAGCGCATCATTGAACTGGTGGAGGGCAGTCCCGGCAAAAGGACGGTAATCGTTGACGAGATACAAAAAGTACCGCAACTGCTGTCGGCCGTACACAACCTTATCGAGCGAAAAACAGGGCACCGGTTTGTGCTGACGGGGTCGAGCGTCCGCAAATTGAAAAAAGCCGGTACCAACCTGCTTGCCGGCCGGGCGCTGCTCAAAACCTTCCATCCCTTTCTTTTGTCCGAACTCCCTGCCGGGCATGGTTTTGAAAATGCCCTGCGTTTCGGCACGCTGCCCATCGTGATAAATGCAGACGACCCCGCGGCGCTGCTCGAAACTTACGTGTCGCTATATGTGCGCGAAGAAGTGCAGTACGAGGGTTTTACGCGCAACATCGGAAATTTCTCCCGTTTCCTGGAGGCTATCAGTTATTCCCACGCCTCGGTCATCAATATCAGCAATGTGGCGAGGGACTGCGAAATAGGGCGGAAAACCGTGGAGGGATATATCCAAATATTGGAAGACGTTTTGCTGGCTTTCAGGCTGCCCGTATTTTCAAAAAAGGCAAGGCGTAAATTAATTGCCCACCCTAAATTTTATTTTTTCGATACCGGGGTTTTTCAGGCACTGCGCCCAAAAGGCCCTTTGGACCGGCCGGAGGAAATTGGCGGCGCTGCCCTCGAAGGCCTCGTGGCACAACACCTCAGGGCCTGGAACGCATATAGCAATAATTTTTTCCAATTGTTTTTTTGGCGTTCCAGAAACGGGGCCGAGGTGGATTTTGTATTATATGGCGAACAGGGGATATATGCCATCGAAGTAAAAAACACGGCACGGGTCAGGCCGGAAGATTTGCGCCACCTCCTCGAATTCAAAAAAGATTACCCAATGTGCAAAATGATTTTATTATACCGAGGAACGGATATATTGGTGACCAAAGAGGTGCGCTGTATCCCTTGCGAAGCTTTTTTAAAAGAATTGAAACCGGGGGTTTTTCCAAAATTATAATATTGCAGTAATCAATCATTAATCGTAACTATTTAGGCCACTCCATTAAACTGCTGATTTCACTAACCCCGAATACTCGGGGTTAGTGAAATCAATATTTTTGAGGGGGCTAAATAGTTGCCATTAATCATTATTAATAACCAGCTTCTTATTAAAATTAACCTGCCCGTTTTTAAATTTAAAAATATACAGGCCTCCGGCCAATCCATTTAATGGAATATCGGTCGGCAAATATATGCGGCCAATATTCCGGGCCATTTTTCCAGCGCTGTCATAAATCTGCAATTCACCGGAAAAGGCGCCGTCATAAGAAAGGCGCACATGGCCGGTTGCCGGGTTCGGGTATATATTGAAAGAGGATAAATTAGCTGCTTTGTCAATGGTGGAAACTATATGGCTGCACGGCGGGGCGCCAATGCCGGAGGGCGAAAGGCCGATGCCATATTCATATAGAACATCAAATATTTCGCTCCCGTCGTTTTCCCCGTTTGCCAATATAGCGATGCCCATATCATTGTTAAAATCAAAATACAATTGGGTGGATATGCCCTGTTCGCCCCCCTCGTGCCCCCACAAAGATATATTGCCCGAAATATAATTGAAAAACTGATAGCCCTGTTCCGGTTCGATACCGGGTATTTGTGGCGTGAACATTTCGTCCAGAACATTTGCGGAAATAAAGCTGCCGTTGGCAAAGGTGCTGCCCTGCAAAACAGCGATCATATAGTTCGCCAAATCTTTTGAATTGGAACGGAGCATCCCGTCGGGGTAATCGGCAAAACCATAATGCGGAATGGGTTCATATTGCGAATTAAAATAATCGTGCGGGCTGGCGATTGTATTTATATTCGGATATTCCGATAAAAACCAATGCGTATTGTCCATACAAAGTTGGTCGAATATATTTTGCTGGCAATATTCATTAAACGGCATACCTGAAATTACCTCCACGAGATAACCTTCGAGGGCGGTGGCGATATTCGAATATTCGTGGACGGTGCCGGGCTGTTTGTCCAAAAAATTATTGCCCGCGCTATAGTCGGCCCCTGTTGTTGAAAAATACCTTTCCATGCAGTCGGCCAAAGAAATAGTCGGGTCGCCATTGTCATTATAATACCCGTCCATGGCCTCCCAATTGTCTTTTATGGAAGAGGTATGCGTCAGCAACATTTTAAAGGTTATCGGGGTGTTTTCAAAACCGGGGATATTTATTTCAAAAGGCAGATATGCGTTTATATTATCGTCGAGGTTTATCAAACCATCGTCATATAATTGCATGATAGTGGTGCCGGTAAATATTTTTGAAACAGAAGCGAGCATGAGCGATGTGGTGTCGGTAAACGGGGTTCCCAAATCGGAGTTGGCAAAGCCATACGATTGCAGCCAAACAATTTCCCCGCCTTTTACGATGACGGTCGAGGTGCCGGCAAAATGCTGTTGGCCCATGATTGCGGTTATTTCCGAATCAATAGCAGCAGAAGGGTTGGGGTTTTGCGCATATATGCCCAAGCAGGTGATGAGCAGCGCCGGTACAAGGATTGATTTTTTCATTTTATTTTTTATTGGTTTAAATATATGTTGGAAAAAAAGGGCAGTGTTTTCAGGTGGACTCAAATTATGGTAAACCTAAAGCGTAAAACCCTCGAACGCTACAATTTTTTGAGCATTACCAATTCGTAAAGGTATTGAATAATTTACGGGTATGAATGCCCCGCTCCGAAGGGCAGTTGTAAAGGAACGATAGGCGGCCAAGAAGCCCTAATCCCGGAAGCGGTAATTTGCCGGAAACAAAGGGCTGTGCCATTTTTGCCCGCCTAAAACACACGTTACCAATATTTTAACGCCATTCTTCCAGTATTGCCCGTCCATTCTAAATAAACATGTGCCAATATTGGCGCAAAACCTCCTCTGTCATGATTTCACATAAAAAATATGTTTTACGTAAAATGCTGGTATTCAACGATTAATCCTTTATTTTATTGCTTTAAACAAAACCATGCAGCCACTGGCACAACCTTCGCCTAAACCCTATCATACCAGCAAACAACTTCCAATGCACACCCAGCTAAAAGCAATCATATTCGACGTGGACGGCACCATCGCCGACACCGAAAGGTACGGCCACCTGCCCGCCGCCAACGATGCGATGCGCGAACTCGGACTGGACATAACATGGCATTGGGACACTTTCAAGGACTGGATAAACACCATACCCGGCAACGTCAACCGGCTGAAATATTCGCTAAAAAAAGAGGGATATACGCAGCAAAAAATCGAACGCTTGGCCGAAGCATTTGCCCCGCTTAAGAAATCAATTTATATCAATAAGTATTTGCCCAACCTGCAGTTGCGGGAGGGCGTCGTACCCCTCATCCGGCAGACCATTTCGGAGGGGGTACGGCTTGCTATTGTTTCCACTTCGTATGAGTCGCAAATAAAAGCCTTGCTACAATCGCAGCTTGCGGAATTTTATAAATACTTCGACCCCATATTGGGAAAAGAATCGGGGAGGAAAACGGAGAACGATGGTTTTTTACATAAAAAATGCCTCGATATTTTAAATATAAAACCACCCGAAGCAATAGTTATCGAAGATTCGCAAAATGGTTTGGACGCGGCTATATGTGCCGATATTCCGACCGTGGTTTTTTATAATGATTATACCGTGGGAAGCCCCTTTGAAGGTGCAAAATTAATTGCCCCGAATATGGCGGGATATACGCTGGAAAAATTAATTGAACATTGTTTTAAAGTTGACAACTTTTCAAAAGTTGTCAACTTTTAGAAACCAAATAATTTCCATAAAATATGCAAACCACAACTTTACAAAAAAACAATACCGTAACCGACCGAAATTTATATTTAAAAGAAATAGCCAACACCATACGCGGCCTGAGCATGGACGGCGTCGGTGCGGCCAATTCCGGCCACCCCGGCCTGCCCCTCGGCATGGCAGATGTGGCGGCTATATTATGGACAAATTATTTAAAACACAATCCCAACAGCCCCGATTGGTTCGACCGCGACCGCTTTATATTATCGGCAGGGCACGGCAGTATGCTCACCTATAGTTTGCTGCATTTATATGGATATGACCTGCCGCTCGACGAACTGAAAAATTTCCGTCAATGGGAGAGCAAGACTCCCGGCCACCCCGAATACTATGAAACACCGGGGGTGGAAACAACGACGGGCCCACTTGGGCAAGGCATCTCCAACGGGGTCGGTATGGCCTTGGCGGAGGCCTCCCTCGCTGGCCGGTTTAATCAAGATGATTGCAATATTATTGACCATTATACTTATGTCATCGCGAGCGACGGCGACTTGCAGGAAGGCATTTCGCACGAGGCATGTGCGTTTGCCGGGCATAATAAACTGGGGAAATTAATTGTCCTGTACGACGACAATAATATAAGCATTGACGGCGTCACAGAACTCTCATATAGCGACGATGTGCAAAAGCGTTTTGAGGGCTATCATTGGCAGGTGCAAAAAATAAACGGGCATGATTATACGGCTATTAATAACGCTATAAAAAATGCAAAAAACAATACGGCACAGCCCTCTATAATTATTTGTAAAACGACCATCGGATTTGGCAGCCCCAACCGCGCCGGTACTTCCAAAGCGCATGGGGAGCCTTTCCCAGAAGATGAAATCAAATTGACAAAAGCCAACCTCGGCCTGCCGGAAAACGAAAAATTCTATATTCCAGAAAATATAAAACCCCTCGCACTTGATACACAAATAAAAGGCGCTGCCGCTGAAAATGACTGGAACAAAAAATGGGAAACATATAAAAACAAATATCCCCGCCAAGCGAAAAAATTGCAGCAGTGCCTCGATGGCTATATTCCAGAAAAAGCATTTGATATCCCCGTATTTTCACCAGAAAAACCAATGGCCACACGGGCTGCTTCGGGCGAGGTATTAAATTATATTGCTCCGCTAATTCCCGCACTTATAGGTGGTTCGGCGGATTTGACACCTTCCAATAAAACATTTCCGAAAGGGGAAGAATCATATGCGCCAAATAATACCGCTGGGCGGTATATACATTATGGAATCAGGGAACACGGAATGGGGGCTATATTAAATGGCATGGCTTTGCACGGCGGTATATTGCCTTACTCGGGGACATTTTTTGTTTTTGTGGATTATATGCGCCCGGCCATGCGCATGGCCGCTTTGATGAAACAACAGGTCATATATGTACTGACCCACGACTCCATCGGCCTCGGCGAAGATGGCCCGACCCACCAACCGATTGCACATCTTGCTTCCTTTCGCGCGATGCCAAATATATCGGTCATCCGGCCCATGGATGCCAATGAAACGGCGGAGGCATGGAAGATGGCACTGCGCAAAAAAGACGGCCCCACCTGCCTTGTTTTGACCCGCCAAAAACTGCCGACCTATAATAGGCAAAAATTAAATTATGCCCCCGCCGCCGGGGCGGCAAATGGCGGATATATATTGACCGAAGACTTAGGTTTTGATTCCATTATTATAGCCACCGGGTCGGAAGTGGAAATTGCTTTGGAGGCAAAATCCATATTGAACAAAAAAGGATTTAAAACGCGTATAGTGTCCATGCCTTCCACTGATATATTTGACAAAAAAAGCGAGGAATATAAAAACAGAATATTGCCAAAAAATATCAGGAAAAGGGTGGCCGTGGAAGCGGGTGCCACCTTGTCATGGTATAAATATATTGGCCTCGACGGTAAAATAATCGGCCTCGACCGTTTTGGCGCATCAGCGCCCTATAAAACACTATATCAAAAATTGGGTCTCACGGCAGAGGCGGTTGCTGACGCTGTTATTAATTTAAATAAATAAGGCAAACTACTTTTTAAGATTTATTGTAACTGTTCAGGGACTCTTTGAGGCGATGCCCCGAAGATTCGGGACAGGCTCTTTGGGCGGGGACGGCGGGC
>DROJ01000044.1 GCA_011321935.1 Bacteroidota bacterium | reverse complement strand
TTTGGGTACAGTAACACCACTATTGATGTTTTCGCCAATGGCGGTAAAATAAACGTACTTGCTTTCTAGAGAAGCGAGGTCGTTTGCATTAGAAACAGTCCCTAGCTGATTTTTTAAGTCAGCCAGTTCATCTCCTAAGATATTTTGTGCCTCGTTAGAGTCCACAAAATCACCTTGGGGGATTGCACCGCTTCCAATAGAAGTGCCGCCAGTTGTAAGCATCGATTGGGCATCCGCTTCCATAGAACCTAAGAAGACGATACTCAATGCGATGAAAAACGACGTCAAGAAAAACTTGAAATTCACTTTTTTCATGAGATTAGAAATTTTTTAGTTAAAGAATATATTTTGATTAGCAATTGCCGAACCTGTACGAAAGCCTTTTCTAAATAAAAAAGGTGTTAGCCATCCCGACATGGTCGGGACAAGGCTAACACCTTGCTTCATTTAAGAAGAGTATTGTGTGTAAGATTCGTTTTTTTCACGAGATAATAACTTGTCAAAATTAGATTATAATTTGTTGACTGCCAGAGGCAGGCACAAACTTGCCCCACGGGACAATATGTGTACGGTTAAAGAATTTCCTACTTGTGTGAATACGTTTGGTCTTCGGGTCCTAACAAACAGATAAAATCTTAAGTTAATCCGGTATTGCCCTGCCGGAACTTGGCAGGAGAAGAATAGATGTCGTCTGTGATGACAATAAATCGGCTAGCGGGAAAAAATCGGTTGGAACAAAATTGGGAAAGAATGTAACGTTTTGTCATGTTCACGGATGTTGGATTATAATCTGTTTATTAAATTCTTAGGTCAAATTCAGGGATTCTTATATTCAAAAAATTTCGATGCAAAGATATATCCATGTCGATCCAAAAGGAATACCCATTTCGGGGTATTTTACAGATCGGCTTTTATTTCAAATCAAACTTGCTCGAAACCACTTAGATGGAAAAGATAGAGTGCAAAGATAGCGAAAGGAAATTAAAGCCACAAAAAGATTACGTAAAATTGTGGCCCAAACTTCGAATTTCTTTTTCAACGTTCCCTTAACAAACTGATTTTCAGCCCATCAGACGAACGGTTGCAAAAGAATTTCATCTGTGCAAATAATCTGTCAACCACCTTATTGCCTTTGGAAAAGTTATATTTCAAAAACTGAACCCATTTTGGATTTGACCCGAAATCAACAATAAAAAAAACCGTAACTGTTCAGCCCCCAAAAGATATTTCCCCGAAGGTTTGGGACAGGCCCGCCAATCCAAATAAGGCGGGCAAAAACCATTATCGTAGCTTTACCAAAATGTACAACTACAACCAATCAAGCTCTGCCCAGACACCTTAATTTATGGCAATAATTTATGACAATATTGCAAGCAAAACTTGTAACAGGTTAAAAATCAACAAGTTATGGCATATTGTTTTTGACAAATCCCACTTCGCAAAACATTGGACATTCAACAACCTTTCATCAAACACCTAAAATTCACCTGTTGGGGAACAGGCAACAAATAAGTTGCCTGCTCCCTTGACACAACTCCTTAATTTACAATGGCGCTTACCAAAATCATTTTTGCCGCCCTATTGTGTTTGCCCATTTCCATTTTTTCACAAATTGAAATAGACGGTGTACTGCGTCTGGGCGATACGGCACAGGTTTTAACACTTGTGACCAAAAACGGGGACTTGTTCAACGGCTCCATATCAAGCTGGGGAGAAGGCAAACTTACTTTCCGGATGAACACAGGAAATATGCTTGTTTTCGCAATGGAAGAACTGGAGTCCATTAATGTCCCCCAATTCGGAGCAGCCAATGCAGATATAGATCCGGTCACAGGCGAACATTTGTTCAAATGGAACGATGGCGAAGAAGGGACAGGCCGCCTGTTGGTATTGTCCAAACGGGCAGCAAGGATCAAATACGACGGCAACCACAGGAAGTACTTAAAAGCAGACAGCCTGATTTCCGCGGTGCTGCAACCCGGCATGAACTATCCTAAATACCCCAACAATTACATTGTCACCCTGAATAGCGGTAAAAAAATAGAAGGCTGTCTATTGTCCCTCGACCACGAACAGGTTGGGTTTCAAGTACCGGGAAAACCAGCTTTTTATTTTCCCCGTCCGGAAATGAAGCTACTGAAATATAAAAAAAGCTATCAGCCCATGGTCGGCCACGAACGGGCATTGCTGCTTGCCCCGACAGGTTTTGGCCTCCGCAAGAATGACTTTGAGTACCGCAACATCAATTATATTATCAACAGTTTTGCGGCCGGCCTTTCAGATCATTTGACAGGTACGGTCGGCTTGCTCGGCATTGAGCCATATGTCCAGTTAAAAGCAGCTTTCGACCTAAGCCCTTACCTTCACACGAGTGTAAGCTGGGGCACAACAACTCAGGGGGCAAGGGGCTGGTCAACAGCAGTATCGGTGGGTACACCAGACTATTACCTCAACCTGGGGTTCATGGCCAACAAAGGGAAAATACTAGAAGAACGAACAGATATGAACGCCATATTTTTTGGTGGGTCGCTGCGCATCGACAATCGGATAAGGGTCGTGGCAGAAGTGTTTCACCTTATAGAAAAGGAAAGTTTGCTCAATACAAACGGGCATGGTACCAACACATTTGCAGCAGGGTTTGGCTGGTTTTCGAGAAGGTTCAGTTTGAACCTCGGCCTGCTGCTTTTTGAAGAAAGCACTTGTTCCGGCAACTTTTTTTCCAGCTTCTGCAACCGGGACAGATTAGATTATAGCGGCGGCCCCATTTTGTCAACTACTGTCAAAATGGGAAAACAGTACAAACGGGCAAAAACATCAAATAACCAACGCTAAAAACGGGCAATATATCAGTGGCCATTATTGGCCATTATTTCCATATTTATTATTTTTGAAATTTCCTTTCCCTTTGTCAATGTCATTACGTGAGTCCCATTTTCGATCAATATGGGGCCATGGATATTTTTGACGGGAAGCGTTTTGTCTTTTGTGCCGTGTATATGTTGGATTATTTTTTTGTCGTACTCTTCGTTGTCCCATTCTATAATACACCGGACAGCCCGTTTCATGAATTTAGGATTTTTTTGCAGCAACATGTGCCGCCATAATTTCTGGTACTCTTTATCCATTGGTTCATATAGAGGTTGCAAAACAATTGTCCAATATTTGTAAAAATTCCCGCCGAACAATTTATAAACCGGGAATTTCCTGAAAAAACTATAGAGCTTTGGAATTTCATTTTTCGTTTTGGCACTGGCAATCAATATCACTTCCTCCGGCCTCATCACCTTCGACATTTCCACAGCCAACATGCCGCCCAAAGAAACGCCGACAATAGAATATCTTTTTGTGGTGTCAATCTGTGACGAAAGACGCCGGGCATAACTGGCCATGGTCTCGCCTTTTACAGGAACGGTATATTTGATGACCTTTGTTTTATATTTTTCAATATTTATATTTTTAAACAAACGCCCGTCCGAGCCTTGTCCGGGAATTAAATAGATTATTTTTTCCTGGCTTTTTTGTGCAAGCATTATTATCGGAACAAAAAAAATAAAAGAAAAAACAAGTATTTTCATAAAAGCATTATTTTGAAACAAATAAATAAACTTTATTCTAAAACTTTTGTACGAAGCCTTTTCAAAAACAATGAATTTGGACGGTTTGTGTGCTGGCACACACAAATCCGAATAAGGTCTAATAATTAGAGGCGTCCGGCAATCAGGTTTACTAATTTTCAAAAATTCAGCAAAGCTGATTTCAACCCGGTTTGTATATATCTGGAAAATGCAGTTCCATAAATTTACCGGGTTCTTTCAAAGGAGTAAACCCCGCATATTTTGCATATAGCCCATGGGCGTCCCTTGTGCCCAACACCCACTTCCTCATGCCCTGCAGCGCTGGATGTTCCATAATTGTTTGCACCAACCATTTTGACAAACCCCTGCCCCTGTATATTTGTAAAATAAAGACGTCGGCGAGATAGGAATAGGTTGCATAATCCGTTATCACGCGGGCAAAGCCTATTTGTTCTTCTTTATGGTAAAGCCCGAAACAGCAGGAATGTTCGATACTCTTGGCCACTGTTTCCAATGGGATATTTTTGCACCAATATGCTTCTTCGCTCAAATATTTATGGATAACGTTTAATTGCAACCGGCCCTTATCTGTCGATATTTCAAACGCCCCTTTTATATATGTTGACATATTTATTGAAATTTATTGCAATCCGGTTTGAAAATAGAAAGCCCATATTTTTATAAAATCAACAATTATTGGTTTTATGGAAATATACGTTTTCT
>DROJ01000043.1 GCA_011321935.1 Bacteroidota bacterium | reverse complement strand
GCTTTGTTTTTTTTTCAGGGCTTTTTTACAAACATGAAAAAGGGCATATGTGGCATGGGCACTTTTTTTCCACACCGCCGCCGCGGGTGAACGGATATATTCCATACCTTGAGCCGGAATTTGAACTCCCCCGACCCAAAATCTACAAATGAGAAAATCAATCTACTGCCTTGCCCTTGCCTGCCTGTTTTTCACTGCCCTTTTGCCCGCCCAAAACCTGGCGGAACTGGAAGCGTCTTTTTCCAAAACTTCCGACCCGGAACAGCAATTGGAACTATTGCAGAAAATGGCCAAAACGGCCGAACAGACCGACCTCGGACAGTCCCTCGCTTTCATCAAACAGGGCGTGGCGCTGGCCGAAAAAACGGACAGCAAAGAACAACTTCCCCGTTTTTATGAAATGGAGGGCCGGGTGTATGCCAATACCCAAAGGTTCGATTCGGCCACCGTGTTTTTTGACAAGGCATTGGCGGGATATGTGGCCGTGGGCGACAAAAAAGGCGAAGCTTCGGCCTGGCTCAAAAAGGCATATATCAGCCGCTGGAGCACCGATTTTGGAAAGGCGTTGGAATACGATTTCAAGGCGCTCCCGCTCATGGAAGCACTTGGCGACGACAGCGGCCTGGCCAAGGTTTATGAAAATATTGCCCAAGACCTCGGCCATCAAAAGAAGCCGGAAAAGGCAATGGAATATATCCAAAAATCCATTGCCCTTGCCAAAAAAAGCGGGGACAACAGGCAGTTGTTTTATAGCCTCGGCACTGCCGGGACGACCTCTCTTTTGACCGAAGATTTTCAAAAATTTTATGACTATATCAATCAGGCCGTCAACCTCGCCTATGCGGAAAACATGTCTCCGGGGGAAATTGCGCCACTGTACAATGACCGGGGAAATGCCCTTAAATTTTTGGGCAGATATGACGAGGCCATTGCCGATTATAAACGCTGCCTGAATATTTCAAAAAAGACCCATTTTAAAGATGGCGTGGCCGCCAGCACGGCCAATATCGGCGATGTATATATGCGCATGGGAAAACATGAGGAAGCCCTGCCCTATAAATTGAAAACCATCGAACTGCAGGAGGCCGGAAAATCAATAGCCAACCTTGCCGAAAATTATATGCACGCCAGCACTATTTATGAAAATATGGGCGACCATAAAACGGCATTGGATTATTATAAAAAATTTAAAACGGCACAGGACTCTTTGGTGAGCGTTGAAAAAGATGCCACCATGTCGGAGCTGCTCACCAAATATGAAACGGAAAAAAAGGAGGCGCTCATAGCTTCGCAAAAAGAAGTAATCGGCCAGCAAAAAACCATCCAATGGGGGGCCATTGCCTTTGCCGCTATATTGTCTTTTTTTATGGTTTTATTATACCGTAATTATAAGTCAAAACAAAAAACAAATGCCCTCCTGAAAACAACGAACAATGAACTGGAAAAAAGAAATTCCGAAAACGAGCTATTATTAAAAGAAATACACCACCGGGTAAAAAACAACCTCGAAACGGTGAGCAGCCTTTTGGCTTTGCAGTCGGCGCATGTGCAAGACCCCACCGTTTTGGATGCCATGCAGGAAAGCCAAAACCGGGTGCAAAGTATGGGCATTATCCACCAAAAACTATATCAGGGAAAAAACCTCGCGGCCATTGAAATGAAAGATTATTTCATTAATTTAAGTGAAAATATATTGGATTCTTTTGGGGCCGAAAACCGCATCAATGTTGAGTGTGCCATGGATGCCCTCGAACTCGATGTGGACACGGCGGTGCCCGTCGGCCTCATCGTGAATGAACTTTTGACCAATGCCCTGAAATATGCTTTTCCCGAAAATATAGAGGGGCAGATAAAAATCAGTTTAAAAGAAATAGAAAAAGGAAAACTGGAACTGAAAATTGCCGACAATGGCGTGGGGAAAAATATTTTGGAAAATAAAAAACCGACGGGCTTTGGCACTCAGTTGGTGCAATTGTTGACCACGCAACTGGGCGGGAAATTGGAGGAGATAAATAAAGGAGGGACGATTATTTCCATGCAATTTAAAAACAGTATGGCGGCGTGATTTTTATTTAGAAACCGTTCGGCATTTTGTAATTATTTCCCGCAAAGTCACGCAAAGGTTTCGCAAAGTCTCGCAAAGCGAGGCGAGTACACGTACTGCTTTGCGAGACTCTGCGAAACCTTTGCGTGACTTTGCGGGAAACCTCCCTCGTGCGCCCTTAAAAAAAAAAGGCCTCTT
>DROJ01000042.1 GCA_011321935.1 Bacteroidota bacterium | reverse complement strand
GAAAAGTCTCTGCCTTTTTAGATGAAAGCCTATATAGCACACCTTCATTGCTGATAAAAAAGCACTAATACGCCATTGTATTAGGTGTTTATTTTTTTGCATATATTTTATTTTTCATAGCATTTTGTTTTAAGAGAGAGAGGTGCGTGTGCGTCGGTAGCACAGCGTTCACGCTGTCCCGGTCACAGACGTTTACGTCTGTGCATAAATAAAACGACGTAAACGACGTTTACCAGGACAGCGTGAACGCTGTGCTACCGACGCACACGCACCTGAGTAGATACGAAAAAACATTATTGGCCCAACAAAAAAAGCCCCGGCAGTCGTCTGCCGGGGCTTTGTAATCCCGCTGTCCCGACTTTACGTCGGGATGCCCTGCCGACCGAGCTGCGAGATCGACAAAAAAAGCCCCGGCAGTCGTCTGCCGGGGCTTTGTAATCCCGCTGTCCCGACTTTACGTCGGGAGAACCCAGGACCCTCCCGACTTTACGTCGGGATGCCCTGCCGACCGAGCTGCGAGATCGACAAAAAAAGCCCCGGCAGTCACCTGCCGGGGCTTTGTAATCCCGCTGGGGCTCGAACCCAGGACCCCTTGATTAAAAGTCAAGTGCTCTACCAACTGAGCTACGAGATCACATAATTTAATGCTTTTCTTTCTTCAAAGAACCCCCTGCGGGGAAAAGCGGCTGCAAAGATAGTATCGCCGATTATAAATCCAAACCCTCATTTATATTTTTAAAAAAAAATATGTTCGAGCCTGATAACGACAGGGTAATGAATGCGCAATCCATTTAAATAGTTCCCCGTTCCTGATTTTTTTTTGGAGGGACAGCCGTTTGGACTGCCCGTAAAAAAGCATCGTGGTCGGAAAAATCTTCCAAAACAACAGCCGCCCCTTCTCTTCTCAATACATCCACATCGCCATCTTTTCTGATGCCGACAAAGTTCATGGACATGTTGCGGGTAGTGCGCACATCCCAAACAGCATCCCCCACATAAACGATCCGCTCAAATGAACGGTGTTTTTGTTTTGAAAAATGGACGGCCTCTTCGATGATGGCCTTCCGGGTTTCCTTCCCGTCGGCAGCGCTCAGGTAGATGTTTTCGAGCGGGATATTGACATGGTTCAATTTCAGGCAGGCCGGCCGGTGCCAACCACCTGTACCGATCCCCACCGCATAATCAGGGTGACCGAGTAGGCGCAAAACAGTTTCCCGGGCACCGGGCACTTCTCGGAATCCTTCGGGCTGCTCTTTTCTTTTTTGCTCCAGCAGTTCGACAAAATGATTTTGGAAAGCCTCGATTTCCCCCGGCTCGCAGGGGCGGCCGAACTGCTCCCGGATGACGGAATGGAAGATGGCATGATCCGTCACATGTGGGTATCTCCGCCAGTCAATGGAGGGAAAAGGACGGCCATATACCTTATCATAGGTCTCCGCAAAACATTGGCTGTCAACTTTGTTGGAAAAAACCAGGGTGCCGTCTATGTCGAAGATGATGAGTGTTTTTTTCAAAAGGAATTGCTTGTTGGTTGCTGATTGTTGGGTTAATTGGACTGGACACTTGCCCTCCGTAAAACAAGCAATAATTGACCAACAACAAAATGCTTTTTTATAAAAAACAAACAACTGGCTTTGTGCGAGGGCTTTTAGCAGGGCTTCCAACTTATAGGGTATGCCCTCCCCCGGCCCGCATTCACCGTGCTTTTATTGTGGAAAAATATTGTTGAGAATATTTGACTTTTTTTCCTGTTTTCGATACCTTCGGCGGATATACGTCAATTCCGCTTTGTTAAGCGGAATTGACGTATATCCGTATCCGGGATGGGGGTATGTTCAATATTGAACATATGAACGAGTTCGGTGCCATGAAAAACAAAAAATAAAAACCGTGGAAAAAATTTTTAGACCCATTCATATAGTTGAAACAGAAGGACTTTCTGAAAAAGATGCCATTTGGTTTATTTTAAAAGAAGAAGGCTGGGAAGAAGTAAAAGTCAGAGAAATGTTGAAAGAAATTGAAGGGAACGAAAAAGAAAAATTAAGGAAAATGGGATTTGAATGTCAAGACAGCTATCCAGTTACGGTTACTAATAAAAACGGAAACCAAAGTCGTGGAACAGTATTCGAATACAAAAAAATTTATCCAATTGAAGATAGACCAAAATCGCCATTTTCAATTAGAGATTCATGCACGAATATGGATAAATTAATAAAAGATATTCACGAAATACTGGTTGCAAACAATATAAGCCAAGAACGTATCCAAGCTACATTTCAAAATTTCGATGCTTTAATTGAATTGCTGGTTGAAACTAAACATCAAATTGGATGGAAACCAGCTTATAATAGTTTTCATGGGCTTCACTGGGATTACGAAATCAAGCCAATGGCGGTTGAACCCAAGAAAAGAAAAAGGCGGTTTTACCCAAGTTCTAATGATGGATTTATGGGTGATGGTGGATTTGATGAAGACTACATGGATGATTACAATCCAATGGGTGACGAAAGTTACGATGACCCTCATTCGGCAAGACCAACATCATGGAGTTGCAATGTATG
>DROJ01000041.1 GCA_011321935.1 Bacteroidota bacterium | reverse complement strand
GTAGGATAGCACACTGATTGAACAGGTTCAACTGATTTTCACTGGCCTTTTTATCTGCGGGAATCAGTTAGATCCGTTCAATCAGTGTGCGATCCTATCAGTTAGCGGGAGGAAAGCTGTTTTCATAATTTTTCATTTGCCCGGCAGGGCGGCTTATTGTTTCAGGTAGGATAGCACACTGATTGAACAGGTTCAACTGATTTTCACTGGCCTTTATATCTGCGGGAATCAGTTAGATCCGTTCAATCAGTGTGCTATCCTATCAGTTTTTATTATCCACCGCCAGCCACGCATCATGTCCCGAAATATCGAGTGCGCCCAACGAGCAATCAAAAGGCGAAATATCCGTGCTTTTGTTTTTCATGATCTCGTTCGGCGTGCTGCCCATGCCCGCGTTGAGGTTGAGGAAACTGCTTTCGCCGTTGTTCTTGAAACAGACCACCTCGCCGTCCTTGCCATATTTTTCTGGGTTGAAAATGCCGTCAATGGCGATGCCGACCGTTTGGCCTTGCGCCACGGCAGTGAGCAGTTTGCCAAAGTCGGTGGTCATGTCCATCGCACCTTTGTTGTTTTCCAGAATATTGTCGTGGACAAAAATTTTGGCGCAAAACGGGTCGTATTCCTTCGATTGGTAGGGCTGCCCGGTGAACAGCCAACTGACCATGCTGATGGCGACGGTGTGGTGCCCGCGGATGGTATTGTTGAATGCCTCGATTTCGCGGTGCGCCATGATGGTCAGGCCGGTGCCGGGGGGCAGGGTAGCGACGACGGTGCCCTCGGCGGCGAAGTTGGGGCTGTTGTTGTTTTCGATCAGGTTGTCGTGGACCTTGACCTTGTAGCCATTGGCCTGCGGCAGGTCGGGCATGTCGAAAATGAGCAGTCCGCCCGTGTTGTTTTCCACTTTATTATTGTAAACGTCGGCGTTGCGGGTGTTCTCGATTTCGAGTCCTGCCACGTTGTGGTGGGCGTAGTTGTCGCGCACCACAACGTTGGTTGACTGGCCGACATAGATGCCGGCGTCGCTGGCAAAACTGGCCTCGCATTTTTCGAGCAGCACGTTCGTGCAACTGACGGGGTAGAGGCCGTAGCCGCCGTTGCTGGTCTTTGCGCCGCCCGTCCAAGTGGCTTCCATGCCCCGGAAAGTCACGTTTTTGCAGGCCTGTACTTTGATGGCATCGCCCTTGGTGTCGGCCACGGTGAAGCCTTCGAGGGTGAGGCCTTCTGTGTTTTTTACGATCAAACCTTCGGCGCCTTCGAGTTGGTTCTTGAAAGAAAGGATGGTCTTGCCCATGCCCGCCCCTTTGATGGACACGTTGGCCACGGCATCGAGGGAGAGGGGGCGCTGGAACTCGAATTGGCCCGCGGGCAGGAGGATGGTTTCGCCCGCGGTGGCGGTGATGAGTTTTGCGGAGAGGTCTTTTGCGAGGGTTGCGGCGGGGAGGGGCTGTGGGCCTTTGTCGGTGGATTGGCAACCGAGGAACAGGGCGAGGAGGAGGAGGGTGGATACGATTTTCATTTTTTACGAAGATTGTTTTTTGATTGATTTTAGCTATCGGTGGGTAAGGTATAAAAAATAAGTTTCAATGGTATCTTTTTAATGAGGCAAGGTAAGTTTGGTTTTTTTGCGATGAAAATGGGGAGGGAAATTGCTGTTCCGTAAAAAAGCCCTTAGCCTCAAACAAAAAATCCGGAACCTCTTTCGAAGGCCTTGTCATGAAAGTGGGCAGCGCCTATTTTTATTGCTTTCTTAGCAAAAATGGCAGCTATTTTAAGTAGATTTAAACATGCCAAATTTTCTGTAATTTTGCAATAACTATGGCGAAAGACCTTTTTCATATAAACGCACGTAAGGCCCTGGAAAACGAGGGATGGAAAATTACGGCAGACCCACTCCGAATCCCTATTTCTGAAACTGCTTATCTGGAGGTTGACCTGGCTGCGGAAAATGTGTTTTTGGCAGAAAAAGATGAAGAAAAGATTGCGGTTGAAGTTAAGTTTTATCAAGAAATCTTTCATTTATGTTTTCCATGAAGCCATCGGCCAATATCTTGATTATCAAAGTGCATTGGCGGACGTTGAAGCTTCCAGAACCGTTTATTTGGCCATTCCAGAGGATGCTTTTTTCCATGAACTTTTTCAAGGGAAATTCATCCAAAAACGATTGAAAGAAGAAAGTGTCAACCTGATGGTTTTTGATATTTCAACAAACAGCATCACAAAATGGATAAATTATTAAAATATAAAACGCTTGTAAAAGAGGTCTTGGCCTCTTATGCCCGACAAGGGGCGGTAGAACCTGACAGCAAAGAACATTTGGAAACCCAACTCCTCTTTGACGACACCAACTTGCACTATCAGGTTCTCCGTATTGGTTGGCAGGGCATTCAAAACACTTTTTCCGTCATTTTTCATATTGACATCAAAGACGGTAAAATATGGGTTCAAAGGAATATTTCGGACTATGACATTATCGGGGATTTGGAGGCTAAAGGAATTCCAAAAGAGGATATTGTTTTGGCCTTTTATTCTCCAAAAATGCGGCCTTATACCGGATATGCCGAAGCATAAGGATTGCCTTTCCGTATCTTTTTAATGGGGCAAGGTGAGTTTGGCTTTTAGCCTCCACTGTATTCCTGCTTGTCCGTACGGACGTACCGATGGGCAGGTTTTTTATAGGAGTACGGGCAGCGGAGTTTTGAACCCCGCAATCCGCATCAATCAATTGTGGAGCGGAGTGCGGGGTTGCAAAACCCCGCCGCTCTGGATTAAAGGTTTACAGGTATTGAGTCGCCGTAAAAGGTTACGATCCAAAATTTTCAGGAAAATCCTTCCCGTCAATAAAAGCCTCAATTCACCCCCGAGGTTTCGGGGCAGGCTATTCACCCCCGAGGTTTCGGGGCAGGCTATTCACCATTCACCATTCATCATTCATCATTCATCAAACCTCCTCCCGCAAGTCCACCCCCAGCAGCTCTTTTGTTTTAAAAAAAACAAAACCCACGATGGCCAGCGAGGCCACCCCGCCAAGCACCACCGACGGCACTGCCCCGACGAGGCTTGCTGCCAGTCCCGATTCAAAGGCACCGAGTTCGTTGGAGGCGCTGATGAAGATGCCGTTCACGGCGCTGACCCGTCCGCGCATTTCGTCCGGCACGATGAGCTGCAGGATGGTCGAACGGATGACCATGCTCACCGCATCGAAAGCACCGGTGAGGAAGAGTGCGGCGACGGAGAGGTAAAAGTTTTTGGAAAGGGCGAAGACCAGCGTGGCCACCCCAAAGCCGGCGACATAAAGCAGCAGGGTACGCCAGGCATTTTTCATCAATGAAATATTGGAAATGATGAGCAGCGAGAACATGGCCCCCACCGCAGGCGCTGCCCGGAGGATGCCCAAGCCCTGCGCCCCGACGTGCAGCACGTCTTCCGCAAAGACGGGCAGGATGGCGACGACCCCGCCAAACAGCACCGAAAAGAGGTCGAGGGTGATGGAGTGGAGCAGCATTTTTTTCTTTTTTACAAACCGCAGCCCCTCTTTTATTTTTAGCCATGCGTTGCCGCTTTCGGGGTTTTCGATCTTGCGGTCTTTGACGCCCGTCCACAGCAAAAGGGCAACTCCCATCAATGCCACTGCCACCAATATCGTATTGGCGAAGCCGACCCAATTATAAATAAACCCAGATATGCCGGGGCCGATTATGACGCCTACCTGCCAAGTGGCACTGCCCCAAGTGGCCGCATTTTCGTAAGCATACCGGGGCACGAGGAAGGGCCGCAGTGCCTGTATGGTGGGGGAGTAAAAAGCGAGGAAGGTGCCGGTCAAGAACACGACGGCATAAATGATGAGCTGCAAGGCGAGCGAGCCGTCCCCGCCGCTCAATTCTTTGGCCGCAAAATGCAGTGCCAACGAGCAGCAGATGATGCCCAAGAGGCTGGCTACAATGACCTTTTTTTTGCTCAGTATATCCGCAAAATGCCCGCCGATGAGCGATAGCCCGATGAAGGGCGCAGCCTGCGCCAAACCGATCAGTCCGATGGCCAGGGGGTCGCCGGTGATCTTGTACATCTCGTACCCGATGATGACTTCTTGCATCATCAGTGCGGTGTTGAAAAGGAAACTCGCCCCGACGAGGAAACGGAATTCGGGGAAGCGCAGGGCAAGGAAGCGGTCGTTTTTTTTGGCCATGAAGCAGGTGTAATTGCGGCCAAAGGTAGCAATAATAAAGCCTTCCGGCAGCGGGGCCGGAAGGCACCTAAGTTGTTATACCCATGTCGAGGTGAGCTTGACTTGATACATTGTCTTAGGTGGGGCGAAGATAAGGGGTGGGGAGGAATGTGCAAAATTTTGGGCGGATGGGTGGGGGGTGGGGTGGAAAAAGAAACGGCGGGCGTGGGGGGGCGTCGTTTTTTGGTGTATCGAATGATTATGCCAAGGTGACTATTTATTGGCAATCATTCTTTTGTTGAAAGTAACCAGAGCGGTTGCGGCATAAAAAAGCACAGAGCCATAAGAAGTGATAGCTGTTTTTTCATCGCATATGATTGAAAAAGCACCATGCCCAGGTTGGGCATGGTGCTTGGTGAGAATATGTCACCTGACGATGACGAGCCTATCTGTCAGGATGGTTTTCCCATCTACCTTTAGACTGAAGAAATAGATCCCCCCTGCCACGGTTCCAAAATGCCAGTTGACGTGCCCGGCTTGATGTTCTAGATTGGACTGCCAGACCGTGCGCCCGTCAACTGATTTCACAACCAGCATGGCGGCTGGGCTTTCCTTGCCCAGCGAATAGTGGAAAGTTGTCATTTCTTTTGCCGGGTTCGGTATCGCCACTACCTGCTCGGTACCAACCGAAACAACCGAACTGTTATGCGGGGGAGCGAGAAGCTCCTGTTGCCCCGCATCCGGCAGTTCGACATGCGGCAAATAGGTTTCTCCGTTCACTTCGTTCAACAACAGTTTGGCCTGTTTGGAGGCATAGTAGTCGCCCGCATCGGCCACCTGTGTCAGGGTGGCCTGGTTGGCGGCCACCAATTGTTCATCCGTCGTGCCGTTCTGTTCGGCGGCAATCTGTAAACTTTTCAAAGTATTGAAATGGTTGTACTCCAGCTGTGGTTCTCCCGAAAGGGTGAACTGGGTCGGGATGTTGTCCAGTGCCAATTGTGCTCCCGTGGCATCCCCCTCTTGTAAATAGGTTTCCACTATCGTGAAATGGGAATACAGGGTGTTCTTGTTTGCCAGCCAGAAACGGGCGGAGTCGAGGTCTTGTGCTGTGCTGTCAACCAAGAAATAGCGCACCAGCCTGTTCGCCGCTTTCGTTTTTTCGGCATTGTCCGTACTTCCATAAAAAAGCTGCTCAGTCTGGTTCTTTTCTGTCCCGTCGGCGAACTCTTTTTCACCTCCGGGAAGGGTGGAGGGACAATTGTTTTCCAGTCCGTCATCCAAGGTAATGGTGAGAGTCGAATAATTAGACGGGAGGGAAACTCCTGAAGGGCGGAAATAAGTAAACGGCTCCTCCTTGTTCAAAAAGTGAGTTTCCAGGTTAGAGGGAGGCAGGCTGAAGGTATTCCCCGCAGCCAGCGCCGCCGAACCCTGCCGTCCCGCGATGCCCTTGATGCCCCCTTTTTCTGCTGGCACGGCAAAATCAAGGATATTGACATTTGATGCGCCGTTGGTATTGCAGAGGTATTGCAGGCCTTCATAAGAAATGGGGGCTGGATTCCGATTCAGCCCATTGGACAAGTTTCCTATCTGCAGGTTGTCAAGAGTGTTCCGGTACACTTCGTTCGGTTCTTCTCCTGAACTCCCGACAAGGATACCCACAGGGCTGGTGGTGCCTGCTAGGGCAGTTGCCCCGGTGAGGGCATTTCCCTCCACCCGGTATCCCGTGCAACCATGGAGGTGGATGCCCCGGTTGGCGTTTTCGGGATTGTACTGGGTGTTCACGGGCAGTTGGCTGCCCACATTGAAATTGCAGCGGGTGATGTCGGCATTGGGGGCACCATTGGCATAGATGCCGACGAGGTTGTCGTCGAAATCGGCCCGGGAAACCTGGAAGGTATGGGCCAGTTGGTAGTTCCCGGTGTGGATGCCATAGGCAAATCCCTCGAAGCGGGAGTTGGCGAAATTCTGGCAGTTGGGTGTCTGCGGATTGTCCGTACAGATGCCGAACACTCGGAATCCCGCATTGATGGCCTGGATGCCCTTTTTACGATCCCCGGCAAAGGCTTCGTTGTGGGGGAGTTGGTTGAGGAAATTACAGCCCCAGAAGGTGATGCCGTCCACCCCTTTGAGGTAGGCCATGGCCGTAAACTGGTTGGAGATGGTGTTGTCCACAATGAAATCGCATCTGGCGAAATAGCTGAGGTTGCCAGTTGGGAGGCCGCTCAGCGTGTGGTTCTGAAAAGTGGGGAAATAGATGCCGTAATGCCTGCAATTGAGGAATTCAGTATCGCTTGCCCGTACCACGCCACCGTTGCGGTTCTGGGTGAAAAGCTCGCCGGTGCGCACCCCGATGTTGGCCTGTTCGATTATGGAGCCGCTTCTAATGGTACACTGTCCAGCATAATACTGTTGGTTCACATAGTCCCAGGCCTGTGGCAGGCCTGGTGTGCCCTGCACGATGATGCCCTCCCAGAAATCGCCGTCGCAGTTGTTGTATATCCTCGCCCCGTCCACTATCAGTTGCCCGCCTGACTCCACAGTGATACGGGCGTTCTCCGGCATACCGAGATCGCAGTTGATGGTGAGCCTGCCGCCCGATTGCACGATGATATTGGAACGGAGGCTGCGGAGGCCGTTCCACACAATGTCCTCCTCGTTTTTGATGATGATGTCGGGGTCGGTGAGGGCACAGTTGCCCTCGGAGGTGAAACCGCCCATGCCGTCGGGGAAGCGTAAAAATCCCGGATTGAGGTTGGCCAGATAATGATGTGCCCGGCCCAGTTGGCACTCGGTCAGATTGCACTTCCCACCTGTACAGTCCATTAGGTTCTCATCCGATATGTCCGGGGTGTCATCGCAATCGTCCCCAAAATTGTTGTTCTGGATATGGAAGTTGCCGCCGTTGTGGTCAACCGACAATACGTGCATGAGTTCCCCGACAAAGCCCCTGCCAAGCAGGGCAGGATTGCCATTAAATGGGTCTCCGCAGATTATGGGGACTTGGTTGTTGGCCTGTTGGTATTGTTGATAACTACCAAAATTGGCAATGGTCGGCGAATCGGAGCAAGAGAACATGTCCCCGGTCAGGCCACCAGTACAAGGGTTATAGCAATCAAAAGGGTCAGGAACGCCAGCAATGGCAAGGGGGTTGCCAGAATCATAATCCACCCAAGATCCCATGGTCACAAAAATATGAAAGGCATTTTTTATGTCCGGGTCAGTTTGCGAAGTGACATAAGTGGTCACTGCATTATTAAACCCAGCCCCTTTCGGGTCATTGCATGGTGCGGGTGCATACCACCCAATGCCCCAAGCCTCATTGTCGGCGTGGAAAAACAAATCATTGTCCACGTCAAAAAGCATCCTCAGCCTTGAATCACTGATATACGGGCTTGTGACTGTTGCGTCTTCACAAAGGTTGGCAAGAAAAGCATTGATGCCATCCGTGGGGTCGTTGAACCATGAATCAATGATTGCTTTGTGGGCAGGTATATCTTGCCAATTGCCCGGATCAGTGGGATGCACCTGCCCCGGGTTTGCCGGGTCTTCCTTTTGGAAAACATGGACGATGGCCTGAATATAGCGCAAAGGGGTCTGTTCCAAATGAACGGGGTCAGGCGCATAGTTTGCCCTGATTCCGCATGGCATGGTCTCATCCGGCCAGCATTCAGGGATAGGCCGCGGGCTTACTTCGGGATTGCACCTGATGCAATTTTGCGTATGTATTGAAGACAATATCGGGTTAACGGACAAAGTACAAGGACTGTCGGTGAAGTATGCCGTGACATTTTTATCCGTTCCGTCTAGGTCTACAGGCAGGTTCCAGAACTTTTTACAGGTCAGCCCTGCCATTTGGCAGTCCGAGGGGACTATGATGTCGTCCACATGCACACTGGCTGAAAAATCTCCTTCCAAAACCAAAAAGCCGGTGGAAGGGGGGTTGGAATAATAGACCGTGATGGATACCGTCAAGGCATCATCACTGGGGTCGTTAGTCCCCATGTGCATGCAGTTATAGTTGCCTATTTCTATGAGGTCAATACTGCACTGCCCCATCACAACGCTTTGGAAAACAAAAAACAGCAAGGGGACAAGCGCCACTATTTTTATAAATAAATTGTTTAAAATTGGGGAGGTGGCCCCTCCAAAAAACGACAAACCTTTAAAATTTTTCATGGTAAATTTTTTTTAAAATTTAAAAATATAAAAAGAATCTTCAATGAGGCGGTATTAGGTACTCCCCATTATTTGGACACTTAACAAGATACTTTAAGGTGAGAAACTACTCTACATGATAAAACTTTTAAAATATAATATGTTGTATGTTTTAGGATAGTTTTGATGATTAAAAAACCCAAATTTTGGATGATTTTTAATAAAAATCGGGTATTAATTCTTCTCAAAACTTACCACATATTAAAGAAAAAAAGTTTTATCATGTAGAGTGGTGAGAAACAACAAATGGAATACAAATATTTTTTCGAAACAAAGGACAAAAATGAATTACCCCTTGTCCCGAATATTTTGTCTTCACCCCAAAGCTAATGAACAACAGACCTTTCGCAGGTCAAATTCGCTCCTGTTCCCGGAGTGCTTCAAGCGCAATTTTTGACTT
>DROJ01000040.1 GCA_011321935.1 Bacteroidota bacterium | reverse complement strand
GTTTTTGTTTTTTCAACCTTTTATTGTTGAATACAATTGTTGCGCAGACCTGCTGTTCGGGCGGGGTGCCTTTGGCGGCCAACCTCGGCCTTCCGCCCGTCAATGCCAAGACGATGCAGTTCAGGTTGAGCTATGACCTGAACTTGTTGGAAAACCTGAAAACGGGAAGGGAATCGCTCGACGACAACTCGCGCAGCAGGCGTACCCATTCGGTGCTTTTTGAGCTGGGTTACAGTTTGACAAAACGCTTTTCTATTGACGGTATGTTCACTTGGGTAAGGCAAGAAAGGGAGATCAACCAGTTTGGCAACAGGGACCTTACCGCTACCAACGGGACTGGCGATGCCGTCTTTTTGTTGAAATACAAGGCCATCGCTTCGGAAAAAACAGGCGCTTCACTTACGACGGGGATAGGGCTGAAAGCACCTGTCGGCCCTTCTGCGCTCAAACGCAGCGACGGCCTCACCATAGTTGCCGACCTCCAACCGGGCAGCGGTGCCTGGGACTTGATTTTTTGGAACCAATACGCACAGGCATTGGCCGCAAGGCCGAGCATGGGTTATTCGTTGCTTGCGACCTATGCGGTCAAAGGGACGAACGATGAATATCTGGGCAGCGAGGAATACAGCTTTGGCAACGAACTGCAATTGGCGGCCAGCCTCGGCGACCGCATTTTTTTGGGCAAAATGATATTCGACCCGTCCCTTGAAATCCGTTACCGCCATGCCCAAAATGACCAGCAAAACGGGGAGACCGTTCCGAGCACGGGGGGCGATTGGTTGTTTGTCACACCTGCCATGAGCTATTGGTTCAATCCTGATTTTTCGGTCAGTTCTTCTATTTCGATACCCGTTTTTGCGGATATAGTAGGCACTCAACTGACGCCTTCTTGGCGCTTTAATTTCAGCATCTTTCACCGTTTATCTTTTTATAAAAATCAAGATAAAACAAACCTGTTCCAATGAAAATCTCAATATTGTATTCACCCTTTGCACTGTTCATGTTCCTTTTTTCCGCCTGTTTTTCCAACGGAGGGGACGGGGGCAACTGGATCATCCCCAAAGACCAGGTCTTTGACGGCGGCCCGGGGAAAGACGGCATCCCCTCCATTGACAGCCCTGAATTCGGCACCATCGCCGACAACGATATTTGGGCAGCGTCCGATAAAATAATAGCCATAAAAGTTGGGGATGAAATACGCGGCTACCCGCACCCCATTTTGGATTGGCATGAAATAACCAACGACGAAATAAACGGCCTGCCCATCGCCCTGACCTATTGCCCGTTGACAGGCACGGCCTCGGCATGGAAGCGGGAATTCAACGGCACAAAAACCACTTTTGGCGTTTCCGGCCTGCTCTATAATGCCAACCTGATGCCCTATGACCGGGCAACCGACAGCAGGTGGTCGCAGCTTTTGCTGTCGAGCGTAGAAGGGAAAAACGTCGGCCTGAAAATCGAAACCTATCCGGTTTTGGAAACCAAATGGGAGACTTTTAAAGCCCTTTTTCCCGATGCCAAAGTGATGACCACCAACACTGGTTTTTCCCGCAATTACGAGCGCTACCCATACGGCGACTACCGCACCAACAACAATAACCTGCTCTTTCCAATCGCAAAGGACGACGACCGCCTGCCGAGAAAGGAGCGCGGGCTGGCAGTGATTATCAACGAGAAGGCTAAATTTTATCGTTTTGATTCGTTTGCCGGAGGCGATCTGGTGGTCAAAGAAGATGTTTTTGAAAGTACCGACCTGGTGGTTTTTGGCAGCCAAAACAAAAATTTTATGGTTGCCTTCAATGCCCGGATGGAGGACGGAACAAAACTCGAATTCAGCGTGAGCGGAACAGATGCCGGTACGGTCACCGACAACGAAGGCAATATTTGGAACTTGTTCGGAGAGGCCGTCAGCGGGCCGAGGGCCGGCACCAAATTGCCCAGCATTGACAATTTGATCGGCTATTGGTTTTCGTTCGGCGCATTCTATCCGGGCTTGCAGATTTATTAGAGAAGGAGAGTTTGAGAGTTTGAGAGTTTGAGAGCAGTACTGAGAAGGGACTCTTAATTGTCGGAGCAGAGAAATCAAAGAGTCCCTTCTCTGTACTGCTCTCAAACTCTCAAACTCTCAAACTCTCAAACTCTCAAACTCTCCTTTCTTCACCCCTTCCACATATATCATCGGGACGCTGAGTTTAAGTTCTTCTTCCCATTCGGCTTGTTTGTTTAAATTGGCTTCCAGTTTTTGGAAAAACGTTTCCACGTTTTCTTCCGGTATCAATGCCCGCCAAGAAGGCAAAAAACCGATCACGATCAAGAAGTGGTTGAGGAAAGCCGTGCCGTCCACGAAGCGCATGGTAAAGCGGTCGCGGGTGAGTTTTGAAACGGAGAAACCTGCATTTTCAAATAGGTCCCTGACAGACTCGTCGCTGCCGCGGCGGGCTTCGTGTTCTTTTAATTTTTGTAAAATATGGTGGTTGCCGGTTTCTTTTAACGTTGTGCGGAAGGTTTTGTAGAACTCATAGAAATGGCCGTCGAGGTTAGTGGTAATGCAGATCCTTCCCAAGCCTTTTAATACCCGGTGGCATTCTTTCATGACAGCGGGCGGGTCGTCGAAATTATTGATGCCGAGATTGGAAACGATGAGGTCGAAGCGGTTGTTTTCAAAAGGCATTTCTGCGGCGCTGCCGTTTATCAGTTCCACATTGTTTACGCCGGTTTGTTTTGCTTTCCATCTTGCCCTTTTCAGGCCTTCTTTCCACAGGTCGTACCCAATGAGCCGCGAACGAGGGCCGAGCCGTTGCGCCAGCTCGATGAGCGGGAAACCGGTGCCGCAGCCGATGTCCAATACTTGCATTCCTTTTCTCATCGGTATATGTTCCAAAAGCAGTTCCCCAAAGCGAGCTGACCACAAAGATAATTGGTCGAGCATCAGCGGGGTGGCAGGGTTTTCCAGCGGATATTTTTTGTGCAGGTAACTCATTTTTTTTTGGTAAAAATCAGAATTGCAAATATGGGGTAATTGTTGGGTTTTGATTTTATAAAAAAAATAAAATAAACGGATTTTTAGCACTTGGGCAATAGCTAAAAAGTGAGTTCAGAATAATTGCTACCTTTATGTTTTCAAAACTACAAATCAATAAAATGCGCTTGTCTATTCTCTCAACTGCTGTCACTATATTCTGCTTGTATTTTTTTCAAAAAGCACAATTCCCAAAATTAAACGAGGCTTTTGTTCCTGCAAATATAGAAGCAGAGGAATGCCTCACCGACCTGTACCTTCAGCAGCAGTTAGCCATGTCTCCGTCATTTAAAAAAGAGCACGAAAAAACAGAAGAGCAGGCGCTCCGGTTTTTCCGGTCGTATTATGGCCGGGGGGAAAAGTCTTTGCTCGGAGGTTTTACCTTGCCGATAGTCATACATGTCATCCATCAGAACGGCCCGGAAAATGTGCCGGACTGGCAAATAATCCAAGCTATAGAATGGCTCAACGACGGCTTTGAAAATATCAATTATTACGATCAGGGGGTCGGGGTAAATACGGGCATTCAGTTTTGCCTGGCCAAAAGAGACCCCGATGGGAATGCCACCTCCGGCATCAACCGCGTACAGTCGCCGCTGACCAATGTGACCGACGACCTCGCCATGAAAAACCTCAGCCGCTGGGACCCGACCCGGTATATAAATATATGGCTGGTGGCCGATGCAAATGGCGCCGGCGGCTATTCGACCCTGCCGGCCTCGCATGGTTCGCCCACAGATGGTATAGTTATGAAGGCAGAAAAAATAATGAACGTCGGTTCGGGGCACTCCACGATGATACACGAAATGGGGCATTATTTGGGATTGAACCACACCTTTAATGGAGGCTGCACGAACAATGATTGTTTAGTTGACGGGGACAAGGTCTGCGATACGCCGCCCGATGGTTCGACTGCGCCGCCGCCGGCCTGCTCTATATCTATTAATTCCTGTAATACGGATACAAATTCTGGTTTCCCTACCGATCAGGATGACCTGACCTGGAATTATGTGGACTATGGAAATTATTCCTGCCGCGCCGGATATACGCAGGGACAGGCCGACCGCATGTGTTATTTTATTGAAAATGTGCGGTCGAGTTTATTAAATACAGATGCTTGTTTAGACCCCTGCCCGAATCCTTTTATTGCTTCTTTTAATTCCAGTGCAACGGATATAATGCTGGGCGAAACCGTTAATTTTTTAAATACCAGCACGGGCGGAAATAATTACGAATGGCAAATTGATGGAAATGTTTTTTCGAATAACACAAATGCAAATTATGTTTTTAATACTGGCGCGGGAGATTTTGTTATTTCATTGATGGCCACCGTGGCCGACCCCAATTGCACGGAAATATATTACGACACTGTTCATGTGGAATGCCCGGCAGTGGCCAGTTTTACGGCCATGAATTTAGAAACGGTTTCCGGCGGCACCATTGGTTTTATAAATAATTCCAGCAATGCAAATAATTATGAATGGCTGATAGACGGAGTTGTTTTTTCAACAAATACAAACGCTTCTTATACTTTTCCATCGGTCGGCAGATATAAAATAACACTTATAGCGACAGATATTTCCGGGCTTTGCCAAGAAGAATATTCCCTGTTTGTAAATGTGTCGTGCATGGCTGCATCTTTTACCAGCAGTGATTTATTTCCCGCACCGGGGGATAATGTTGGTTTTATAAATACCAGCCAGGGGGGCAACAGCTATACGTGGACAATTAATGGGAATATAGAAAGCAATAATACGGACTTCAGTTTTTCATTTCCAAATGCAGGGGTTTTTTCGGTTTGTTTGGAAGGCGTGAACGGGAATTGCGAAGATGTGTTCTGTCAGGAATTGTTTGTTTTTGAGAGTGGGGGAGGGGAGTGCGAGGGGACGTTTGTAAGACGGATAGGAAACTCATTGGCAGATGAACAAGCGTATTTTTTATTGCCATATAAAAATGGAAATTTTATTATCGGAGGGAGAGACGATACCCGATCTATCTTATTGGAGGTGGATGCTTCGGGGAATATACTGACACAGCGGGCAATAGATTTTACAAATGGCAATGATTTTATCCGCTATTTAATTGTTGATTCGGAGAGTTATTTAATAGGGGCAACACGAGATCAGCCAGATGCCAGTACTGTTAACCATGTTTTTAAATACGATTTTGAAAATGATGATTTTATTTGGGTCAGG
>DROJ01000039.1 GCA_011321935.1 Bacteroidota bacterium | reverse complement strand
TAAAAAAGGGGGAAGGGAACGTGGCGAGGAGCTTTGTCAGGTAACCGTCGAATATTCCGTTTCCGTCTCCGTGCCCTTCCAAAAGAGGGGGAATTTATTCCCCCTCGTGACGTGGTGGGAAAGGTGGTTTTGAGCAGAAATTTCAATCCGCAATCCGCCCGTTTTTATGAGCGCTTGGATTTGCAAAGCCTTGCCAGCGGCGCTTATTTTTTGAAAATAAAAAAGGGGGAAGGGAACGTGGCGAGGAGCTTTGTCAAGTAGCTTGACAAAGCACTCAGGAGGTTCTTTTTTATTTTGAAAAACAGATTCCGAGACCTGTCTCCGTGCCCTTCCAAAAGAGGGGGAATTTATTCCCCCTCCTTTGGAAGGACACCAAAACCGAATCCATTACATCAGCCACACCTTCAACAACTTAGCCACCGCCACCCCGATAAAATTGGCAATTGCCAAACCCACCAAGCCCGTCGCTATCCCCGAAAAAACAAGCGACCGGTTTTTCATCACCGCCGCTATTTGACCGATAAAAGGAGGCCCGTAAAACCCCGCCGTCTGCGTAATCATCATCGTATCGCGGTCAATGTCGAACAGCTTGCAGAGCAACAAATGCAGGGTCAAGGCCACCAGCCACGAGCAGCCCGTAAACAGGAAAAGCCAGCCCCCGCTGTTCAGCAGGTCCGACAAATTCGCCATCATCCCGATAGCCACGCAGAACATCAGCAGCAGGTATTCGCCCACCTCGTAAGCCCCCCGCAGGTTCCTTATTTTTGGCGAAAAAGAAGCCCCCACGGCGAGTGCAGAAATGAACAAAATAATCAGCCCCGCATGTTTCAGGTCCCCCGTCAACAGCAAATTCAAACCCAGTGAAACCGCCGCAAGCAACAAGGTCAAACCAATAGCCAACAGCACCTCCTTCCACACAAAATGCTTTTTTTCTTCGTAAAATTCATCAGCAGCGCTGCCCTCTTTATCGAAGTCTTTTAAAAAAAAACCATAAAAACGATGGGCAACCGAGGTAAGGAAAATAAGGTAGATCCCCCCGCAGATCAGTTCCGTCGCATTGAGGATGACAAACACCGATTCATCGGCTTCCATTGCCACCCCGACCGCGCTCATGTTCGGCGTGCCGCCAATGAAAACCCCCGTCAACATGCCCGTCAGCAGCCAGGTGTTTTCCAGCCTGCCGGCAAATAACGGAGCGACCATAAAGGCGCCGGTGATGACACTCACAATGACCAAAAAAAAGGAAATAATGGTCGTCTTCGCCAACTTGAACCAGCCGATCAAATCGGTGGAATAAAGCAGCAAAGGGATGGCCAAAATGATGGTCAACTGACTGGCCACGCCAGATATTTTATTGTCCAACGGCCACGGCGAAAGGTTGGTGAGCAAGATGCCGGCCACATAGCTCAGAACCACCGGGCTGAGCAGTTTTTCTGTTTTCAGCCACTTCGTGAAATGGCTCAGCAGGTAAGGCAAAACCAGGATGGCAACGGTTTGAAAAAGTTGGGTCGGCATTTAATTTTTCGTTTTGTTCAGCTTGGTAGCACAGCCTTTCCCAAAGGGACTCCGATGGAGCAGGCTGTCCCGGTGTGCGGCGTTTACGCCGCAAAAAATAGGACTGCACACAGATTGAACTGATTGAACTGATATTCACTGATTGCTGAAAAAACAGACCTGCAATCAGCGAAGATCAGTCTCTTGGTAGCACAGCCTTTCCCAAAGGGACTCCGATGGAGCAGGCTGTCCCGGTGTGCGGCGTTTACGCCGCAAAAAATAGGACTGCACACAGATTGAACTGATTGAACCGATATTCACTGATTGCTGAAAAACAGGTCTGTAATCAGTGGGAATCAGTTAAATCAGTTCAATCTGTGTGCAGTCCTATTTCGCCCCGGCTATTTTTTCCCAATCACCAGCCCCTCCACATAATCCACCGCCAAAGTACAATTTTCCACCGCTGCATTTTTCAAGATCCATTTTGCGAGCGGCTTTACGATGTGGTCTTCCAAGGCCCGTTGCAGCGGTCGGGCGCCGTATTTTTCATGGAAACCGATGTCGGCGAGGTAGTCCACCACCTTTTGCGAAAACACAATTTTGAGGCCTTTTTTCATAAAACCTTCCCTTTGCTTTACCTCCTCTAACTCCTTGACAGTGATGCGTTTAACATCTTCATTGCTCAACGAATTAAACACCACCACGCTATCAATCCGGTTGATGAACTCAGGGCGGAAAAAGCGCTTGATCGCCCCCTGGTAAGCAGCCTCGCCGCCCCTGTTGTCGCCATAGCCGATAAAACGTTGGTTGGACGCACCGAGGTTGGTGGTAAGGATGATGATGCAGTTCCTGAAATTGGTGATGCGCCCAAAAGCATCCACCAGCATCCCCTCGTCGAGTACGGTCAAAAAAGCATCGAAAATAGAAGGCGTCGCCTTCTCCGCCTCGTCCAAAAGCAGGACGGCAAAAGGGCGTTCGCGCACCTCCTTCACCAGTTTTCCCGGCTGCCTACCGGCGCCCAAAAAACGGGTGATCTGTGAGGGGTGCTGAAACTCGCTCATGTCAATGCGGATGAGCGGCGACTGCTTCTGCCCCTTGCCAAAAAAGTAATCGGCAAGGGCACGGGCGCTCGCTGTTTTCCCTACCCCTGTCGGCCCCGCAAAAATGAGGGTGGTGATGGGTTTGTAAGGGTTGTTCAGGCCAGCTTTGAACACCTTGATAATGTCGCTCAACTGCCGGACGGCCTCCTCCTGCCCGATTATTTTTTTATTGAAAAAAGCAAGCAGTTCCTGTTGGTCGAGCAGCAGGTCGTCGCGCAAAAAAAGTTCGGGCAGCCCAGTTTTTTTGATAAAATGTGCCAGCACGTCTTGCCTCGTCAGCACGTTTTTTTTGTTCAACTGCACCTCGCCGAGGCACTCGCCGAGGAAGCGGATGCCCTTGCCGGGAAAGCGCTCGTAAGGGAAAAAGCGCCCCAGCAAACGCAGCGAGGCAGCGATGGCTTCCGGCTCGATATTGATCTTCAGGTTTTGCAGCACAAAGTCCCTCAACTTGTCGAAGACAAGGTTTACCTTAATGGGCGGAAGTTCCTCTATTTCAAGCAGTTGCATACTTTCCACAAAGCCCGGCAACAGCCGCCGGAGGCTCTCCAATTGCTGCGGTGTCACCTCTCCCACCACTTGCATTTTGCCGCTTTGGATGAAGGGGAGAATGTAAGCGGCCACGCTGTTTTCGACGCTGCTGCTGCCCTGCCGGAGCAGTTCCACCATGTCCTCCACCCACAGGATGCCGTTGAAGCTGCCCAGTTCGTAGCTCAGTTCTTCCACCACCTCTTGCCACTCTCCGAGGTACTTGCTCGTGGCCGTGATGCGCTGTGCGCGGATGCGCCAAAACGTGTATTTCAGGTTGTTCTTTTTGGCCACCGTGGCGAGCTTCCTGAAAGTGGCTTTCAGCACGGCACTCTTGCCCGTACCGGGGTTGCCGCTTACCAGCAGGCTGGCTTTTTGTTTAAAAACAATGTCCGTGGCCCGCTCCACATAATCGTCCATTTCCCAAGCCGCATCCGGCAGGGGGCTGAGGTTTTTCTGCACCGCTTTTGAGTAGGGATAGCGCTCTGCCAAGCGCTCCAGGATTTTCGGTTTTTGCGCCGTGTCCCAGTCAAGGTTGAAAGCGTTGTCCTCTTTCACTTTCAAGGTCACTACTTCCATTTCCGGCTTGGGGTAGCGCACATGCCTGAACACTTCTTCGGGACTCATGTCGTCCAAAGACGATTTCATAAAATGCCTCGCCAGCGTATCCAGTTGGCGGAGGTCGTAGCAATAAAAATTGGCATTAAAAACAGGCAGGTAGCAGTCGTAAACGCCCTCCTCCTCTTCCCCGTAAACCAGCGGAGTGCCCACCTTCACCGAGCCTTTTAAGGGGAAGGCCGTGTTGCCCTGCCGGAAAGATGGCCGAACGGACAGCTCGACGAATTTCATGGCCGGGTTTTCTATCTCTACCAGCGGGTAGTCCCCGTCCCTTTTGTAAAGTTTCTGCAAATGGTTCGTCAGCACAGACTTTACTTTCTTGACCGATTTGTCCACCACCTGGTAGTCCGTACCGACCAAAATGCCAAGCACAGATTCTTCATTTATATGAAAACAAAGCAGCGGAAATTCTATTTTTTTCATGGAGCCGAGGTGGCGGTGTTTGTTGAAATGCCAGTGGTTTTGATCGGCCAAAAGTATCAAACCTATCCAAAATTTCAGCATATTGTGAAATAATCTCCGCCGCTGCTCTTATATTAAGGTGTGGATTGGCCGGCCAAAAACTAACAGGGATGGCTGCGATTCGATAATTTTGTGCTTTGCAATAAAATTTATATTCAAATGACAACCAATCAATTACTTGAAAGAATAGAAGTCAACCCCAAAGTGCTTGCAGGAAAGCCAATTATCAAAGGCACTAGGTTGAGCGTTCAATTTATTGTCGGCTTGTTGGGGCAAGGTGTTTCGATCAATGAAATTCTTCATGAATATTACCGTCTAAAAAAAGAAGATATTCTCGCTTGCCTTGTATTTGAAGCCAGCGGCATTCAATAGCGCTTAGGCAAGAATATTGATTTTCAACCGTTTAGCAATACCGACAGACCTTGCAAGTTTCCTCCACAGGAGTCCCCATCGGGAAAAAACTTGGAAGGCCTGAAATCGAAAAACATTTAAGGGAGTTTGTAATAAATAACCTACCCATTATGCGAAGTTATTTTTTCTTGTGAGGAATTTAAAAAAAACGCGCATAGTGGGGCTACGTAAGGTTTTTTTAAGTTTCTCAGAAGGAAACCTGCCTGCCGGCAGGCAGGAAGAACGAGCCAGAATGGGTAGGTTATTTATTACAAACTCCCTAACCAAACAACTTTGAGAATTTTGCAACATCAACTCCCGGATTCAAACAAATCAACCTTTCAATACCTATTTTTAAAAAAAAGGCATTCCCTCCCATCTTTTGTGCCTTTTCAAAATGGGCCTATTTTCAAAAAAATGCTTCCAGAAAAACAGGTTTTGCGAAGCAGCACATCACGCAAATTTATTTCTATGAAAAATATAAAAGTGTTACTGGTCTTGGCCGCTGGGATTTTGTTCAGCCATGCCGCATTTTCGCAGGCATCGCTCAAGCGCGCCAACAAACAATACGAGCTGTCCGTCTTTGACCAGGCAGTCCGTTCTTACCAAGAAGTTTTACAAAAAAACCCCGACCACCGGGAGGCCAACGTAAAAATTGCCGACTGCTACCGGCACCTCAACGAGTTGGAAAAAGCAGTGCCCCACTACCAACGGGCATTGGCCAACGGCGGCATCGAAGCCATTTATGTCTTCCAGTACGGCCTGTGCCTGCAAGGGCTCGGCAGGTACGAACTGGCCAAAAACATTTTTGACAAACTGGCCGCCAACAACCCAAAATTTGCCACGAGGGGCAAGCAGTTTTCCGAGGCATGCACCTTTGCCTTGTCCCCGCAGCCGCCCTCCCGCTACGAGGTCGCCAACGAGTACCTGAACAAGGCTTCCTCCGATTTTGGGCCAGCCCTTTTCGGCAACGGAAAGGTCGTTTATTCTTCCAGCAGGTCAGACATCAAAAACAGGAACAGCCGCAATGCTCCTTCGGGAAATACCCGCGGCGGCAATAAACTGTTGGTGACCCAGCGCGACCGCAACGGCTACCTCGAATCGCCCATCGCCCTGCACAGCGGCTTCAGCAGTTCCATGAACGACGGCCCGGTCTCTTACACCAACGACGGTCATTGGGTGGCTTTCACCAAAAATAATTTTACGGAAGGCGTCCGCCAAATACCTTCCAGCGGCCTCGAACTGTCGCTCTACATTGCCGAAGCAGACAAAAACGGCGACTGGAACACCGCCACCCCTTTCCCCCACAACGGGATTGATTTTTCAACCGGCTACCCCTCTTTTTCGCCCGATGGCAAGGCGCTGTTTTTTGCCAGCGACCGCCCCGGCGGCTACGGCGGCTTCGACCTCTACGTTTCCTACCGCATCGGCAACACTTGGTCGGCGCCCGAAAACCTGGGCATGACTGTCAATTCACTGGGCAATGAAATCACTCCGTTTTACGATGGCACCACGCTGTATTTTGCCTCCGATTTCCACGAAGGTTTTGGTGGATTCGACATTTTCAGGGCAGAAGAAAGCAACAACCGGTGGGCCACCATTTTCCACGGCGGCACCGGACTCAATTCTTCCTACGACGACTACGGCTTCGTATTCGACGGGCTGCACAGCATCGGCTATTTTGTGTCCAACCGCGCAGGCGGCAAGGGCAACGAGGACATTTACCGGGTAAGGAAAGAAACCGACAACGTGGTCATAAAAGTGACCGACGGCTCTACGGGCGAGCCCATAGACAAGGCAACCATTGATTTTTCCGACTGCGGAGAAGACAGCTTTTCGACCAATGAAAACGGTGTTTTCAATTTCCAGCTTTTGGACGACCTCAACTGCAAAGTCGTCGTCCGGAAGGATGGCTTTTTATCGGAAGAAATGAAGATCACCTCCGTCGGCCTGCGGCAAAGCCGGACGCTCGAAGTATCTTTGACCAACCTCAAAAACGCCTATCAGGGCAAGGTGGTGAATGCCGACAACGGCTATTACCTAGAAGATGTAAAAATCATTGCCACCGACCAAGAAACAGGATACCAATCGAGCAGTTATACCGATGTCCAGGGCAGCTATTTTATTTCTTTAAAACCCAATGCCAGTTACCTCCTCCGCTTCTCGAAGCCGGGCTACCAAGATGTCACCCTGAACGTAAAAACCACTGCCAATGACAAGCGGGTGCTGCGCAATGTCAACCTCCTGCCGGTGGGCGCCAGTGGTTCTATCACCACTTCGAGCAAGCCGGCCCCGGCAAATATTGAAACCAGCCCCTCCCCTTCTCCGTCCTCCATCCGGCCGGCGCCCATCACCCCTGAACCTGCGGCTACCACTACTTCCAAGCAACTCGTTTCAGGCTATGCCATCCAAGTAGCCGCCGTAAAAAGCGATGCTGACATCAGCAATTATTTACAAAAACTCGGCACTATCGGAACGGTTTATACAGTAGAAGAAGGTGGCCGCAAAAAGGTGAGGGTCGGCATTTTCCAAGACAAGGACGATGCCCTCGCCCTGCAAAAAAGAGTCCGCGCAAAAGGTTTTGACGGGGCTTTTTTGATTTCCGAAGAAAACAGGGAAATGCCCGGCAGTTTCAAACGCTATTCATCGGAAATTGAAAAACGGCCAGCCAAAAACACCTCGTCCGCTTCATCCCCCGCCGACCTCAACGGCTACATGATCCGCTTGGCCGCTTACAGCAACCTGGACTACTTTGACAAAGGGACAGTGGACGACCTCGGCACCTTGACCTATGTCCCAAAAGGCAAGTTCACCATCGTCCTCCTCCGCGGCTACGACACCATTGACGATGCTTTTATTGCGCTCCGCAAATCAAAGGTCAGGGGCTACCCCGAAGCCTATTTGGTGGACTACCAAAACGGGGAGATGACCAAAGTTAAATGACCAGAGTTTGAGAGAATGAGAGAATGAGAGAATGAGAGATTGAGAGAATGAGAGATTGAGAGAATGAGAGATTGAGAGATTGAGAGCAGTATAGAGAAGGGACTCTTTGGCACTCGTTCGAGAAACCAAAGAGTCCCTTCTCTATACTGCTCTCAAACTCTCATTCTCTCAAACTCTCAAACTCTGGTTTTTCTCAAACTCTCATTCTCTCATTCTCTCAAACTCTGGTTTTTCTCAAACTCTGGTTTTTCCAAAACTCTGAAAAAAAATATTACCTTTGCGCCGCTGTAACTGATTTCCGTAATCACTAACGGCTGAAAATCCATCTTGACATAAAAAACGGTTGATTGCTTATAAATGGCAATTTATTTAAATACATTTCTCAAGTATTTAAAAACCAGCGGTTTACGCCTTCCGTTTTTTTGTGTTACAGCCCAAAAGAAGGTGGGTTTCTGCGCAAAAATTTTACAAATATGGCTGTTTATCTGCCCAAAGAAAAAAAGCAAGAAATTTTCAAAGAGTATGGTGGCGACGAAAAAAACACCGGCTCGACCGAAGGCCAAGTCGCACTTCTTTCCTACCGCATCAAAAAACTTTCCGAGCACCTGCACAAGTTCAAGAAAGACCATGCAACAAGGCGCGCTTTGTTGATGATGGTCGGCAGGAGGAAAAGGCACCTGGCATACTTGAAAAGAAAAGACCTCGAAGGTTACCGCGCATTGATCAAAAAGCTCGGCCTCCGTGGCTAATAATTTGGAATGAAAAAGTGTTCCGGCGTACCGGAACACTTTTTCTATATTCCCGTTTTGAGATTTAACCCAAACAAAAGTTCTTTAAAACCGCTTTTTTCCTTTCTGTTAAGCTCCAATCATTCCCTTCTCAGTATGGATTTGGTTTTATAAAAGGAGAAGAGGCCATGCTCAGGCTTGAAACTATTGGTACAAATCGTAATTAACTAACCATTTAGTTTTTGGTTAAATGCCACATTATCAGGGATTTGGCGGACTAATTACTAGTCAACTAATTACTAATCACTGCACTATTGATTTGCAAAGCAACCTGAACTCAATTTTCAGGAAGTGTTATGAATGCTGAACAAGAGGCAAGTTTCGCCACATCAACAAGGTTATATCGAGTCCTATAATTTAATATTAAACCCAGGCTTTGCAACAGCAAGGCCGCTCAACAAAATTTTTTACAATGGGTAAAAAAATTGCAACCAGCATCTCCTTCGATTTGCCCGACGGGAGACCAGTAACAATCGAAACTGGAAAACTTGCCACTCAAGCCGACGGTTCGGTCGTGGTCAAAGTGGGCAACACCATGCTTTTCGCTTCTGCCGTTTGCGCAAAAAAAGCAAGAGAAGGCCAATCCTTCTTTCCGCTTTCAGTGGATTACCAAGAAAAATTCGCTGCCGCAGGCCGCATCCCCGGCAACTTTTTCCGCAGGGAAGCCAAGCTCAACGACAACGAAGTCTTGATCTGCCGCCTCGTTGACCGGGCCATCCGCCCGCTGTTCCCAAAAGGGTTCATGAACGAGACGCAAATTATCATCAACCTCATCTCTGCCGATAAAGATGTCATGCCCGATGCCTATGCAGCATTGGCGGCCTCCTGTGCGCTTACCCTTTCCGATGCCCCTTTCAGCGGCCCTATTTCGGAAGTACGGGTCGCAAGGATTGACGGCGAATACCGGATCAACCCTGATCGGCCATATTTGGAGAAGGCCGACATTGACCTCATCGTCGCTGCCGACATGGACAACATCATGATGGTAGAAGGAGAGGCGAAAGAATGCAGCGAACAAGACCTAATCGCTGCTATCAGAGTAGCGCACGAAGCTATCAAAGTGCAGTGCCAGGCCCAACTCGACCTAGCCAAACTGGTGGGCGGGAAAGCACTCACCACCAGAGAAATCGAGCCGCAGCCAGAAGACGAAGAAATCGAAAAAAGGGTAGCGGAACTGGCATCGGACAAAATCTTGAAAGTAGCCAAGTCCTTCCTCAGCAAGTTCGAAAGAAAAGATCAGTTCACTGAAATTTCGGATGAAGTGATCGAAACGATCACCGCCGAAAAAGGGGAGGAATACATGGAAGAGAACGAGAGCTTGGTGAAAGATTATTTTGACAACTTAAAAAAGAAGATCATCCGTAAAATGGTCATCGAGGACGAAGTCCGCTTGGACGGCCGTAAATACGATGAGGTGAGGCCGATCTGGTGCGAGGTGGATTACCTGCCCTCGACCCACGGCTCTGCGATCTTCAACCGGGGCGAGACACAAGCCTTGGTCTCCCTGACTTTGGGCACCAAGCTCGACCACATGATGGTTGATACCGCACTCAACCAACATTACAGCGATTTCATTTTACATTATAATTTCCCGGCCTATTCTGTTGGTGAAACAAAGCCGCAGCGCGGCCCCGGCCGGCGTGAAATCGGCCATGCCAACCTCGCAGGCCGCTCCATTCAACAGGTCATGCCAGAGGAGTTTCCTTATACGGTCCGTCTGGTTTCAGACATAATGGAGTCCAACGGTTCTTCTTCAATGGCCACCGTTTGTGGTGGTTCACTTGCATTGATGGACGGCGGCGTCCCGCTCAGAGAACCTATTTCCGGCATTGCGATGGGAATGATCGCAGAGGATGGCAAAGCGGCCATTCTGAGCGACATCCTCGGCGACGAAGATGCACTGGGCGACATGGATTTTAAAGTGACCGGTACCAAAAACGGCATCTGCGGCTGCCAGATGGACATCAAGATAGAGGGGCTTTCTTACGAACTGCTGGAAAAAGCATTGTTGCAGGCAAAAGAAGGCCGTATCCATATTTTGAATGAAATGGCCAAAGAACTGGACGCCCCGCGCGAGGATTACAAACCACATGCACCGCGCATCGTCGAACTCCGCATTGACAAGAGCTACATCGGCGCAGTCATCGGCCCCGGCGGAAAGGTCATCCAAGAAATACAAGCCACCACTGGCACCAGCATCAATGTGGAGGAAGTCGGCGATGAAGGTATCGTCAGCATCGCTTCTCCAGACAGGGAAAGCATTGACAAAGCAGTGGCCCGCATCGTTGAAATTACCTTCACCCCATCTGTGGGCGACGTTTATGATTCAATCGTAAAAACAGTGATGCCTTACGGAGTCTTTGTTGACTTCCGCGGCAAGAGCGGCCTCGTTCACGTAACGGAAATGTCGCATACCCGCGTTGATTCAGTCGAAGACCTGTTTACCGAAGGTGACCCGCTCAAAGTAAAATTGATCGGCGTTGACCAGAAAACAGGCAAGCTGCGCCTGTCGGCCAAAGCCCTCATCCCCAAGCCCGACGGCACCATGCTGCCCGATGATTACACCGGCGAAGAACGCCGTGGCGGCGGTGGCCGGGGAGGTGACAGGAGAGGCGGAGGTGGCCGCTATGGCGGTGGCCGGGGTGGCGACAGAAGAGGCGGCGGTGGCCGGGGAGGTGACAGGAGAGGCGGCGGTGGCCGCTATTGACCCGGATAGGTTTTTATGAAACATAAAAGGCCCGTGAGTTTCACGGGCCTTTTTTTGTTTTGACAAAGAACGAACATTTGTACCCCTTCCGACATTTGTATTTTGCAAGCACAACGTTCCGCAAAAATATTTTACCTTAGCCCTGTTCCTGTATGAATCAAGTGCCTCTAAACCCTTAGGATGAATGCCTGGGTCCCACCTTTTTCCACTTGATCTCTTAACCTTTAAACTTTTTATATCATGATTTTTATCGCAAATCTTTTCGCCCGTTTTAAGGCAGTCCGTATCTTGTTTGTCTGTCTGTCTGTCTGCCTAGTAATGCCCCCGCT
>DROJ01000038.1 GCA_011321935.1 Bacteroidota bacterium | reverse complement strand
GTTTTTCTTCGATTTTCTTTTTTTCTTTTCGCCGATTATCAGTTCCTTAAATTTATATAGTTTGTCAACTCCCTGAAACCCGAGGTCAAAAAGAACTTTGAATTTTGTGAACCAGTAGAGGCCAGGCAAAAATTCCTTTTTTAAAATCCCAATATCCACATTGCTACCATCGTACAGCATGCTCACATAATATATCCACTTTTTTTTATCAGATAATAAAAGTGCGATATCTGAATGCGTGCCTAATTTTCCACTATATTTAACTTTCTGACTTTCATAGTCTTGTGGTCGTTCGGCCTCGTTTTCAAACCCGTCGAAAATGAGCTCTTTTGCCCCTTTCACATGGGACTCGAACTCTTCAACATCCTCGAATTTTCTTTTAGGCATCATCTTTTTTTTTTCCAGTGTCAGTTCAAGCAGGTCGGAAAAAACCTTGAATTTATCGTGTGCGGTTGAACCTGACATCCCAAAGACAAGTCCGAGTGTCCCCCAGAGCAGGCCATTCTTTTTTTGAAAAAGGATAAAGAACAATGCTTCGCCCAGCGTTTTGAGCTTCGGTGGGTTCACAACACTTTTTTCAATATATTCTTCATACGATTGTCCATATTCTTCTAAAAAAGTGTTTTCAAAATCGGACAACAGGGTGTTAAAATCATTTTTCCCAAAACCCGTTGCGTCTTTGAACTGACGTTCTGATTTTATTTCCAAGTAATTCATTTTTATGTATTTTTAAGTTTGTAAATTTGCAAAATTACATAATTAATTGATTATCAACGCCGAACAAGTCTAATAATGGAATGTGCAACAATTCACGCATAAGAAAATCAGAATTAACCAAAAGGTTTAACCCTCAGTTGAAAAAGTGAACGCCAATTATATCGAAGCGGTAACTTGTAAATAATTGATTTTCAACACTCACATTAACCGTTAGTCAAAATAAAAAAAACGAGAAAAATGAGATCAATACTAACATTATTAATTTGTTTGACAATACTAACTCTTCAAGCGCAGACATTCAGGGAATTTATTCAAAAAGGAGATGAACTATACAGGGAAGGCAAGTTTCCTGAATCCGCAAAAGAGTATGACAATGCTTTTAAGCTGGAGGAAGGAAATGCAAGTCAATACTATAATGCAGCTTGCTCCTGGGCATTGTCAGGAGATACAATTCAGGCGATAAAATACTTAAACTTGTCCGTAGATAAGAGATGGAAAAACCTAAAACACATTAAAAGAGATAAGGATTTGACAAGCCTCCATTCAATTAACGAATGGACTGAAATTTTGAAAAAAGTACAAGCAAATCTCGATGAATATGAAAAGGATTTTGATAAACCATTAAAAAGGAAATTAGAACAAATTTATATCCGTGACCAAACACTTCGACAACTCTACAAAACTGCCGAGGAAAAATTTGGAAGAGACTCAGATGAAATGATGTACTTCTGGCATTTAGTATCAGAACAAGATAGTATAAACGAAAGGGAAGTCAAAAAAATTATTGATGAGCATGGCTGGGTTGGAAAGAGTTTAGTTGGTGGACAAGCAAATATGACTTTGTGGTTGGTTATCCAACATGCTCCACTCGAAACTCAGGAAAAATATTTGCCTCTGCTTAAAAAATCCGTTTTAGAAGGAGAGTCAAGTGGAAGGCACCTGGCACTGCTTGAAGATCGAATCCTTATGAGAAATGGGAAACCTCAAATATATGGATCGCAAATAACAAGAGATGAAAAGACCGGAAAACAGATAGTTTATGAAATAGTACAACCTGAATATGTTAACCAAAGAAGAAAAGAAATTGGACTTGGGCCAATTGAAGATTATTTAAAACGTTGGGGGATAGAATGGACGATAGAACAAAAAGAAAAATAAAAAACGAACCAGGAACAAACGGTTGTACCCATGCGACCTTATCAGGACGACACGGTGACTACCGCGAAGATTCACCCCAACCAATAAAAAAAACAAGGATAGAAATACTAAAAAAATTATTCTTCAGATTCAAAATGTTACCGGGGAAATATCGTAGGCATACGCCACCCCGCCTCCAAATCATCCGGCCCGTATCTTCAGCCTCCTGCCGGTCATAACAGGTCGTATGCCTACTTTGAAATAGGCATACCGTTTTCAAATTTCGGCAGCCAGATAGCAGGCTTCCTTTATCGCTTTTTTGGCGTCCAGTTCTGCCGCTTTATGTGCGCCGCCGATGAGGTGAACTCTCATGCCGGCACTTTGCAGTTCATCGTACAAATCCCGGAGCGGCTCCTGCCCTGCACAAATAACCACATTATCCACACGGAGCACTTCAACGGGGCCTGCATTGACGCGGATGTGGAAGCCCTCATCGTCCACTTTTTTATATTCCACATTGGCCAACATTTTGACCCCCTTCCTGACGAGGCTGGCCCGGTGTATCCATCCGGTCGTTTTGCCGAGGCCTTTGCCGTGTTTGCCGCCGGAGCGTTTGAGAAGATATATTTCGCGGGGTGGCGGGGAGGGGTTCGGCGCATCGGCGAGGGCGCCGCGATGGGTGTAGCTCATGTCCACGCCCCATTCTTCCATGTATTTTTTTTCATTGAGCGACGGGGGTATTTCTTTGGGGTTGTGGGCAAGAAATTCCGCAACATCAAACCCGATACCTCCGGCTCCCACAATAGCCACGCTGTGGCCGACTTTTTTCTTTTTGTACAAAACATCCACATAATTGAGCACTTTGGGATGGGTGGCCCCCTCAAAGGTGACTTTTCGGGGGGTAACGCCGGTTGCTAATACAATTTCATCGAAGCCCTCCCGGGTGAGCATTTCGGTAGTAGCCTTTATACTAAGGTGTAGCCGGACACCGGTGCGTTCGATTTGGCGGTTGTAATAGCGAATGGTTTCGGCGTAGTCTTCCTTACCGGGTATCACTTTGGCCATATTGAACTGCCCTCCTGTTTCCTTTTCGGCTTCGTAGAGGTGCACCTCGTGTCCTCTGGCAGCGGCGGTGGTGGCAGCGGCCATGCCGGCGGGGCCGGCTCCCACCACGGCAATTTTCTTTTTGGTCTTGGCGGGCAGGTAATTCAGTTCGGTTTCATGGCAGGCCCTCGGATTGACAAGGCAGGAGCAAACCCGCATGGTGAAGGTATGATCGAGGCAGGCCTGATTGCAGGCAATACAGGTGTTGATTTCATCGGCGCGGCCCTCCATGGCTTTGACCACCAATTCGGCATCGGCGAGGAAGGGGCGGGCCATGGACACCATATCGGAACAGCCCTGCTGCAAAATTTTTTCAGCCACATCGGGCATATTGATGCGATTGGTAGCCACGAGGGGGATTCTGACCTGCCCCATCATTCGTTTGGTCACCCATGCAAAACCGCCGCGGGGCACCACTGTGCCAATGGTGGGTATGCGCGCTTCGTGCCAGCCGATGCCCGTATTGATGATGGTAGCTCCTGCTTTTTCTATGGCCCTGGCCAGTTGAACGACTTCTTCCCAGGTACTGCCATCGGGTACGAGGTCGAGCATGGAAAGGCGGTAAATGATGATAAAATCATTGCCGGTGCGCTCTCTGGTACGGCGCACTATTTCGAGGGGAAAACGGATGCGGTTTTCATAAGGACCGCCCCATTCGTCGGTCCGGTGGTTGGTGTGTTTTACAATAAACTGGTTGATGAGATAGCCTTCCGATCCCATTATCTCCACACCGTCATAACCGGCCTCCCGGGCAAGTGCTGCGCATTTCACATAGTCATTGATGGTGCGCTCAATATCGTCGGGGGTCATCTCCCTCGGTTTAAACCGGTTGATGGGCGCCTGTATGGGCGACGGAGCGACGAGATTGGGGTGATAGGCATAACGCCCCGTGTGGAGTATCTGCATACAGATTTTGCCTCCCTCCCTGTGCACCGCCCCCGTGATGACCCGGTGAGCAGCTGCGTGTTGGGATGTACTCATTTGTGCGGCTCCCATAGCGACAGCTCCTTCCGTGTTGGGGGCAATGCCACCGGTGACAATAAGGGCCACCTGTCCGCGTGCGCGTTCTGCGTAAAAAACGGCGGCGCGCTGCAAGCCACCGGGCACTTCTTCGAGCATGGTGTGCATCGAACCCATGAGCACACGGTTTTTCAAGGTGGTAAAGCCGAGGGGGAGGGGGGAAAGGAGTTTATCGTACATCTGTTGTTTTTAAGGGCAAAGGTAAGAGAACACCTTCCCAGGTATAAAGGAAAAAGGGAAAAGTAGCGCACTTTGTATGCCCGGCAGATAGAATGAGGCGGGCCGCCGGGTTTGTATACTCAAAACGAAGTGGTTTGGGAATTTTGTTTTTCGCAAACACTTCGTTTTGAGTATATGCCGATGGAGAAGTGGTTTATTTTTTCCCAAATGGCTTCATGCCGATTCATCGGTACCACTTCGGAATTGGTATAGTATTTACCCTCCAAACGATTTCAAATTTTTGATAAAGCCATCAATGCCTTTAGCTTTCATTTCGCGCAGCAGGCTGGAAGCATCGCGCCGGCTGGGAAAGGCCCCGACGATGACTTTGTAAACCGTCCTTCCATTGAGTTCATTGATATTGACGACAATGGTTTCGGCAAACATGCGCTGGAGTTTTTCTGCGGCGATGAGTACATTGCCGTATTCGGCAAAAACGCCCATTTGGACGCCATAGCCTATGGGCTCCTGTTTTTCCACTGCAAACCGGAAAAGCCCCTTACCGGCAGTAATATCCGGCTCAACCCGGGGTGGTTGGGCAGTAGTACCGGAGGAGCCGTCGCGACGGCGGATGGCTTCTGCGACGGCTTTGTCGGCATTGACCCTCCCGTAACCGTATTTGCGCGAATGCCCGTTGATGTATTCCCCTGCCGGGCCGATTTTGTCGGCGGTCTGTTGCAAAATATCTTTAACCTCCCTGGCCGTCAGGTCGGGGTTGGCGGAGAGCATCAGGGCGCAAATACCTGCTACGATGGGTGTGGCGCCACTCGTGCCTCCGAAATGTTTGTAAAGGCCGGGGCGGTCTATGCCGTCGGCCCAATAGCGCCAAACGCCGCTGCCCCGCAGGGTAGTACCCGGATCCCAATTGGCGCGGGCAGCCAGCAGGGGCCAATCGCCGTTGGAGGGAGCACACACGGAAACCTCCATGCCCTGGTTAGAATAGTTGGAGTATTTGTCCCTGCTGTCGCTCGCCCCTACGCAGATAACATCGGGATGGGCGGCGTAAAAGTTTACATAATCCAACCCCTCATTGCCGGCGGCAAAAAGGATGACACACCCTTTACCCTTGCGGCCGTCTCTGGCAGCTTTGGAAATGGCCTGCTCTTTCAACGAATTGAGCGCATAACCGGGGTTGGTAGTGCCCCATGAACAACTGATGACGTCGGCCCCGTTGCGCACGCAATAATCAAACATCAATTCGGTAGCACGAGTGCTGTATGAAGTGCCACTGACGGGCATGAATTTGGCCCGGGGCGCCACCCCGACCATGCCGTTGCCGTCGGATGCAGCAATGGCCAGGCTGGCACAAGGCGTCCCGTGGGTAAAGGAGGGGTCGCCCTGAGTGAGCCGATCGGAGCGGGTCCACAGGTCATAGGGCCGGTAAACTTTGTGTTTCAAATCGGGGTGTCCGATATCGAAGCCATTGTCTATGACTGCCACAACGATTTTGGAAGAACCAAGGTTGCCGAGCCTATTCCAGGCATCTACCACTTTGGCATCGGCCCCTGCCACCGTCCGGTGGTTGCCCGTTTCAATATACCCATCATTCTTGAGGTGCCATTCTTCGGGGAAATATCGATCGGAGGGCAGGCGGATATCGTATTCATCAAGCAACATATCGAGGTCGGGCTCGGCCACTTTTACCAAGCTCGACCGTTGGAGTAGCATGGCTGTCTTAATGGGATTTTTGGAATCTTTGGTCACCCGTGCGATGATTTGATCCTCCGACCTGCGCTCTACCAAAGAGAGATGAAACTCGTCGAGTACCAGGAGTTGCTCCTCCACATCCACTTCGGGTTGGAATGTGATGATGATCTCCCCGGTCGGCACCATGGGTTTGTTGCTGCCCTCGGCATAATAGACATGAGTGCCAACGGTTATTTCCCTTTTCTTTCTCACCTCATCGAGTTTGTAGTCAAGTGACGAGTCTTTTTTGTTGAGCGACACAACACTAAAACCACCGAGATGTGGGAGAAATTTCTTTTTGACATAAGGGGCTTTTTCAATGTCCCTTTTGGACGAGGTGCGAAGGCCAACGAGGCTTTTGCTTTTTTTAAGGATGAGTTCGCCTTTACCGCTTTTGATTTTGTATTTGCTCATTGTGTTCTGTCTTGTTGGTTAAATAAAACAACCATCCGTGCAGGTCATTTAATCAATAGAACGGAATGCTGATTAAATAGGGGCACAAGGTTTGAATAAGTAACGATAGAAAAACCAATCGAAGGGCTCTTTTTAAAAAACCCTTTTTGCACAAGGGGTTTTGCAATTCAAATCGTTGGGTTGTTTTTTCATTGTTACTAATAGTACCCTGCCCCATTGCCTGGCCTGCACCAAGAGGTAAAATAATTGACCCCGAAAGTTACGTAAGTAACGACGGAAAAATAAATCGAAGTTTTTTTTTTAAAAATTGTGCGTACAAAAGGCTGAGAAAATGAACCCTTTATGCTGCTTTACCCTCCCTGCCAAGCCGTTGGTGATTGGCGAAGTGAACCAACGAAATGTTGGAAAACAGACTTTGGACGCCTGCTCTTTTGTTCCATTTTCAAACAAGCAAGATCAACCCTGATGATTTTGTTAAATTTGCCGCTCAAAAAATGGCCTGAAATATTTAATGGCGAGTAACAACCAAAACATAGCATCCCTCCGGAACTTTACAGATGAAGAACTGGTGGAGAAATTTGCGACAACCAAAAAGCAAATATACTTTGAAGAACTGTACAACAGGTACATCCACCTCTCTTATGGTGTTTGCCTGAAAATGATGAAAAACGAGGCCGACAGTCGCGATGTGGTTTCTGATGTTTTCAAAACGCTTTACCTCAAATTGCCCACCGCCAGGGTGCAGTCTTTCAAGGCTTACGTGTATGCCGTTTCCAGAAATGAGTGCATTGCCAAATTGCGACAGCGAAAAAGTGAGATGAAGAAAAAAGAAGAATGGCAACGCACCGAAATAACCCATACGCCTTTTATGGAAAACGAGGGCCTGCTCGCTCTTGACAACGTTGGCCCTTCCAAAGAAAAAATGGTGGAAGATGCCGTCGCCAATTTGGGCGAAGGACAACGCACCTGCATCCGTCTTTTTTTCTACGACAACAAAAGCTATAAAGAAATCGCAACCCAGACGGGGTTCTCCGAAAAACAAGTTAAGAGCTATTTGCAAAATGGTAAGCGCAATTTAAGGATTGCCCTGGAAAAAGAAATGAGAAAACTATCGGCCTGAGAGTGCAACGAATGAACGCATG
>DROJ01000037.1 GCA_011321935.1 Bacteroidota bacterium | reverse complement strand
GGGGGAAGCGGGTGGAAAGGCGTTGCCTCACATCTTCGGGACCGAGGCAACGCCTTTCCACCCGCTTCCCCCGCCCAAAGGCATCGCCTCAATGGGGGCTAAGAAATCAGTCGATTTTTCAAATACCCCCCAATCGCCTCCACGGTCATAAAATTTTCGATGACCATGTCCTCCGGCGGCACTTTGGTTTTGAATTCTTCTTCGATAAATGCGATGAGCTGCATCATGCCGATAGAGTCCACGAGGCCGCTGCCGAGGAGGTCGTCTTCGGGGAGGAGTTGGGTGCCGTTTTGGCCACCGAGGAGGTTTTGTTGGATATATCCGATTATTTTCTTGGTCATAATTTGCTGACAATTTGCGCAAGTTGGTGATAATCTATTTTTCCAGTTGAACCTCTTGGAAAACCGTTCCTAAAATAAATTTTTTGCGGCAGCGCATACGATGGCAGCCTATCGGCCAAATATTTCCGCAGGGCTTCCCCGTCTGTGTCCATTCCGTTTTTCAAAATGACCGCCGCCTCGATGAGCCGTCCTCCGTCTTTGTTTCCGACAGGAAAAACAGCCGCTTCGGCAATGGCTTCGTGGGAGAGCAGCGCGTTGGCCACCTCGTCGAGTTCTACCCGGTAGCCACGGGTTTTTATCTGCCGGTCTTTTCTGCCCAAAAAATAGAGCAGGCCGTCGTCGCCTATTTTCACCAAGTCGCCTGTGCGGTAAAATGCTTCCTCCATGCCCGGCACTGTTTCTTTTTTGAACAACGAGTTTTGGGTGAGTTTTGGATTATTCCAATAGCCCCTCATCATGGTAGCCGTGCGGATGAGGAGTTCGCCCGTTTGGCCGCTGGCCACCTCCTCGTTTTTTTCGTCCAAAACCAGCATTTCGGTATTGTCCCACACCTGCCCCAAGGGGGGGGCTTCGCCTTCCTCCGGCGGTTTTGGAAAATGATAAAATGTGCATTGGTTCACTTCTGCCGGGCCATATACATTGCTGAAACGCGCCTGCGGCCATTGTTGCATCAGCTTTCGCAAATGCTTTGATGGGAAGGGTTCGCCGCCGTAGAGTACCCACCGCAGGGAGGTCAGATCCCTTTTTTCCAACAGCCCCCTTTGCAGCATCTGCACCAAAGCGAGCGGCACCGAGTACCAAATGGAGAGCCGTTCTTTTTCCATCAGTTGCGTTAGGCTGGCAGGCATTTTTGTGTGCGCATCCGGCACGATGACGGTCGTTGCCCCGGCGAGGGGAGCCGAAAAATAGCCAAAAGTCGAGATGTCAAAATACAGCGGCGCATGGTTGCCGATGCGGTCGTCCGGCGTCAAGCCATAAAGACCGGCTGATAATTTTGCGTAAGCTAAACCACTGCGGTGCGTGTGCATGATGCCCTTTGGCGCGCCCGTCGAACCGGAGGTGTACATGAGGTAGGCGAGGTCGTTTTCCAAAATTCGGACGGGCGGAGCATGGCTTTTCATTTGCTCCACTTCTTCCCACGAAATACTTTCGACGGGCCATTCTCCTTTCAGCCCTATTACGCTCCGCAAATTTGTTTTTTCTGATAAAATTTGTTGCAGTCCCCTTCTTTGGGATGGGTTGGTTACCAAATGTTTTATCCCGCAGTCTTGCAGCAAAAAACGGGTGCGCGGCGCCGGGGCAGATGAGTCGAGGGGAACATAAGCAGCCCCCGCCTGCATGATGCCGTAAATGGCGATGGCTGTCTCCAAACTGCGGTTCAGGAAAACGCCCACCCGGTCGCCGCGCTGCACGCCGCTTTGCAGCAGCAGGTTGGCGAGTTGGTTCATCCGCTTCGCTAAATGGGCGAACGAGATGGAACGGTTGGCGCAACGGAAAGCCTCTTGGTCGGGCGTCCGCTGGGCAGAGTTTTGGACGGTATGTGTTAGTAGGTGGATGATGGTGTTTTTTTTGGTAGCACAGCCTTCAGGCTGTCCCGGTCAACGCCCTTCAGGGCGTTGTAGTGTGAAAAAAAAATGCAAAACGGATTCTAAAAATCGGTTGACTGCATTCGGCAGCAATTGGTGCATTCCGTTAGTTTTTGAATTAAAAATTTTATATTTTATTGATAATTAGCATCTTATAGGCTTGTGTCGCTTTGCAACGCCCTGAAGGGCGTTGACCGGGACAGCCTAAAGGCTGTGCTACCGAAATGTACCGAAAAAAAATATTCGTTTGGCAAAAAGCAAGGGGCTAAATTAGCTCCATAAGTTAACCGAACAAAACCTCCTCCCTATGAGAAGAACGACCAAAACCGAGCATCAGCGGCTCCTCCCTCATTTTCACCATCCCGGTGCTACCTATTTCATTACCAGCCACCTTGAAGGTTCCATTCCTTATGATGTACTCAGAAAATTGAAAGACAAAAGGAAAGAAGCCATTGCAGAAATACATCTCAAAAATCCTCGCGACAAAGCAAAGCAAATTTATATGGTCAACCGGGCTTATTTTCTGGAATACGACAACTGGTTAGACCGCTGCGAAAATAGTCCTGAATTTTTGAAAGACCCCGTCGTTGCACAAATCGTGATTGATGCTTTTCGTGAATATGATGGCAAATATTACAACCTCGTGGCTTATACCATCATGCCCAATCATTTTCATGTAATTCTGGATTTTTCTGTTCAAGTGCCTGACCTACAAACGCTTGACCTCGATAATTATATTGACCTTTCAACCTCCATTGGTTTGGTAAAAGGGAGGTCGTCGCGTTTTGCCAACCTCCATCTTCAAAGAACGGGTACTAAATTTTGGGGCATTGAGTATTTCGACCGGTATATCAGGAATTTCAGGCATTTTTCCTCTGCTGTTGATTATACGAAAAACAATGTGGTGAAAGCGAAGATATGCTTGCATTGGCTGTCGCATCCGTTTACTTGGGTGCGCGAGGATTACTTGAAAATGGATTTGATTTATCCAATTTTTTGGTAGTATAGCCTTTAGGCTGTTCTGGTCTGCGCCCTTTAGGGCGCACCATGCCATGTAGATTTTATGTGCGCCCTAAAGGGCGCAGACCGGGACAGCCTGAAGGCTGTGCTACCAAATAGGCTGTGCTACCAAATAGGCTGTGCTACCAAGCTACTCACAGCCCCAACAACCTCGCAATAATATTCCGCTGAATATCCGAAGTCCCCGCGTACAGCACCCCTCCCACCGCATCCCGCAAATCCCTTTCTACCCCGAAACCGGTCAGGTAGCCGTTGCCGCCGTGGGTGCGGATGGCATCGAGGCTGGAAGCGATGAAGGACTCGCTCAGGTGCAGCTTCAGCAGGGCGGCTTCCATCATCGCAGATTGGCCGGTTTTTTTGAGCCAAGCCACTTTATAGAGGAGCAGGCGGGCTGTTTCGATGCGCAGCCGCATGTCGGCGATGCGGTTGGAGACCGACTGGAACTTGCCGATTGGCTGGCCAAACTGCTCTCTGTTTTTGGCGTACTCGACGGCCGTTTCCAATTGCCGTTCCATCGCGCCCAACTGGCTGGCGAGGATGCTGCAGCGCTCATATTCCAGCGAATTATTGGAGAGGGACATGCCGGCGCCTTCCTTGCCGAGGCGGTTTTCCGTTGGCACAAAACAATTGTCAAAATCCAGCTCGCCGAAAGGTACGGTTCGCATGCCCATTTTGTCGCGCACAGGGCTGGCCGAAAAACCGGGCATCCCTTTTTCCACCAAAAAGGCAGTGACGCCCCACTTGCCCATTTTGGGCTTTGCGTTGGCAAATACCAATGCCACGTCGGCGATGGGGGCGAGCGTGACCAAGCGTTTTTGGCCGTTCAAAATATAGCCGCCCTCCGTTTTTTCTGCGGTCATTTTCATATTGAAAACATCCGAGCCAATGTCCGGCTCGGTAAGGGCATGCGCGCCGATCCATTCACCGGAAACGAGCTTGGGGAGGAATTTTTCTTTTTGTCCGGCTGTGCCGAAATGGACAATCGGAAGCTGTACTGTCCACATCTGCGCGTTCAGGGCAAAGGCCAATCCGTTGTCGTGGCAACCGTAGCCGAAGCCTTCCATGGCGAGCATGGCGGAGAGGATGTCTATGTTTTCATTTTGGCCGCCGTATGTTTTTGGTGCGGCCAAACCTTGTATGCCGAAGGCTGCGCATTTTTGCCAAAGCTCTTTGGAAAAAATGCCTTTCATGTCGCGCTCAATAATATCCCCGTTCAGGTTTTGCTGCGCAAAATGGGCGATTTGTTTTTTATATTCCAGTTGTTCTTTTTGCCATGAAAAGTCCATGAAAATATTTTTTTTAATTACCTTGTTGGCAATAGTTTCTCTCATTGTACTGCACAAAACCTATTGTGGTGCAGTATAAACAAGTATTATTTGTTCCACGGATATAGTGAAAAAAATTGAGTTTATTTAAAAATCTGTGGAGAAGCAAAAAAACGTATGTAAAAACGAAAGTAAAAATGTTTTTACCGCAACGCCAAATATAAAAACAATGCAACAACAATGGTTTAAGTTTTGGGCTATCGGCGACGGCCATCCCGAACATCGTTGGTGGCATTTTATATTTCGAATAATTGCTGCATTGTCCGTTTATATGTTTTTGGATTATGCGCTCAGGGCCGTGACCAATTTGCCGATGGAAAGTTATTTTGAACCAATAATATTTATTGCTTTCCTGAAATATTTTTTTACCAGCAAATATGTTTTGTTTTTATTGCCATTGTTTTTTGTTGTTATACTGCACCACAATAGGTTTTGTGCATTTGCCCTCACCAGCCCCCAGCCCCAGAAGGGGAGAACCAGCCCTCAATGCACAAAACCTAAAATGGTGCAGTATATATTTTCCAAAAAGAATATTGCCTGTAAATGGGAGGTTTTTAATCATGGAAAATCTGTCCGTTTTTTGGTCGTATTGGCAACTGTTATATTGGCCTGGGTTTTTTCTACTTATGATTTCAACCTGTATTTTAATCAGGGGCACTATATTGACCGGCTGTTGTTATTGGGGTTGGTATTGTTGGTTTATTGGC
>DROJ01000036.1 GCA_011321935.1 Bacteroidota bacterium | reverse complement strand
TGGGCAGCGGTTTTTTTAAGAGCCGGTTGGCGAGCGATGTTTTGCCCGCCCGGCCATCCCCCAATAATATCAGCTTGGCTTCGAGGAGGAGCTTTTCGCCGCTCTTTTCTTTTTGCCGGAAATATTCGAAGATGGCAGCATTGCCTTTTTCGACGGTTTCGGGGGGCGGGTTTTTCCAGGGGTTGCCTTTTAGATTGATTTCGCCGGGGCCTGTGAAAAAACCTTTCCTCCATACTACTTTTAAGTTCCTCTCCCGGATGAGGGGGAGCAAAGGGGCGAGGTCAGCCAATCTGTTATTGGTCAAATCAATTTCGGTCAGCCCGGTGAGTTTTTCGAGGAAACTTGCGTCGAATATATAATTATCATGGATGTCAAGCGAAGTCAGCCCGGTGAGTTTCCCGAGGAAACTTGAGTCGGATATATAATTGTCACGGATGTAAAGCAAAGTCAGCCCGGTGAATTTTCCGAGGAAACTTGCGTCGGATATATAATTGTCACTAATGTCAAGCGAAGTCAGTCCGGTGAGTTTTTCGAGGAAACTTGCGTCGGATATTTTATTGCCACCGATGCGAAGCGAAGTCAGCCCGGTGAGTTTTCCGAGGAAACGTGCATCGGATATATTATTGCGACTGATGTCAAGCGATTGGATATTATCGGGCAGGTTTTCGAAATTGGCGATTTCCCATTGTCTTCTATAATCACCAACTATGGTCAATTTTTTTAAACGGGTCAATCCCTTCATGCCGGAGGGGATATGGGAGAGGATGTTTTCTCTGCCATTGTTTTTTGAATATATCCATTCTTTTTTTTCCCAATCCCACCAGCGATTGCTCAAAAGCAGTTCCTCCAGCCATAAGCAGTCAAACAACTCATGGGGTATTTCCCTGAGGCCGCAGCGGCCGAGGTCGAGGTATTTGTTTTTGGTCTTTTTGTTTTGGGCGATGAGGCGCAGTGCGAGTTCAGACATGGCGGTCAGATGTGAGTGAATGGGTTGAGTATTTTTAGGTATCAAGGTCGGTGGTGTTGGTGCTTGTTGATGCGTTCGGAGTTTATTTTAAAGTAGGGGTGTTGTTTTGATATTCAAGTTACTACACCAAGTTATGTCTCCGCTGCTTTGTCATTTGCCGAAGGCGAACCTGTTCACGTTAAAGCGGCTGACATAGCAGCACTTCTAACGTGAACAGGTTCGCCTTCGGCGAATGACAAAAGAGCGGAGACTTGGGTTTGGGGTTAGTGGCTTGAATATCAAAACATCCTACTTGTGCCAATCCGAAAGCCCCCCGCTTACCGACCTTTGTCCCTGCGAACATAGCGCTTTCCCCGAAACCTGCCAAATGGGAGGTGGCCGTTTATAGCAATGCCTGTTCAACGCATGGATGCAAACATTTTTTCGATCTCGTGAATACCGATCACTTGCACATTCTCTTTTAAAGGGAAAGAAGTTTCCACGGGGCAGATCACAAAATGTTTGGAAGTCCCGAGGTCAGATTGGGCGATGTAAAAGCCTTTAGAAGGTTTGGGCGTCGTCGAATATTTTATTTCGATCAATATTTCCGGCTGCCCTCCCCTCGTAATAAGGAGGTCGGCCTCCGTGCCTTGATGGGTGCGGTAAAAAAACATTTCCGCCCATCCGGGCAATTTGGCCGCAACTTGCTCGATGACATAAGTTTCCCAAGACCCGCCGAGGGCAGGGTGCCCGGCCAATTGTACCGGAGATGATATGCCCAATAATTGATGCAAAATCCCGGTATCGCGAACATATATTTTCGGGGACTTGACCAATCTTTTTTTCAAATTGATAAAGTAAGGCTGCAGCCTGCGGATCAAATAAGCGGACTCAAAAAAGTCGAGGTACTTTCGGACGGTAGTGCCGTGCAGGCCGAGCGAAGCCGACAATTTTTCCATGTTGAGCAAATTGCCGCTCAAGTGGGCGGTCATTTGCCAAAGCCTGCGGGTAAGCATGGGGTCGGCTTTTAGCCCCAGTTGTGGCAAATCGCGTTCTAAATAGGTACGGATGAAATTTTGCCGCCATAGCCGGGACGAGTCTTCATCGGGTGCCAGCAAGGAGGGCGGAAAGCCCCCCCTGAACCAATGGGCCCGGTAATCTTTGTATGCCTTTATTTCGTCAAAAGAAAAAGGGTTCAATTCAAAATAAGCGATGCGCCCGGCCAGCGATTCCGAGGCATCCCGGATCAAATCAGGCGAGGCACTTCCGAGCAAAATAAACCTGCCCGGCATCCGCTTCTTATCTATAATGCCCCGCAATACAGGAAATAAAGACGGCAGTTTTTGGACTTCATCCAAAATGATGGTCTGATCGGCCAATGGATCCAAAAACAGGGAAGGCTGGTCCAGTTTGGCCAGATCATCGGGGTTTTCCAAATCCAAATAAATGGAGGCTTTGTCCAAGCGGGAACGGATGGCCTGGACGAGCGAAGTCTTACCGACCTGCCGGGGGCCGACCACTGCGACCGTTGGGAAATAAGCTGCCAGTTTGATTATCTCCGCTTCTGCGGTGCGGGGGATGAAAGTGTTTTTTACCATGAAATATCAGTTTTAAAAACAGGATTTTCATGGTAAAACTATGCTTTTTTGAAAATTTTTGAAATTATCCAGCAATTTTTATTGCGAAGCACCTGCAAGTTCTGAGGCCGTTTCAAGTGGGAGGAACTGGAAATTGGGAACTGAAAACCATTCAAAAAGAACCCAAGCCCCAACATTGCATTTGAAAGCTAAAAATCCTAAATTGCAGCACTTTCTAACATCACTTAGACTTTATTCTAAAATATTTTGCAAGAAGCCTTTTCAAAAGCAATGAATTTGGACGGTTTGTGTGCTAGCGCACACAAATCCGAATAAGGTCTATTTTCACTCAATCAATTTCACACATGAAAAAATCACCGCTACTCTACTTATTGCTTGCAGCTTGTTTTGCAGGCCAGCTCTCTTTTGCCCAAAACGAATGGCAGCCGCTCAATGGCCCAAATGGCCTTTCTGTCGAAAAAATGATCTCGGCCGATGATGGCCGCACCTTCATTTACCAGCGAAGGAAAGGGGTCTTTGTCACCAACGACGGCGGCGATTCTTGGCAAGGGCTCAACGATGGGCTTGGCACTTTAAGTGGGACTGATTTCTCGATGGCCGCTGGCCCGGGCGGAAAAGTTTACCTCACTTCCGACCGGCACCTGTTCCGGCTCAACCAAGCCGGGAATGGATGGGAAGAACTTTCCTTGCCTTCCAACAAGTACCCAAAGTTCGTCTATACCAACCCAGAAGGCCATGTTTATGTCATTGAAATTTTTGGTGGGATTTACCGCTCTACCAATGAAGGCAGTTCCTTTTCCGTGGCCGTACCTGATGACAGTACGCAAGGTTGGCCAAAACATTATTCTTTCAATGGCAACAACAACAACTTTTGTGTCGTGGCATATGGCGCTTCGTGGCGCATGTACCGGTTCGACGACAATGGCGACAACGTAGTTCAGATCAAAAGTGGCTCTGGCATCGTCAACAGTATTTTTTACCATCCCTCCGGCATTTTATATATTTCTGATAATAATTTTTCCCGCTCCTACGACAACGGCGATTCTTGGGAACAGATCGAAATAATGCCGGGGGAAACTTATCAGCCACGGATCAACCTGATGGACATATACCACACCGGGGAAATGATCGCAGCTACCTGGTCTGGCATGTTCATTTCGTCGGACGAAGGCGGCACATGGCAGTTGATGGACGACCCCTTAGGCAGCCTGACGGGCTATGTTGTCCAATATGCCAATGATGGGTCCAACCTCTTCTTTTCGGGCAATTCCTGCGGCTCACAAACATTGTTGCAATCAAAAAACGGAGGGCAGACATGGAACAGGCTGGAAGGCAATTTCCTTTTTTCAAATGTTTTTAAAATATACAAAGACAAAAACCAAAACCTCTATGCAAGGAACTGCCGGTACCCCACCCTGGAGCGCTCGCAAGACGGCGGCAACACCTGGGCACCTTATTATATTCCCGGTGTTGACCTCCCCGTTGTTGATGTAAAAGAAAACTCTTCCGGCCAACTTTTTGTGCTCACCACCGGGGCATTCTACCGCTTTGACGAGGGCAACAACACCTGGGAAAACATTACCCCCACAACTTCTTTTTGGCTCAACTATCAACTTTCCATCAGCCCGCAAGATGTCCTTTTCCTGACTTCCGATTTTGAATTTTTAAGGTCGGTGGACGACGGCGATACTTGGGAAAACATCAACCTCCCAAGCTTTGAGCTGCCTATTATCCAGTTTCATCCAAATGGAGATGTGTATGCCACAACGGGTTCTTTTTTTAAAGGTATTAGTAGGTCAGGTGATGGAGGGCAGACTTGGGAAGAGGTCTTCCCCGACACTATGGAAATCTACAACCTGCATATCAATTCAAAGGGCCATATTTATTTTTTGGGAAATGACCTGTTTGGAAACACCGGGGGCTTGTATGCCACTTACGACAATTTCGCTTCTTATGACCTGATCTATCCCAACGCATATTTTAATGCCATGGAATCAGATATCGAAGGCACCCTTTATTTGCCCTTGTCCGAGGGCATTCAATATTCCGAAGACGATGGCCTGACCTGGAACGAGTTCAACCAGGGACTGCCCGACCGACCATTTACCAATACCATATATATTGACAAAGAGCAATACCTATACCTCGGCATTAACAATGATGTGATTTATAAAACTGCCGAACCGGTCGCCGAGAGCAACCTCGTTTTTGGCAATATCTGGTTTGATAAAAACGGCAACTGCCAAAAAGACGACGATGAAATACCGCTGACCAACTGGTTGGTAGAGGCCGCATCGGGCGGCAGCCAATATTACCGCAGCACGGGCACCGATGGTTCTTTCATCATGGCATTGCCTACTGGCGACCATGCCCTCGATGTGGTCTTGCCCAACAACCTTTGGGCCTCCGATTGCCTCGCTGGCGCAAATATTTCCTTTCCGGGAAACATGGACACGGCTTACGTGGACTTCCCCATTGCCGCTGCACATGACTGCCCTCTGATGGAAGTGGATATTTCCGCACCGCTTTTAAGGCGTTGTTTTTCAAACGATTATACTGTCCGTTATTGCAACACCGGCACTGCCCTGGCCGAAGCCGCCACGGTGGAGGTTACCCTCGACCCCTTTTTTATTTACAATTCGGCCACTGCCCCTCTGCTGTCGCAAAATGGCGATGTCTATACCTTTTCCATCGGAGATGTCGGGGTGGGCAAGTGCGGCAGTTTTAAAATAAACATCGAAGTTTCCTGTGAGTCGGAACTGGGGCAAGAGCATTGTGTAGATGCGCATATTTTCCCCGATAGCTGCAACAATGTCCTGCCGCGCTCCGAAACGCTCGAATGCCAGCCCAATATCGGCTCCTTCGACCCCAATGACAAAACGGCCTTTGTCGCTGGCCACATCGAAAGCGAATGGGTAAAAGCCAATACCGACATCGAATACAAAATCCGTTTCCAGAACACCGGCACCGACACCGCGTTTACCGTAGTGGTGCAAGACCAAATATCCACCCTGCTCGATCCGGCCACCCTGCGCCCCGGTGCCAGCAGCCATCCCTATCAATTTGAAATGATGGAACCGGGCATGGTCCGCTTTATCTTCCACGACATCATGCTGCCCGACAGCAACATCAACGAAGCGGCTTCCCACGGCTTTGTCAAATTTACCGTTTCACAAAAAAACGACCTGCCTGACGGAGAAAAGATTACCAATACTGCCAACATTTTCTTCGACTTCAACGACCCTGTGCCCACCAACCTGGTGGAGCTGACCGTGGGCGAACCCACCGCTGCCAATGAACAAAAACAAGCCTTCGGATCGCGGGCTTTCCCCAACCCCTTCCACAAAACGACCTTGATCGAAGTCAACGGCCTCGACGGCACAGCGCTCCAGTTCCAACTTTTCGACAATACGGGCCTACTGCACCAAACAGATTATTTCACCGCCCCCTACCACCAATTAAAAGTAGCCGGCCTGCCCAGCGGCATGTATTTTTATTTGATAAAAAAAGAAGGCGAGCGGGTCGCATTTGGGAAACTGGTAGTGCAGTGATTAGTAAATAGTTGATTAGTGATTAGTTCGCCAAACCCTTGATAATGTGGTATTTACCAAAAAATAAATAGTCCGCTAATTACGAATCGAACCAGTAGTCGAATGACCTGATTGAACAGCCCAACAACAACAAAGCCCAGCGGCCTAAAAACCGCTGGGCTTTGTTGTTCAACGCATTTTGTTGTTCAACGCATACTACTGGTACAAATCGTAATTAGCTTTTGGTTAAATGCCACATTATCAGGGATTTGTCGGACTAATCGCTAGTCAACTATACTGAACCATAATAGGTTTTGTGCATTTGCCCTCGCCAGCCCCCAGCCCCAGAAGGGGAGAACCTGCGCTCGATGCACAAAACCTATTATGGTTCAGTATAATTACAAATCACTGCACTACTGGACATGGCTACGCCCTATCTGTGCCTCCTTTTTTTGTGCCCTTTTTTCCATCCTCCAAGATTTCAACCATGCAAAGACGCTTCCCAAAAGCAGCAAAACCGTGGCGAGCACCGCCAGCCGTTTCAAAAAAGTAACCAGCATGGCGAACACTGCCAGCCAATAATATTCCCCGGGATAGCCTACCAGCAGCAGCGAGATAAAAGCATTCTCGAAAAAGTTAAAAACGGCAAGCAACCAGGGCACCAAAGGCAAATACCAGGGCCATGCCCCCCCTTTCTTTTTTATCAGCCAGCCCAGTATGGAGCAATAAAACGCAGAGGCAATAATGGGGGAAACCATATCTGCGGTGGTCAGGATGAACAAATAAAATTTCCGGCCTTCCTCCCCATAGGCCTCCAGGGATTGGGCAGCCATGGCCGGGGTGTACCAAAACTGCAGCTCAAGCGGAAGATTGCCCCCCGCAAACCGCTCGAAGTCAGCAACAGCGGCAGGCATGATAAAAAGAACCATCAGCACGTACAGCCCCGCAAGCAGAAGTACATTCTGTCCGCTGGATATCCTGTCAACTAGCTCGATTGCTTTTTTCATGTTAAATGGTACAAAGTGACGGGCTTTGAGGCGATGCCCCGAAAGATGCTTATTTCTTTTAGCCCACAACAAAAATGCCCCCCACAGCGGCAATATTAGCTTTACCAATGATTAAAAAGTGTAAAAAAGAATAAATGGTGCATGTTGTTATGGGTTTATTTCTGATATTTGGATTTCACCCATTTTCAAAATTATGAAAACAAATCACAACGTTTTATTGGTGGACGACGACCGCACTTTCACCCCCCTCGTCCAAGAGTATTTGACGGCCAAAGGCATGGACGTAGCCATGAAGCACAATGGCGACGACGGCTTGTCCGCTTTCCTCGCCGGGGACTTTGACCTCTGCGTGCTCGACGTAAAAATGCCCATGAAAGACGGCTTTACCCTCGCCCAGGAAATCAGGGAAAGGGACGCCAAAGTGCCTTTTATCTTCCTCTCCGCACAGACCGAAAAAGAATCGCGCATCAAAGGCCTGCTGCTCGGCGCCGACGACTATATCACCAAGCCCTTCAGCATGGAGGAGCTGTACCTCCGCATCGCTGCCGTCCTGCGGCGGGTCGGCCAACAACAGCAGCAGCGCAGCGAAACACCGCTTTTATTTGAAATCGGCAAATACCGTT
>DROJ01000035.1 GCA_011321935.1 Bacteroidota bacterium | reverse complement strand
TCCAAGTCCATCAATTTTTCGGCAATTTCTTTTTCTTTCACATCCAGTGCCTCCGAGTGGATGGGCACCACTTCCACCTTGCACTCATTGACCGCCCCCGCATGGATGAAGGCTTCGAAGATGGATTTATAGGCATCCTGCAGCTCGTGGTATTTGCCGATCAGGCCGATGCGCACACTCTTCACCGGGTTTTTCAGCCTGCCCAAAAAGCCCTTCCAAGCGGTCAGGTCGGGTTCTTTGCGGTCGGGCAGGCGGAGCTTTTGCATCACCGTCCGGTCGAGGTTTTCTTTGGCCATGAGCAGCGGCACATCGTAAATCGTTTCCGCATCAATGGCCTCGATGACCGAACCCACATCCACGTTGCAGAAAAGGGCGATTTTCCTTTTTAGCTGCATTCCGAGCGGGTGCTCGGTGCGGCAAACGAGGATGTCGGGCTGGATGCCAGTTTTGAGCAGTTCTTTGACCGAATGCTGTGTCGGCTTGGTTTTCAGTTCCTTCGCTGCGCTCAAATAAGGGATGAGGGTGAGGTGGATGGCAAGGCAATTGTCGCTGCCCAACTGCCAGCGCAACTGCCGCAGCGCCTCCAGATAAGGCAGCGATTCGATGTCGCCCACGGTGCCACCAAGCTCGGTGATCACGATGTCAAATTTATTGTCCAGCCCCAGCATTCTCACCCGCCGTTTGATCTCGTCGGTGATGTGCGGCACTACCTGCACGGTCTTTCCGAGGTAGTCGCCCGCCCTTTCTTTTTGGATAACGGTCTGGTAAATACGGCCAGTCGTGACGTTGTTGGCCTGCGAGGTCGGCACGTTCAAAAAGCGCTCGTAATGGCCGAGGTCGAGATCGGTTTCCGCCCCGTCGTCGGTCACATAGCACTCGCCATGTTCGTATGGGTTGAGGGTGCCCGGATCAACGTTGATGTAAGGGTCGAACTTTTGGATGGTAACGGAAAAGCCCCTTGCTTGGAGGAGTTTGGCAAGGGAAGCTGCGATGATGCCTTTGCCCAGCGAAGAAGTTACGCCGCCCGTAACAAATATAAATTTTGACATTGAGAAAGGAAAAATGAAAATTGAAAATGCTGGATTCCATGAGCGGAAATCCATCATTTGTTACGGGATGCAAAGGTATGGAAAAGGGACAGGGTGGACAGTGCGGCAGGGCTTTATTTTTTCAACAATAGACTTTATTCTAAAATTTTTGGCAGGAAGCCTTTCCAAAAGCACTGAATTTGGGCGGTTTGTGTGCTGCCGCACACAAATCAGAAACAGGTATCATTTTAATGATCCGAGGTAAGGGCACAAAATGTTCACTCGGCTCGGCTGTTTTTTGTTCCCGATTTTCGGGACAGGCTATCCGCTTTAGCGGAACTGCAACGTCATAAGGGAAGCCATGAACGGCCGCACACACCAAACGTCTCAGTTCCGCTAAAGCGGATAGCCTGTCCCGAAAATCGGGAACAAAAAACAGCCGAGCTGAATGCATGTCCGAGAGGCAGGAATTTTTGTGTACTTACCCTGCCTTATTAAAATGATACCGAAAAAGACCTAATTATTTCCGTGGCTTCCAAACAACCTCTTCCGCCCCCAAATCTTTCCCCAGTTTACGGGCCAGCACAAACAGGTAGTCCGACAGGCGGTTGAGGTAGCGCACCAGCAGCGGCTCGACGGGTTCTTGCAGGTTCAGACCAACCACCAAACGCTCTGCCCTCCGGCAAACAGTGCGCGCCAAATGGCAAAAAGAAACAGTGGTATGCCCCCCCGGCAGGATGAAATTTTTGAGCGGAGGCAGCTCGGCTTCCATCTCATCTATCTGGTTTTCAAGCAGTTCAATATCGGAATCAACAATATCTGGCGGGTCGAGGTTTTTGGCCGGGTCCATGGCAAGGTTGGAGCCGATGGTAAAAAGGCGGTTTTGTATTTCTTTTAAAACACCGCGGAAAGCATCGTTTTCAATGGCATCGCGCAGCAGTCCGACATAGCTGTTCAGCTCGTCCACAGTGCCATAAGCATCTATCCGCAAATGGCTTTTCGGCAGGCGGCGCCCGCCAAAAAGGGAAGTCTGTCCGGCATCCCCGGTTTTTGTATAAATTTTGAAAGACATCAAGCAGAGTTTGAGAGTTTGAGAGAAAACCAGAGTTTGAGAGATTGAGAGTTTGAGAGTTTGAGAGAATGAGAGTTTGTCCGCAGGACTCCTTTGGAGAGAGCAGTATAGTGGAGGGACTCATTGGCCTCTCGAACGAAAACCAAAGAGTACATTCTCTATACTGCTCTCTCCAAAGGAGTCCTGCGGACAAACTCTCATTCTCTCAAACTCTCAAACTCTCAAACTCTCAAACTCTCAAACTCTGGTTTTCTCAAGAACAGACAGCGGGTTGGCGTTCAGTTGGTCCGATTCTACGAGGCCATCTTTGAGGCGGACAATGCGGTGGGCATACTCGGCGATGTCCGGTTCGTGGGTCACGAGGACGATGGTATTTCCCTGCGCATGTATTTCCTCGAAGAGGCCGATGATTTCATAAGAAGTTTTGGAGTCGAGGTTGCCGGTAGGCTCGTCGGCGAGGATGATGGAGGGGTCGTTGATGAGCGCCCTCGCCACTGCGACCCTTTGCCGCTGCCCGCCGGAGAGTTCGTTGGGTTTGTGGTCCATCCGCTCGGCCAGACCGACCACTTCCAGCACGTGCGCGGCTTTGTCCATCCGCTCCGCTTTGGTCAGCCCGGCATAAACGAGCGGGAGTGCGACGTTGCCCTGTGCGGTGAGGCGGGGCAGCAGGTTAAAGGTCTGGAAAACAAAGCCGATCTCTTTGTTGCGCACCTCGGCCAGTTCGTTGTCCGCCATTTTGCTCACGTCATTTCCATTCAAAAAATACTGGCCGGAGGTGGGCGTATCGAGGCAGCCGATGAGGTTCATCAAGGTGGACTTGCCCGAACCCGAAGCGCCCATGAGGGCCACGTACTCGTTCCTGTTTACGTCGAGGTCAATGCCCTGCAAGGCTTTGACCACATTGGCGCCCATGTAATAGATTTTAGAAAGTTGGCGAACGGAAATGATTGGTTGCATTTTTAATGGTTTAATGGTTTAACGGTTTAATGGTTAAATGGCTAACCGGTTGTCATCAAACCATTTAGCCATTAAACCATTAAACCATTGAACCATTTATTTTAAGACTTTTGGTACTTTGAAATAGGTGCCGTCTGCTGCGGGTGCATTGGAGAGGGCCTCTTTTTGGCTGACCTGGTTTTGGATTTTGTCGCTCCGCAATTTGTTGACTTCCTCGTTGATGTAAACCAGCGGCTCGATCCCCGTGGTATCCAGTTCCTGCAATTTTTCCACCATCGAAAGGATGTTGTTCAGGTCGCCGGTCAGCTTTGCCCTTTCTTCTTTGGACAGGTTCAGCTTCGCTAAATTTTCAAGTTTCAAAAGTAGGTCACTGTCTATCTTCATAATGATTTATTAGATGATTGGATACGTTTTATGGAAGTAGTTTGGGAATTGGAAATTGGGAAATTGGAAATTAAGAAACTGGAAATTGGGAAATTGGAAATTAAGAAACTGGAAATTAAGAAACTGGAAATTGGGAAATTGGGAAATTACTGAACCCTGAAACCCGGATTTTAAATAATTTCCCAATTTCCCAATTTCCCAATTTCTAAACTTGCCTGACGGCAGTCAGGTTTCTTACTTTAGCCGCTCAAAAGAGGAAACGAAAAAATTCTTATGGACACTACAACAACAAAACCTTTCGTGAAACACGTTGCCATCGCCGGCAACATCGGCGCCGGCAAAACCACTCTCTGTGCCAGCCTCGCCAAGCACTTTGGCTGGGGCACCCATTTTGAAAGCACCGACAACAACCCCTACCTCGAAGATTTCTACCTCGACATGAAGCGCTGGTCTTTCAACCTGCAAATTTACTTCCTTAACAGCCGATACCAACAAATCCTCGAAATTTTAAATGGCGATGAAACGATTATCCAAGACCGGACGATCTACGAGGACGCCTTTATCTTTGCCCCCAACCTCCACGACATGGGGCTGATGAGTACCCGCGATTTTGAAAATTATTTCACTTTGTTCAAAACTATGTCGTCGCAGGTGCAGGCGCCCGACCTGCTGATTTATTTGCGGGCGAGCATCCCGACGCTGGTGTCGCACATCCAGTCAAGGGGCAGGGATTACGAGGGCAGCATGAGCCTCGACTACCTGAAACGGCTGAACGAAAGGTATGAAAAATGGATTGATGGCTACAATGAAGGCAAGCTCTTGGTCATCAATTCCGATGAGGTGGATTTCCTCAACAACGCCGAAGACTTGGGTACAATAGTGAACCAAGTGCAGGCAGAGTTGCATGGTTTGTTTTGAAAAAGGTATTAAATGGGTATTGGGTATTTAATGGGTATTTGGTATTAATACCCAATACCTTTTAATCCCCAATACCTTTTTAATCCCCTTCCCCTCACGCCCTCGGCAGGGCCTTATTGGGTTCAAATAATTCCTTCACAAAATCGGGGATGATTTTTTTCAAATCTGATCGGTTGGAGATGGCCGCGATTACGGCAAGGTGGAGCAGTACCGTTGCCCAAAGTGCCAATTGCCTCCGGCGGCGGGCCGCTTTCTGAAATTTATTGTTCTGGTCCATGATCTGAGTTTTTGATTGTTTCCAAAACGGATGCCCGCTTCCGATATTTTCTAAACTCCCCGTGGCCGGCTTCTTTCAAACAAATTTAACAAACCAATATTTTCCAAAAATAAAAATGACGACACTCGAACAATTCATCCAGGAATGCAAGGATTTTTACAACGGCAGCCCCTGGTACGGCAGCAATTTTTGTAAAATAGTGAACGACCTCAGCCCCGCAGAGGCATTGGCAGTCGCAGGCAACGGCCAGTCAATCGCCCTGCTGCTCTGCCACATGGTCAAGTGGCGCAAGTCACTGACCATCAGGCTGCAAGGGGATGAAAATTTTAGGGCGCGCGATAGCGATGCCGATAATTGGCCGCCATTGAACACCCTGAACGGAGAGGTTTGGGAAGCAACAAAAAAAGAATTTAGCGAACTGCAGGAGGTGCTGATCGAAGAATTGGGAAAAAGGGAAGAAGCGTTTTTGGACGAATATTTTTATAAAGAAAAAACTTACCGTTATTTGGTGAGCGGCGTCATCCAGCACGACATTTATCACCTCGGTCAAATTTCAATGTTGAAGCAGCTCTTGCGGAATGCCCAGAAGGTTTGACAAACTTTTAAAAAATTTGTCAAGCCGCATTATTGAAAATGTTATGTCAAACCTTTTAATTTTCCCGATTGTATCAGATTGCGGTGATTAACGTGAATCATTGAAAAAATGTAACTACTTACCACCCCCTCAAAACTGCTGATTTCACTAACCCCCGACTTCCCGCCTACCGGCAGGCAGGCAGTCGGGGGTTAGTGAAATCAGAAGTTTAGTGAAAGGTGCTAAACAGTTACTAATTTTCAAAAAAAAAACAAAAAATGAAAATCGCACAAACATTCCTCCTTCTCCTCCTCCTCGCTTCATTTTTCACCGCCTGCCAGCAGGCAAATCAAGCAGCCGGTGCCAATCCCCCCGCCCCCGGTTTCAATGCCGAAGGCTCGGACGCAAAGGCCATCGCCATCGCCGACGAAGTGATGGCAGCGATGGGCGGGCGCCAGGCATGGGACGAAAGCCGCTATTTTTCTTGGAATTTCTTTGGCCGCCGCCGACTGGTGTGGGACAAAAAAACGGGCGATGTGCGGATCGAATCTTTTGCCGACAGCATCACCTACCTCCTGAACGTCAACACTTTAAAAGGGAAAGTAAAAGTAAAGGACGCTGAAATCACCGACCCCGAAGTTTTAAAGACGCTGCTCAAAAAAGGCAAAAGCATCTGGATCAACGACTCCTATTGGCTGGTCATGCCTTTTAAACTCAAAGACAGCGGCGTCACCTTAGTATATAAGGGCGAAGAAAAAACCGAAGACGGGCAGCCCGCAGATGTGCTGCAATTGACCTTCCAAAACGTGGGAGACACCCCCGACAACAAGTACGAAGTATTTGTGGACAAGAAAAGCAGGCTGGTCACGCAGTGGTCCTACTTCAAAGATGCCCGGCAGGAGATACCCAATTTCACCGTGCCGTGGAAAGGCTACCGCCAATATGGAAAGATCCTTCTTTCGGGCGACAGGGGCAAGCGGAAACTGACCGATATTTCGGTTGACGAGCAAGTGCCTGCCAGCACTTTCAGTGAATTTTGAGCGTACTGACAAACCAATTTAGAGGGGAGGCATTGCCAAATGCCTCCCCTCTTCTTTCAGTGGGCGGCTACGATCAAAACGTCTCCGTTCCGCTAAAATGAAAAGCACCTTCGATGGCGGCATTTTCATCCGAATCAGAGCCGTGGACGGCATTCTCGCCGATGCTTTTGGCATACTTGGCGCGGATGGTACCGGGAGCAGCGTCGGCCGGGTTGGTAGCACCGATCAGGGTGCGGAAGTCAGCCACCGCATTGTCCTTTTCAAGGATAGCGGCCACTATCGGACCCGACGACATAAAGTCCACCAGTTCGCCATAAAATGGGCGCTCCTTGTGGACTGCATAAAATTCGCCTGCCTTGTCTTTGGTCAGTTGCGTGAGTTTCAAAGCAACGATCTTAAAGCCGCCTGCGGCAATGTCGTTCAAAATAGCCCCGATGTGCCCGTTTTTTACGGCACCCGGCTTGATCATGGTCAAAGTTCTGTTTCCAGCCATTGTGTTGAGTTTTGAGAAAATGAGAAAACCAGAGTTTGAGAGAACCAGAGAATGAGAGTTTGAGAGTTTGAGAGAACCAGAGAATGAGAGAATGAGAGTTTGAGAGTTTGAGAGCAGTATAGTGGAGGGACTCTTTGGCTTCTCGAACGAGGACTAAAGAGTCCCTCCACTATACTGCTCTCAAACTCTCATTCTCTCATTCTCTCAAACTCTCATTCTCTCATTCTCTCAAACTCTGGTTTCTTTTAAAAGGGCGCAAAAGTAAACAAACGGGGCATTAAATTTTAGGGCAAAAAAAGAATAGCTGCGGTGATTAATTTTGCAATGAAAATAATTTTTGGGAACTTCGCCGCCCGTTTGCCGGACATCGTTTTATGGAAAATATAAAAGACCTAAAATCACTACTTTCTGTACCGAAAGACATCGTACTCACGTCCCATCGCAACCCCGATGGAGATGCAATCGGTTCGACACTTGGCCTGCGCCACTACCTCGAACAATTGGGGCATACCGTAAAAGTGGCCGTCCCTTCCGACTTTCCCGGCTTTCTGGGATGGATGCCCGGATCGCAGGACATCCTTATTTACGACATTGACAAAGAGGACGTAAAACAGGCGCTCGAAAAGGCCGACATCATCTTTTGCATGGATTTCAATTCTCTGGACAGGATTGATAAAATGGGAGAGATCATTGAACCCCTGAAATGCGTAAAAGTCTTGATAGACCACCACCTTTACCCCGAGCCTTTTGCGGATTATGTTTTGCACGACACCACGGCCAGCAGCACGAGCGAACTGGTGCATGATTTTATCCGGCTTTTGGAAGACACCGAGAAGATAGACCTGAATGTGGCGGAGTGTCTTTACACGGGCATTTTGACCGATACCGGCTCTTTTAAATATTCCACTTCCCCCAAAGTTTTCAGAATGGTAGGGGATTTGCTTGAACTCGGCGTTGACGACAACCGCATCCAAAATTATGTCTTCAACAGTTTGGAAGAAAAGCATTTGCGGCTGATGGGGCATGTGCTCAACAACCGCATGGAAGTGCTGCACGAATACCGCACGGCCATCATCTGCCTCACCAAAAAAGATTACGAATATTACAATATCCAGCGGGGCGACACGGAGGGCTTGGTCAACCAATTGTTGCAGATGAGGGACATCGTGATGGCCGTTTTCATCCACGAACAACCCACGATCACCAAAATATCCCTCCGCTCAAAAGGCGAGTTTTCCGTGCAGGAAATTGCCAAAAAACATTTCCGCGGCGGCGGGCACAAAAACGCTTCGGGCGGCTATTCTTTTATCGGCCTGCGGCCAACGGTCAGTAAGTTCAAATCCATTTTACCTGAATATAAAGAGGCATTGCTCAACAATGACTTTTGATTTCAAACTGGCAAAACAACCTCCTCCAGTTTGGATTTTAAAATGGTTTACGACAGAAGAGGATATATATCATCTTCTGTCGTAAACCAAAAAATAAAAATAATGAGATTCCTAACTATCGTACTGCTTGTTTCAGCAATTATGTTCACCGCTTGCGGTGAAAAAAAGACGGTCACCCCTAATGGCTACAGTTATACCCGCCACAAAAAAGGGAACGGAAAAATGCCCGCCGAAGGCGACTATGCCTTTGTCCATGTTTACGTCAACATGGATGGCAAAATGGTCAATTCCACCCGCCAGCAAAACCAGATGATGCCCATCCGCATACCGCCAAAAGAAGAGTTGACGAAAATGAAGGAAAGCGGCAAGCCCAACCCGATTATAGACGCAGCCTGTGTCATGTCGCCCGGCGACAGTGTGTCCGTCGTTGTGCCCATCACCGAAGACATGAGGAAAAACCCCCAAATGGCCAATGCCAAAGAAATGATCTACGACATTGTACTGGTAGAAACCAAAACAGAAGACGAATTCAAGGCTTATCAAGAAGCAGAGAAACAAAAGCAGATGGAACTGATGATGCAATCGCAAGCGAAAGAGGAGGAAATCGGCAACCAAGTAAAACAGATCGCCGCTGACTATACCAGCGGCAAACTCAACGATAAGATCAAGACCACCGCCTCCGGCCTCAAATACATGGTCTTAAAGGAAGGAAACGGCCCCGCCACAAAACAAGGCCAACCGGTCAACGTGCATTATTACGGCGCCCTTACCAACGGCGAAATGTTCGACAACTCTTTCAAAAGGGGAAGGCCCTTTTCATTTCCGCTCGGACAGGGCAGGGTCATCAAAGGCTGGGACGAAGGGCTAGCTTTGCTGAAAGGAGGCGACCATGCAGTCCTTTTCATCCCTTCAGAAATGGGCTATGGAAAGGCCGGCAGCCCTCCAAAAATCCCCGGCGACTCGGAATTGATTTTCTACATCGAAGTACAATAAATGACTGGACTGTTAGATGCCTAAATGATTCGGTGCCCGGAAACCGCAGCGATTTGGTTTCCAAAAAACGCCACCAAATTATTTAGCCAATCAAACGCCTTGTCAATTTTTTCATAAAAAAACAAAAACTGTTATGACCACTGAGCAACTCGCTGCATTAAAGGCTCGGCTGGCTTCGTTAAGGGGGTATCTTTGACGTTGATAGCCGACTAGTGACCATCGAAGAAAACGAGCAGCTCTCTGCCGATCCCAACTTCTGGGACGACCCCAAGCGGGCGCAGGGCATCCTCAAAACTGTTAAGCTGAACAAGAATTGGGTAGAACAATACAGGGCCGTCGAAGCCACTGTTGGGGATGCCGAGGTATTGCTCGAATTTCAAAAGGAAGGCGAAGCAACCGAGGAAGAAGTAGATGCCCAATACGAAAAAGCCATCGAAGCACTCGATGACCTGGAGTTCCGTTCTACGCTGAACCAGCCCGAAGACGAACTCAATGCCATCCTCGAAATCAATGCCGGGGCAGGTGGCACCGAGGCCTGTGATTGGGCTTCCATGCTCTTGCGGATGTACGTGATGTGGGCAGAGAAAAACGGTTTCAAAACCTCCACCCTCCACCTTGTTGACGGCGATACGGCTGGCATCAAATCCGTTGGCATCGAGATCAGCGGCGACTATGCCTTCGGCCTTTTGAAAGGCGAAAACGGCGTCCACCGCTTGGTGCGCATCAGCCCCTTCAACTCGCAGGGCAAACGGATGACCTCCTTTGCCTCCGTCTTTGTCCACCCCATGATAGACGACCGCATCGAAATCGAAGTCAACCCCTCCGACCTGAAATGGGATACTTTCCGCGCTAGCGGGGCAGGCGGGCAGCACGTCAACAAAACGGAATCGGCGGTGCGGGCAACCCACATCCCAAGCGGCATCGTGGTGGAATGCCAGCAAGAACGCTCGCAGCACCAAAACAGGGACAAGGCCATCCAAATGCTGAAATCACGTCTTTACGAAGCAGAACTGGAAAGGAAACGGGCTGAAAAAGACAAAATAGAAGCGGGCAAAATGAAGAACGAATGGGGCAGCCAGATCCGCAGCTACGTCCTCGACGACCGCTGGGTAAAAGACTTGCGGACAGGCTATAAAGTCACCAATCCCGACAAGGTGCTGGCCGGAGATATTGACGGGTTTTTGAAAGCCTTTTTGATGAACAAAACTTCGCAGCGGAAGATGTAAGCCAGCGCTTCCCTTGTCACATGAACGGGTCTGGGTGTATTTCAAAATTTCGGTGCGGGACGGCCGCCCTACTGGGGACTAAGGGGCCAAGCGGAGGAAAGGCCGAAGTTTTGAAATACACCCACGGGTCTTTTCAAGACGACAAGGAGAAAGCACTGTAATGAAAGTTACGGTGATTTCAAAAAAAGAGGAATCCCCTTTTTCTGTAAAAGTTCAATTGTTTTTGAGGCGACTATATTATCGTCGTCCGTCTTTTCTATGACTTCTCTAGAGGCTGATAAAACAAAGGGCTTGCCTTTCCAGGTACTCATGCTTTCCGCTCCCAGGCAATAAGAAAAAACAGCCGCTGAATAATCCGTTCCTCCCTTGCCCAATGTCGTGGTAAAATTTTCGGTGGTACAGCCGATGCCGCCCTGCGTCAACACAAAGCCACCTTTTGTTAATAAGGGCCCCAGTTTTGTTTTTGCATTTTCGAGGGTCTCCTCCCAGAGTATTTCCCCATCCCGGTAAGTATTGTCGGTAATGATGATGTCGCGGGCATCGAGCCATCGGGTCGGCAGGCCGGATTGGTTGAGGCAGGCCGCTGTTATTTTGGAAGATGCCAATGCCCCGATGCTTGTTATTTGATCGTAAATAAAACCGAAATCAGGGTGCGGCTCTTCTTCCAAGGTCCATTCTGCCGCCACAAAAATCTCGTTCAGTTCCTCAAAAACAGGGTCGGTTTCGTCAAAAAATTGCAGTGCCAACTGGTAGTGCCTATTTTTGAATCCTTCAAACAACTGCATG
>DROJ01000034.1 GCA_011321935.1 Bacteroidota bacterium | reverse complement strand
ATCAGATTGGACTTAGGTGCAATCTGCTTAAAGAAAAAACGGGCTGCCGGAAATTTCCGGCAGCCCGTTTTTTAGGATAAAAGTGGGAGGGTGTTTTCTCAGAACAACCACCTCAGCGCCAATGCACTGGATTGAAGCTCGGTCATTTTTACAGGTGCACTAAAAACAGCCCGGTAGCCAATGCCGCGGCGGTATTCAAAGGCGAGTTCCATCCTTTTGAAACAGTGGATACCGAGGCCGAGGTGGGCAAAGATGCGCTGGCTGATCCCGTTGCGCTGGTCGAAATGTTGGTAGGTTTGTTCCGGTTCCTCAACGATATAACCGATGGGGTCGTCGCTGGCCTCGCCCGGTACTTCGATTGTCCGGCCAGCCTTCCAATAGGAGATAGCGAGCGACCCGGCAAAGGAGTAGCCGATGTTGGTGCCGAGGCCGCCATAAGCACGGAAAGGGCCGAGCCGGCCGGTTGTTTTCAGGAAAGAACTTTCGAGGGCGATTTCATTGGAATAAGCATCTACAGAAAAGCGCCGTGCGCCCTCGCTGCTGTGGCCTTGGTAATAGCTCAGTGCATCTATACGGTTGAAAATGCCGAGCAGGGCCAGGCGGATTTCGGTGTTTTTGCAACCCATTGGCGCCAGCGCCACTTCCAGCCGGATGTGCGGGTTTTCGCAGATCATGCTGGCCATGTCCTGTTTCCCAAAACCAAGGTCGCCAAAAGCGGAAGTGTTGCCGCGGGCGGTCTGGAGAAAATAATTGCCGTCCATGTTGTGGAGCATGTCTTCGTCAACGCCTGCGGTAGCGCCGATGTGCTTGACCTGCAGGCCGAGGAAACGGAGCGGCTTTTGGGCGGAAAGTTGAAAGGTGGAGAATAGGGCAAAGGAAAAGAAGAGAATGCGATTCATGTTGAAAGGTTTTAGATTAGATAATATGGCAACAGCTTTTTTCTGTGTTTTGTAACGGACAGAAGCTGGCGTTTGTATGGCCAAGTCCTTGGACTTTAACACTTTTTTTATGACAGCCCTTATTCGGATTTGTGTGCGGCCGCACACAAATCCGAATAAGGGCTGTCTGAACCTTTTTATACTGTACCACTTTAGGTTTTCCCGAGGGGTCGGGACAAGTCGTGCATCGAGGGCAGGTTCTCCCCTTCTGGGGCTGGGGGCTGACGGTGGCAAATGCACAAAACCTAAAGTGGTACAGTATAGGTTTTCCCGAACTTTAGGGAAAACCTAAAAAAGGTTCAGTAGAATGGTTGGTTCGCTCTTCTGTTTATACAATTTGGTCAGCAATTTTGCCGGATATTTTTTCACGAAACCGTTTCTGGGTCTATGCCCAGTTCCTTTAATTTTTTGGCCAAGAGTTTTTTGCTTTTTTCCGCAGCTTCTGCCCTTTGCCTTTCTGCTTCTGCCCTTTGCCTTTCTGCTTCTGCTTTTCGCCTTTCAGCTTCTGCCCTTTGCTTTTCAGCTTCTGCTTTTCGCCTTTCGGTTTCCGCCTTTTGCTTTTCTGCTTCTGCCCTTTGCCTTTCGGTTTCCGCCTTTTGTTTTTCTGCTTCTGCTTTTCGCCTTTCGGTTTCCGCCTTTTGCTTTTCTGCTTCTGCCCTTTGCCTTTCGGTTTCCGCCTTTTGTTTTTCGGCTTTTGCCTTTTGTTCGGCAATCTCTGCTTTTTGTTTTTCCAAATCCGCCCGTTTTTCAACCTCGACCAAGCGCTTCCGTTCTTGGAGGCGCAACTGTTGCACCTCTTGGTACTCCATGGTCAGGTACCGGTTTTTCCTTTCCAGTTCCTCGAAGCTGATAAAGTGACGGCCATTGGGATGGTAAATTTCAAAGCGTTCCTCGTTCCACTCAAAGCGGATGTTCAACAAAGGGCTGACCCATTTTTGGAGGCCTTCCAAAGGGGCGAGCTTATCCCCATGCCTAACATGTACCACAAAGATGTTCTTCACTGGGTCGTAAGAATAGAATTCTTCCACCCCATATTTTTCGTAAAATTTCAAGAGGTTTTCTTTGTTCATCCGTCGGCGGTTGCTCTTTGAATAGATTTCAAAGACCACTTGCGGCGGCGTGTTTTCCTCGTGCCATTGTAGGTAGGACAGCCTGTCGCCCTTAGGCCGCCCGATGACCACCATCACATCGGGTGCTTTACAAATATTGGTATGCCCTTGCACGGGGTACCACAAAAGGTCACCGGCAACAAAGATGTCTTTATCGGCGGTCAGGGTTTCCAGGTTTTCCTTGATTTTTACGATCCACCTGAAATGTAGGGTTGTTTCGGCCATAGGTTCTCCATCGCTTGAAGGGTATTTGTAATAATCGGGATGAATGGGCTTTTTTTGAACTTGGAACATATTCAGTGATTTTATTTTACCAAAGGTAAGGAATTTTGTTAAACGTTTCCGGCTTCGAGGTTATATTGGGCAGGCAATTCCCCTAATCTTCCTCCTTCACCGCCGCCACCGCCTCGTTCAACTCCTCCGTCGCCTTCTCCAGTTCCGCCATTTGTTGCTCCTTTTTGCTCTTGCCCCTGCCCCGCCTTTTCCTTCCGCCGACCTCATTGATCGCACCGCTTTTCACTTCCGCCTGCCATTCTTTTACTGTTTTCGCCCGCTCGTTTTTCTTTTTACCGAAGGTGAGTTCGTTCTTTTCCACGTCAACATAAATTATGTCGCCTGCGGCAAATGTTCCAGCGAGGACATGCCTGGAGAGATCGTCAATCAGCAGGTCTTGCAGCGCGCGTTTCATTGGCCTCGCACCAAACTGCGGGTCATATCCGGCATCCGCCAAATAGTTGAGCGCCTTCTTGGTGAGTTGGATGGAAAGGCGTTGGCGGGCGAGCATTTTTTCCACCTTCCGCATGAGCAGCAGGAGTATCTGCCTGATCTCCTCTTTGGTCAGCGGGAGGAACATGATGACCTCATCTATACGGTTGAGGAACTCCGGGCGGAACTCCTCTTTCAGCGTGGCCATCACCTCCTTGCGGGTGGCGTTGATGATCTCCTCGCGGTGTTCGTCGCCGACGGCTTCGAGGTCTTCAAAGTTTTCGAGGATCTTGTCGGCGGCCATGTTGGAGGTCATGATGACGATGGTGTTTTTGAAATTGGCGACCCGTCCTTTGTTGTCCGTCAGTCGCCCGTCGTCGAGGACTTGGAGCAGAATATTAAAGGTGTCAGGATGCGCCTTTTCTATTTCATCCAACAAAATAATGGAGTAAGGTTTGCGGCGCACTGCTTCCGTCAATTGCCCTCCCTCATCGTAGCCGATGTAGCCCGGAGGCGCCCCCACCAAGCGGCTGACATTGTGTTTTTCCTGAAACTCGCTCATGTCAATACGGACGATGGCGTCCTCGGTATTGAACAATGTTTCGGCCAGTGCCTTTGCCAGTTCCGTTTTTCCGACCCCCGTCGGGCCGAGGAAAATGAACGAACCGATGGGCCTGTTTTCATCCTGCAGGCCTGCCCGGCTGCGGCGCACGGCATCGGAGACGGCCTTCACCGCAGGGTCTTGGCCGATGAGGCGTTCGTGCAGGGTGCCTTCGAGGTTGAGGAGTTTATCCTTCTCGCTCTGCATCATTTTGCTGACGGGGATGCCCGTCCAACGGGCCACCGTTTCGGCAATGTCTTCGGCAGTCACCACATCGTTGGTGAAGCGTTTTTCTTCGGGTAGCTTGTCGAGTTTTTTTTCTGTTTTTTCGAGGTCTTTTTTCAGTTTTGGCAGGTCTCCGTAGCGTATTTTGGCGACCAGTTCAAGCTGGCTGTTGCGTTCTGCTTTTTCGGCTTCGGTTTCCAGTTCCTCCATTTTCTTTTTGATTTCCTGCATCTGGTCAACGATCTCTTTTTCGTTTTTCCAGCTTGCCCGCACACTGTCGCGCAGCTCTTTTGCATTGGCAATGAGGCCATCGAGCCTTTTCACTTTTTCGGTGTCGCCTTCCCGTTTCAGGGCTTCGCGCTCTATCTCCAAGCGGCGTACTTTGCGGTCTCTTTCGTCCACTTCCTCGGGCACGCTGTCGAGTTCCAATCTCAATTTGGCGGCAGCCTCGTCAATGAGGTCAATGGCCTTGTCGGGCAGTTGGCGGTCGGGGATGTAGCGGTCGGAAAGTTCGGCAGCGGCGACGAGGGCATCGTCGCGGATGTCTATTTTATGGAACATCTCGTACTTGTCCTGGATGCCCCGGAGGATGGAAACGGTATCGGCGATGCTCGGCTCTTCGATCAGCACTTTTTGGAAACGCCGGACGAGTGCCTGGTCTTTTTCAAAATGTTTTTGGTACTCGTCGAGGGTAGTGGCGCCGATGGTCCGGAGGTTGCCGCGGGCGAGGGCGGGCTTTAGGATATTGGCGGCGTCCATGGCCCCGTTGCCGCCGCCTGCCCCGACGAGGTTGTGGATTTCATCAATAAAAAGGATGATCTCGCCGTTCGCTTTTTGTACCTGTTTGATGACCCCCTTCAGCCGTTCCTCGAAGTCGCCCTTGAATTTTGCGCCAGCTAATAAAGAGGCGATGTCGAGTGCGTAAATCTTTTTGGTGCGCATTTTTTCCGGCACGTCCTGCTTGACGATGCGCCAAGCGATGCCCTCGACGATGGCCGTTTTGCCGACCCCTGCCTCGCCCACCACGATCGGGTTGTTTTTCTTCCGCCTCGACAAAATATGCAGCACCCGCCGTATCTCCTCGTCCCGCCCGATGATGGGGTCGAGTTTGCCGTCCTCGGCCTGTTGGTTGAGGTTGACGGCGTAACGGCTGAGGGCGTTGAGGGATTCGTCGCCGCTTTGCTCGGTTATTTTTTCGCCTTTGCGGAGGTCGTTGATGGCCTTTTTCAATGCCTCTTCGGTTGCTCCGAGCTGTTGGAGTATTTTGCCGCCTTTGTCGTTGCCCTGCAAAATGCCGAGCAGCATGAGTTCGATGCTGATGTACTTGTCGCCAAATTTTGGCAGCAGCTTTTTTGCCCGTGCCAATGCCTTGTTGGCCTCCGGGGTGAGGTACTGTTTTTCCGAACCCGTCACCTTTGGCGTCTGCTTGATGGCGGCTTCCAATTTGCGGTCGAGCATGGCCATGCTGACACCGCATTTTTCCAATAAAAAAACAGCAACGTGCTCGTCTGTTTTTAAAATGCCCCGGACGAGGTGGGGGGTGTCCACGTTTTGTTGGCTCAGGCCGGCAGCGATCTGCTGGGCTTTCATGATGGCGTCTTGCGCTTTGAGGGTAAAGTTGTCGTAGGTCATTGAAAAGGGAAATTAGGAAATTAGGAAATTAGAAATTGGGAAATTGCCTGCCTGCCGGCAGGCAGGGGAAATTTCGGGGACGGGCAAATGTAGTAAGGTAGCGGTGAAATGCTCGGTTTTGGGGCAAGACTTTCCAAGTTTTATCTCAGTAAACAGCTGGATGGGCTGCCTGCCAAAAACAAAGCAAGCCACTGATGGTCAGTGGCTTGCTTTTGTTATCAACATCGGCAGGGTTTATGGGCACGGGCTTCTGTCGGTGTTGCTTTGGGCACGGACTTCCGTCCGTGTTACCTGTGTCACTGTTTCAAAAACCTCGTCGTATTCTGCTCCATATCAGAGAAAAAATACAGCCCTGCGGGCAAATCTGAAAGGTCGAGTTTCAAATTATTGTAGCCTTCTTCTGCTGGGTATTCTATTGTCCGCACAAGTGAACCGACGGAGTTCAACACATAAAAGGTGCGGATATTTTCTTTTGATTGAAATTCTACGGAAAGTTGTTCGCCCGCAGAAATAGGGTTGGGCGACAAGCTGAATTCGCCGTTGCCTGCCCCGCATTCAGTGACGGCATGAACTGTTTTTGAATATTCAAAGCTGCCGTCGAGGTCAACCAATTTGAGGCGGTAATAGCTTTCTCGGCCTGCTTCGGTATCGGTAAAGGCATAATTTTTAGCGGCTTTGTCCCCTTTTCCATTTACCGAAAAAATGGTTTTGAAACCGGTTCCTGAGACAGCCTTTTGCAGCTCGTAGTGGCTGAATTCCTGCTCCGTCTCTGCCGACCAGTTCAGGTTGACATCGCAACTGTTCGGCCTTGCCGTAAAATTGCTCAACTCCACAGGCAGGTTGGAAGCAGGGCTAAAATTGGCACCGAACACGAGCAGTTCACCAGCCATTGGATTGGAGTTGTTGCTTGGGATATAGGCCACCTGAAAACTGGTAATGCCCAAAGGCAGCTCGAACCAAAACGCCGATGCTGAATTTCTCATTCCGCCCATGTTTGTCCTGCGGGTCAGGGCGACGCCCGTCGAGTGGGTGGAAAGGTCGGCTTGGGTAAACTCATCATTGGGGTCGTGCAAAATGCCCTGCCCACCGCCTGCCCAAGAGATGGTAAGGTTAGGCACTGTAACTCCGTTGAAGTTGCCTATCCATGGATCATACAGAGCCGACTCATTGATAAAGGTGACATACAGTTTATCCATTGAATAAGAACCACTGATGTTGGTGACTGCAAAATCAATGAACAAATTATCTAAATTGCTTACCGATTTTTTTGTTGCGTAGTGCATTCCGGTATTGGCCACGGTAAGTATTCCTTGGGCAGTGTTGTTTTCCCAAGTGTTGCTGCTGACGGTGGAAGTGATGGCCCAATCGGCCATGACGGTCGCCCCGTCGGTGAACTTCCCGTCGCCCACATTGTCGTCGTTTGCGGTAGTGGCCTCGTTGACGATGGTCATGGTGGCGGCGTTGGAAGGTTGGGCAAAAACGGAATTGGAAAACGGTTGGAGGAGGAGCATTAACAGGCAAATGCCCATTGAGATAGGAGTAGTGTTTGTTGCATTCATGTCTTTGTTTGTTTAAAAAAAATTGATGTTTGTCCAGCTTTTCCAAAGATGTTTTTGAAAAATTTGAAAAGAGGGATTGCTGAAAGGGGGGAAGAAAAAACGGGCGGGTACTGCTGAAAAATCAAAATATGTGCCAAGCCTTACACTTTGGACGAACGGCTTTGTAAATGATTGATTTCATTTTTTTTATAAATTTAGATAAAGATTATTTTTAGAAAACAAAAGGGTTTTGCCAATATTTTATGATGATATTTTGCATCAAAAATTTGTGCAATATGAACTTCTTTTTACCTTCGCCGCATACTTCTCCTTAAAAGGGGAAACCGACTATAATCCCACCTGTTTTTTTCAATCTTACAAATACACACTTACATAGCTTTGGCAGCTTTTTGCCAAAAGCAAAACCTTTCCGTTTTTGAGAAAACAGAAAGGTTTCAACGACTAAAGACGTAGCCGGAAAGAGGCTATTCCAAACCGATTTGGGCGGCATTGCGCCGCCCTATTTTTTTGCTAAAAACCAGCAACTTCTTTCCAACTGACAATTGAATATCCTTTGCTGCCGGTGTGATTGTCGTCCCCGCCATATATGACCGTCCCATTGCTATTGCCCGTCAGTTTTTCCCAATAAACAAGGTTCTTAAAATAGGTGCTCGACATTGTTTGCCCCGATTTTATTTCATAAGGTTTCAGTTCCAGGCCATTGTCCACCAGCACGTCAATCTCGTTCCCAGCATGGTCTTGCCAATAAAACAAGTTCGACCTTTTGCCTTGGTTGTACCTGTTTTTGAGCATTTCGTTGATGATAAAATTCTCGAACAAAGCCCCGCGGTAGGGGTGGATGGCAAGCATGCCCGTATTTTGGATTTGCAACAGATAGGAGGCCAGTCCGGTATCGTAAAAATAAAGTTTGGGCGTTTTGACAATGCGCTTGTTGAAGTTTTTGAAATAAGGAGGAAGGAGGTAAACAATATAGCTCGCCTGCAAAACACCGACCCATGCCTGTACCGTTTTTACATCCATCCCCGTTTCGTTGGCGAGGTTGGAAAAGTTCAGCATTTGGCCTACACGGCCTGCGCAAAGGGAAAGCAGTTTTTCAAAAATCAAGAGGTTTTCGATGTTCCGTATCTGCCTAACATCCCGTTCCACATAGGTTCTGACGTATGCGGGAAACCAATTGCCCGGGGGAATATTTTCCGATTGGATAGGGGGGTAGCCTCCGTTGAAAATCAGTTCGTCCACGTTTGTCGGCAGCTTTCTGGCACGTCCGACTTCCTCCATTGAGTAGGGCAACAAGTCCACATAAGCTACCCTGCCTGCCAATGTTTGGGTTATTTGTTCGAGCATCAGCAGGTTGTTCGATCCGGTCAGGATGAACTTCCCTTTTTGGTTTCCTTCGTCCAATATTTGTTGGAGGTAAGATAGGATTTGCGGTGCCCGCTGGATTTCGTCGAAGACAGCACCGTCCGGGTATTTTTTTAAAAAACCGACCGGGTCAGCGAGGGCAAAATTCCTGTTTTCAGGGTTTTCGAGCGAGACGTATGGTTGCTCTGGAAAACACATTTTGGCAAGGGTCGTTTTGCCGGATTGCCTTGGCCCCATGATGGCGACGGACTTGAACTGGGAGGAAAGTTCGAGGACTTTTTTTTTGGCTAAACGTTCGATCATTTTATGAAAATTTGGAATTGAACTCCAAATTTACACAAAAAATGGTTTTAAGGAATTTTATGTTGCTTGTTTTTTTTCAAACAGCTACCTCCACCTCAATTTTCTCCACCAACTCCACCACCTTCCCTCCAATTTCCGAACATTTACAAACCCGTTCTGCTTGCAGATCCTCCGTCCCAAAACCTGCTTCCATCACCATCTGTACTGCCTCCCGTACAACCGATGCCTCCTCGTTCAGGTCAAAAGAATCCAACAGCATGGCCGCCGACAAAATAGCCGCCATCGGGTTGGCAATATCCTTCCCGGCTGCCTGCGGATACGACCCGTGGATGGGTTCAAAAAGCGCCGTGTCCGCCCCTACCGAGGCCGAGGGCAACATGCCCATCGAACCCGTCAAAACACTCGCCTCGTCCGACAGAATATCGCCGAACATGTTCTCCGTCAGCACCACATCAAAACGGGCGGGCCACTGGATGAGCTGCATGGCCGCATTGTCAACATAGAGCCAATCAAACTCGATGTCGGGGTACTCCGAGGTGTGCATTTCAGTAACCACCTTGCGCCACAAACGGCTGGTTTCCAGCACATTGGCCTTGTCAACGAGGGTCAGTTTGCCCCGGCGTTTTCTGGCCTCCTGAAAGGCGAGATGGGCAATGCGCTCGATTTCTGGGCGGCTGTAAGTGCAGTGGTCGTAGGCCTCCGATTCGGTCTTTCCTTTTTTACCAAAATAAATGCCGCCCGTGAGTTCGCGGAAGATCACGAAATCAACGCCGCGCACCTTTTCTTCTTTTAATGGAGAGAGGTGCAGCAGTTTTGGGAAGGCCGTCACAGGGCGGATATTGGCAAACAACCCCAGGCTTTTACGGAGGCGCAGCAAGCCCTGCTCCGGCCTAATCTTGGCAGTCGGATCATTGTCGTATTTCGGGTGGCCGATGGCACCGAAGAGGATGGCATCGGAATTTTTGCAGGTGGCCAAAGTGGCCTCGGGCAGCGGGTCGCCGTGCTTTTCGATGGCGATGGCGCCCACGTCGGCGTAGGTGTAGTTGAAGTGATGCCCGAAGCGTTTTTCGACCGCTTTCAGAACGTTCAGCGCCTGTGCGGTCACTTCCGGGCCGATGCCGTCGCCGGGGAGGATGGCTATGTTTTTTTTCATATTGGATAGGATTGAACACTGATTTAACTGATTGAACAGATTTGCACAGATTTTTTGAAATCAGTTTTTATCAGTTCAATCTGTTCGATCAGTGTGCAATCACGTTAGTTGCGCCGCCTCATAAGCAGCAATCTCCTCTTTCAAGCTCAACAGGTAATCGAGGTCATCGTAGCCGTTCTGCAAGCATGTTTTCCGGAACGGGTCAATTTCAAATGCTTCTGATTTGTTGCTTCCGTTTATCGTAATCATCTGGTTATCAAGGTCAACGGTCAGTTCCGTTTTTGCATCATTTTCAATTGCCAAAAATATTTCGTGCAAAAACGAGGGCGAAACGGTAACGGGCAGCAGCCCATTGTTCATCGCATTGCCCTTAAAAATGTCGGCAAAAAAACTGGAGACGACCACCCTGAAACCAAAATCATGGATGGCCCAGGCGGCATGTTCCCGGCTGCTACCGCAGCCAAAATTTTTGCCTGCCACCAATATTTTACCTCCGTAAATTGGGTTGTTCAAAACAAAGTCAGCCTTCGGCAAACCATCCGGATGGTAGCGCCAATCACAAAAAAGGTTTTTTCCAAAACCCGCCCGTGTGGTCGCTTTGAGGAAGCGCGCGGGGATGATCTGATCGGTGTCCACATCCTCGATTGGGAGGGGGACAGCGGTGGAGGTGATGGTGGTGAATTTTTCCATCTATTTTAGTTTTTTTATTTTCATTTTGTGTCTTTTTTAATCCTTTAAGATCGATAACAGAATCTGTTAGCCCGACTCCTTGCCCTTCCGAAAGAGGGGGACAATTCCCCCTCTTTCGGAAGGGCAAGGAGTCGAGCGGAAAAATTTGCACATTTACTTGAGAAATTAAAAGATACTATTCTTTGACCGATAAGATGAAATCATTCAATCCGGTATCGGTTTTAATTCGGTGAATTTTCACCGAATTAGAATAGACTTCTATACTCTGGACACTGGTTGTTTTTTTCAACAGAAGGTTGATTTTTAGTTATTGGCTCTCCCCAAAAGCTATCGGTCTAAAGATGTAAAATTTGATAGTTCGTTAATTGCAATTCATTGAATTTCAAGCCTTTGCACTCTACCCGTCCACCGTCAACCGTCAACCGTCAACCGTTTACTTCCCGCACATCCACAATCTCCCCCGCAATCGCAGCCGCAGCAGCCGTCAGTGGAGAGGCCAAAATCGTCCTCGCCCCCGGCCCTTGCCGGCCTTCAAAATTGCGGTTGGAGGTGCTGACGCAATACTCGCCCGCGGGCACTTTGTCCTCGTTCATGCTGAGGCAGGCCGAGCAGCCGGGTTCGCGAAATTCAAAACCTGCGGCATTCAATATTTTGTCCAAACCTTCTGCTTTGGCCTGTGCTTCCACCTGTTTTGAACCCGGCACCACCATCACCGAAACGCCTGCCGCTTTTTGTTTTCCTTTCACAAAATCGGCCACCAAACGCAGGTCTTCGATGCGCGAGTTGGTGCAGCTTCCGATGAAGATGTGGTTGATCTTTTTGCCGAGCAAACGTTGCCCCGCGGCGATGCCCATGTATTCGAGCGATTTGGAAAAAGAGGCCCCGTTTTCGGTCGGCACGGGGTCGCTTACCCGGATGCCCATGCCGGGGTTGGTGCCGTAAGTTACCATCGGCCCGATGTCGGCAGCGTCGAAGCGGTGTTCTTTGTCGAACGAGGCACCGGGGTCAGAGTACAACTGTTGCCATTTAGCGATAGCGGCCTCAAAATCAGCGCCTTGTGGGGCAAATTGCCGACCCCGTAGGTACTCGAAAGTCGTTTCGTCGGGAGCGATCAGTCCGCCCCTTGCGCCCATTTCGATGCTCATATTGCAGATGGTCATGCGGGCTTCCATGCTCAGCGAACGGATGGCACTGCCCGCATATTCGACGAAGTGGCCGGTGCCGCCCGCCGCCGTCAATTTGGAGATGATATATAAAATAATGTCTTTGGAAACAACGCCTTTTTGCAGTTCCCCGTCCACGGTGATGCGCATCCGTTTTGGCTTTTTCAGTAGCAGGCATTGCGTCGCAAAAACCTGCTCCACCTGACTGGTGCCGATGCCAAAAGCGATGCTCCCGAAGGCCCCGTGGGTCGAGGTATGGCTGTCGCCACAAACGATGGTCATGCCTGGCTGCGTGATGCCCAGTTCCGGCCCGATGACGTGGACGATGCCCTGATGCTTGTGGCCGAGGCCATAAAGTTCAATCCCAAATTCATCGCAATTTTGCGTAAGCATGTCCACCTGTTTGCGGGAGAGTGGCTCGCTGATCGGCAGGTGCTGGTTTTTGGTGGGCACGTTGTGGTCGGCAGTGGCGATGGTCTGCTTTGGGCGGGCAAGGGGGATGCCCCTTCTGCGCAGCCCGTCGAATGCCTGCGGACTGGTGACTTCGTGGATGAAATGGCGGTCAATATAGATGGCGTCCTGCCCGCCTTCGACGGCTTTGACGATGTGCGCGTCCCAGATTTTATCGAAAAGAGTTTGCTGCATAAGGTAGGTATTTCAACGCTATTTTTTTTCCAACGCTATTTTTTTTTCAACGCAAGGCCGCAAGGCCGCAAAGCAACGCAAGGGAAAATAGTGCTTGATTTCTTTGCGTTTCCTTGCGGCCTTGCGGCCTTGCGTTGAAAAAAAAATAGCGTTGAAAAAAAATAGCGTTGGAAAAAATCAAGCATAGTGTGGGGTTACGCACCCTTCAAAAATGGGCAAAAGGTGGTCTCTTTCGACCTCCTTCATTTTGTCAGCCACATTGAGGAAGGATGCGTATGCCACATCTAACTGATCTTTGGTAAGATCAAATCCGAGTTTTTTCGCTCGGTAGGCCAGGGCAGCCCGCCCACTTCTGGCCGTCAATACTATCTTGGAATGGTCAACGCCCACTTCGAGGGGGTTGATGATTTCGTATGTTTCGCGTTTTTTGATGACCCCGTCCTGGTGGATGCCGGAGGAGTGCGCAAAGGCATTGGCGCCGACGATGGCCTTGTTGGGCTGCACCACGACGCCCATTTTTTCGGACACCAGTTGGCTGACCGGGTTGAGCAGCCGGGTGTTGATGCCCGTGGTGTAGCCGAGGTCGCTGTGCTGGCGCATGATCATCACGCATTCTTCGAGAGAGGTGTTGCCCGCCCGTTCGCCGATGCCGTTGATGGTGCATTCGATCTGTCGGGCGCCGTGCATGATGCCGGCAATGGAATTGGCCGTTGCGAGGCCGAGGTCGTTGTGGCAATGGGTGCTTAAAATCGCCTTTTCGATGCCCCTCACATTTTCATATAAATACTTGATTTTGGCGCCGTACTGTTCCGGCAAACAGTAGCCCGTGGTGTCGGGGATGTTGAGTACGGTGGCGCCTGCCTTGATGGCTATTTCGAGCACGCGGGCAAGGAATTCATTGTCGGCACGGCCAGCGTCTTCTGCATAAAATTCTACGTCTTCGACAAATGACTTTGCGTACTTGACGGCGGCGGCGGTGCGCTCCATTATTTTTTCCGGCGTGGTGCGCAGCTTGTATTTTACGTGCATTTCGGATACGCCGATGCCCGTGTGGATGCGCGCGCGCTTGGCCACTTTGAGGGCTTCGCCCGCCACTTTTATATCGTTTTCGACGGCGCGGGTGAGGCCGCAGATGGTAGGTTCGCTGACGGCCAAAGCCACTGCCTGCACCGCCTTGAAATCGCCGGGGCTGGAAACGGGGAAGCCCGCCTCGATGACGTCCACGCCGAGTTGTTCGAGGGCGATTGCTATTTCTACTTTTTGTGGGGTGTTGAGTTTGCAGCCGGGGACTTGTTCGCCGTCGCGGAGGGTTGTGTCGAAGATCTGGATTCGTGCAGCCATTAGGTTAAGATTTCAAAACATTCCTTCGGAAGTATTTTCACAGACAAGGCCACGGCTTTGGTTTTTAAAATCACAAAAACAAAAAACCGGCTCCTTGCCCTTGTCATTCGCCGGAGGCGAACCTGTTCACGTGAGGGCGGCTGTTTTGGCAGCACTTTTTACGTGAACAGGTTCGCCTCCGGCGAATGACAAGGAGCGGAGATGGATATTTGATTTCAGTAATTTTAAAAATCAAAATAAAGTTGACGCCGATGCGAAATGTTTCAGCAGGAATGTTTCAGTTTACTGATCATAGTTTTTGTAAAATCAATTCCAAGAACCATCTTTGCGAAGCCACAAAGAAAGACCATTGCCCGCCGGATGCCCAATCAAATTATTTAGGAACTACAATTTCCAAAACAGCT
>DROJ01000033.1 GCA_011321935.1 Bacteroidota bacterium | reverse complement strand
CGGTGGTGGAAAAGAACAAGGTACTGAAAGGGGGCCCGCACACGGAGGAACTGTTCGACTGGCCCACCGCCACCCGCCATGCCAACGGGCGCGACTGGTGGCTGGTGATGCCAAGCGATACGGGGAGCGTTTACCATGTTTTCCTTGCCACACCGGAAGGGGTGGAGGACAGGGGAAGCCAATACCTTCCCTATCCTTATCCCACACCGATCAATAGGAGGGACAAAGGGCAAAATGTTTTCACTCTCATGGGAGACAGATATGTAGATTTTGATATGTGGGGACTGAACATCCGTGTTTATGATTTTGACCGTTGTACCGGAGAATTGGATAATATTAGATGGCTTGACATTTCTGCCAATATCTCTCAGGATTCCGTCCTGCCCAATTCCGGCAACGACCGGACGCTCTTCGGTGGCGGCGCCGCCATTTCCCCCAGCGGCCGCTTCCTCTACATAGACCAGGGGCGCACGGTTTACCAGCTCGACCTCGAAGCGGAGGACTTCCGGGGCAGCATCGAGATCGTTGCCGAGTACGACGGCTACCAGTCCCCCTACGGCAGCTACTTCTACCTCATGCAACTGGGACCGGACGGGCGGATCTACATCAACTCCACCAACGGGGAAAACGTGATGCACGTCATCGACCGCCCGAACGAGAAGGGCCTGGCCTGCGACGTGCGGCAGCACTCGCTCCACCTGCCGCGGTACAACTACCGCTCCATGCCGCACTACCCCAACTACCGCCTCAGCCCCCTCGACGGCAGCCCCTGCGACACCCTCGGGCTTGACAACCATCCGCTGGCGGGCTTCCGATATGAAGTGGACACATTGGACCCCCTGCAGGTGGAGTTTATAGACAATTCTTTTTATGAGCCAACGGATTGGCTCTGGGACTTTGGCGGCACAGGCAGCAGTACGGAGGTGAACCCTGTTTATACTTTTCCTTCCCCGGGCACCTATATTGTCTGCCTTACGGTGAGCAACCAATATGACAGCGGTACCTTTTGCCGGGAGGTAGAGGTGGAGGTGACGGGGGTAGAAGAAAAAAAGGATGAAAACTTTGCGGCCATTTACCCCAACCCGGCGAGCGGGGAAATCCACCTGTACCTGCGGCTGCCGGGCAGCAGGGAGGCCGTCCTCTCCCTGTACGTTGTCACCGGGCGGAAAGTGCGGGAGTGGAAAGTGCCTACCCCCAAAGGAGCAAGCGGGCAGCATGGGCATACATTTCCAGTGGCAGGTTTGGCCGAAGGCATGTACTTTTGGAAAGTAGAAGCGGAAGGCGGAAGGGTACAGTCGGGCAAACTTATTATTTCGAGATGAGGTGACAAAACTGGCTATCAAGGTGCAAGGAACTGCTAATTACTGACTGATAAAAGACCCGGTGGTATTTATTGTTCCCCTGCCAAAATCCGTATCTCATCACAAAATTTATCATTGATCCAAAATCCGGCATCGTTGCGCAAAGCATCAACAATGGGCAGTACCTTTTTAATATGGCCTTCGGATTTTGCTTTCAACAAAACACCTATCAAGCCGATGGCGGTCAAGCCCATCTTATCCGCAATTTTATAGCCGCGCCGTTCGTCAATAAGCAGGTAATCAGCCCCTAATTCTTTGGCAAGTACAATGGCTTCGGCTTCACCTTCGTCCAAATCTTTCAATAAATTCCCGATCAGCAATATATCGGAAGGGGTTTTTATTTCAATCCATTCGGCAGCCAGATATTTGGAAATATCTCCTCCGAATTTGGCCAGTTCAAGCAATTCGGTATGGACACTGGGAGGGATGACAATGTTTTGGTACACGTATTTTAATAAAGTAAGGCGGTCAATCAGCAGGAGGTTGCTGATAGCGGAAGTGTCGCTGACTATCAACATATCAGGCGATGTTCATTTTTTTCATGTCCGATTTTAATTCCTCAATGCCGTAATGGATAGGGATTTTCCGGTGGGCAAGTTCACGTTGCATTTGTATGCGGTGCAGGCCAGCTATTCTGGCTGCCTGGGCCATGGTCAACAATTCTCTTTGGAAAAGCCATACTGCCAACTCCAGCTTTACTTGTGGTTCGGTAAGGCTTGTTTCTTCAAGGTAATTATCGGGAATGTAAACGACCATTGTTCAATGATTTAAAAATTAATTCCCCAAAAATACGAAAAGGAATGAAAACGCATATGCTTCTCCAATAATTCTAAATATAAGGCATCACCTCAGCACGCTTGACCTGGCAGGCCGGATCAGTCCCACCAATCCGGCATCTCCGCATTGTCGAACAATTTCAGCCTTCCCTCCCCATTCATGTTCATCACATAAATATCTTTTTGCGAGTTGGGGAAATTGTTTGTTTGCACAAAGATAATCAAAGCCCCGTCTGGCGAAAAGCGGGCATCGAGGTCATTAAAGCCGAGCGGCTTGTCAACGGAAAGGTCAATTTCAATGCCCGTGGCGATGTTCCTCAAAAAGATATGGCTTGCCAATTGGCGGCCATCGGCGGCCTCGAAACCGGAAGTGTCGCGGGTATAAAGCAGGTACTTTCCATCAATTGAAAACTGAGGGCCGCCGATGCTGCCCGGCACATCGGGCACAGCTTCTTCCACCATGTTCCCGTTTTCGTCGTACAATAAAATCCTTGAATCATAAGGCCGGTTGCCGACCGTCCGGGCGGCGATGAGGCTTTCTGGGCCGTTCCAGTCCACTTCTACGAACTCCTCGCCGTTGGTCAGTTCCGCAAATTCTTCTATCCCTGAGCCGTCAATATTTACCAAATAAAGGCGCTCCCCGCGCATGTAAAGCAGCTTGGTGCCATCGGGCGACCAAGTAAAATCCAGTTCAAAATCATCTTTGCTGTCAATCGGGAAAGCTGTCTCTACCAAGCTGACATCCGAGCCGTCGCGGTTCATGGTAAAAAGCCTTTTTTCGGGGTAATTGGCATTGATGTAGGCGATGCGGTTGCCGAGCGGGCTGAAGCGAGGGCGGTAGTTGCTGCCGCCTGAGGTCAGTTGGTAAGCCTCGTTGGCCATGTCGCCGGAATAGATTTCAAAGACGCCGTTTTTTATTTTAGAATAAACAAAAGAGTGGTTGGGGAAAGGGGAGGTGGTGAACTTCCAAACGGGGCTGTAAACCGGGTCGGCCTCTCCGTCTTTTACCACCACCTGCCAGTAATAAACAGTGCCGTAGCGCAGGTCATTTAATTCCAGCATCGGCTCGCTGAGACCTTCGCCAACAATGGAATCGTTGCTCATATCGGCATCGAACAAATAGACATCGAACTTCAACTCATCCTCGTCGGGGTCGCTTGCTTGCCAGCTTAGGTTTACGCGGAGGCTTTGGTTCAGACTGCCATCGTTTGGGCTTGGAGAGGCAGCGGGCGAAGGAGGAGAATTGCCGCCCGTTTTTTCAATCAATTTAAAAATGACGTTGGAAGTTTTGCCCTCCAAAATGGTGATGTTTTCCGACCCGGTCACATAGCCATCAAACTCGGCCTTTACCGAATAGCTGCCCGTTTTGATGGATTCAAATTCAAATTTTCCCGTTCCGTCGGTCAACATGCTGCCCGTTGCCGGGATGGTCGAAATGGTTGCCCCGACGGCTGGCAGGCCAGTATTTTCAAAAATGACCTCGCCTGTCAACGAGCCAAAAAGATCGGGTTCGATGGTGTCTTCCTTGCAGCCAAAAAGGAAGAGGAGAAAAACCAGGGATGTCAGGATGTTTAAATGTTTCATATTTCAAAATTTGGGATCAAAAGTTCGTGATGCTTTTTTTGTTGTAATCAAACTTCCGTTTGCCTTCCACCTTGCTGCCAAAATAGTAGTGCAGCCCCACATTTCCCCGCCAGTAATAGTCATTGTACTTGCCCTGTTCCACGAGGTCCATGCCGTCGTTGAAGAGGTAATTATAATCGGCGGAAAGGAAGATGCCGGTATTGTCCTTTATCAAGATTTCAAAGCCGCCGCCAAAATGGATTTTCCCGTAAAAGGGGTTGCCAAAATCAAAACGGGTCGTCCTGTTTTCGGTGATGACGCCTGCCCCGGCTTTCAGGAAGGGGGAAAAACTGGCGTATGGCGACAGGCGGTAAATGGCTTCCATTTCGAGGTAGGCCACTTTGGAGTGGTAAAACCTTTTGGTGGAAAGGGAACTGAGCCCAAAATTGACCCCGGCGCCAAAATGGGGGGCGGGCGTCAGGGTCAGTCCCAGTTCGATTCCCGACTTGATGAGGGGATCGGGAAAGTCGCCCTGGTACAATAGATTAGTCGTTCCAATATTCAGTGCAAGGGCACCTCTGCGGTTGTCTATCCGCTTACCAAAAATGTCCGTTTTGGGGATCATTTCTTTTTCTTTCAAATATTCTTTAATAGGGTACTCGGCCATTTTGCGCGGCTCTTCGAGTTCCCAAAGCCCATCGCTGATGCCCTCGATGACGAGGCTCATCACTGCTTTTTCGATAGCCTCGGTCACTGCGATTTCAGATGGCTCGTTGTAGGTAAAACCTGTCTCGGCTTCCAGCAAACGGCCAAAACGGACAAATTGGAACAAGCCCGCATCGAGCTGCTGGGAGAGGATGGTCTTGGAGGTGTAAACCGTTTTCAGGATTTTTCCATTGCTGGTAGAAACGGCCCGCAGATAGACCGTCACGCGGTCTTGCCGGTACTGGCTGGATGCGCCAGCCCCGAAATAACGGAGGCCGGCACCGCCAGTAATGACGTTGGCATCGTAAGAAATGATGCCACCTTCGAGCATGACGCCTGCATATAATAAAGGGGGCAGTAATTGTTGGTTTTCGGTGCCGCTGCCGTTTTGGGTGCTGTACTGGGCGCGGCTCGAACGGATGATTTTCCGCTCGTTCAAGAGGTTGCTCACGTTCTCCCTTTCGATGGGGATGAACCAGCCCGAATCGTCGAGCGATTTGAGCAAAATACTGGTGGCACCCTGCGTCACGGCAGTACTCCAACTGGTGCCTGTTTCGGAGGGCTTGTACTGCCCGGTCTGGTCCCTGAACTTGTAAACAGCGACCACTATTTTGTCCTTTGGACCGGGTAGGTTTTTGAGGTCGAGGGTGGTTTTGGTCTCTTCCCCAAGCCTCGCTTTGGTCTGCTCGATGGGCGAGTAGAGGTAGGAGCCACAGCTTTCCAAGAGGAGGAAAAACAGGGCAAAAACCGACATTTTGGTTAAGACAACAATTCTTTTCATTTTCGTAAAATGAGCATTCAGTTGCAAACCAAATGACCGGAGCCAATAGTTTGCAATGAAATTGCGGTTGAATTAAACGGCTCTAAATCAAGCCGTTAAGAGCTTTGTGTCTTATTAGTCGGTAAACAAAAAAGGGGGTAGATGCCGTGTCGCTTTGGTAGCACAGCCTTCAGGCTGTCCCGGTTGTCGGCGTTTACGCCGGCCGGCCCAACGGCGTAAACGCCATTGACCGGGACAGCCTAAAGGCTGTGCTACCGATCAAAAAAACGGGATCACAATTTGCGTTTGGTCGCCTTTCACAATATCAAAAACAGTGATGGTCAGCCCCTCCAAAGTAGTGGCCACATCAATCTGGAAATCGCCGAGTTCAAAAGTACCGTCGGTGAAGCCGTTTTCGCCGAACTGGTTGTTGATGATCTGCCTCGAAAGCTGGCTGAGGAGGAGGCTGTTGAGGTTTTCAGCAAAGGCATCGGCAGAGTTGCGGGACGAGGACAGGGAAACCCTGTTTGGGTCTTCTGTCAGGTCTTGTATCTGCGCTGAACTCAGCAGCCAGTTGTAATTAAAAGTGTCGCCGCCGAAGGCCGGATTTTTAGGTTTATAGACCATATCCTGCGCGCTTGCTCGGCTGCCCATTGCGCAGCAAAAAAAGAATAAAAGGATGGCGTAAACTGGTTTCATAATTTGTGTTTGAACGGCTGTTGGCCATTGGCTATCGGCAAATAGCAAATGGCCAACAGCCAACAGCAATATTTCAATAAATCCCACTTCCTATCAAATCGTCCCCATCAATGTTCGAGCGGTTGCTGGGGTCGTTCAGGTAATTTTCGAGTGCAGCTACCAATTGGCCGGCCATGTTTTCCATCACTTCTGCTCGGGGCTGCAAGTTGAGCCTCGAAACCTGCTTCCCATCTACTTCCACAATAATGCTCGTACCGATGCCGATGCGGCTGGGTGCTTCGCGGATGATGATGATAAAGCTCTTTGTTTTCAACCGGGCGGCATCCCAATTTTTATAAAAAAGCTCGTAAAAATCGCGGGCCATTTTAGAACGGGTTTCGTCCAGTACCAAGCCGTCAATTTCAATATCGTTGAACCTGTTGCGTGTGTTCTTTTTACCAGTTGGTGTGTCTGTTTTTTTTGGCCGGAAGGCCGGTGGCAATTTTTGCGAAGGGGGCGGGGCGGATATTTTGGCAGATGCCAATATATCGTCGTTATTATTGACCACAGTAAGGTGCAATTGTTCAAATGTCCCTTCTTCAAGGGTGAAAATTGCTCTTGTCAAAAGGGTAGGGGAGTTTGGCAAAGTGAGCGTTGTTCCTCTGATGGTTTTTGCGGCTTGGCCTTTTAATTTTAAGACCGATATGTATTTGATGTATGCAGGAGTGGTGGAATTGTTTCTCAACCAACCAACAAATGTCCGTTTTCCGTCCACTTGCTGGGTATCCACCCAAACCATGAATTTGTCAAATGTCTGCGCTTGCCCTTTGGCAAAAAGCAAAGTAAAAAAGGATAATATCAGAATAAAGTGTTTCAAAAAATCAAAGCAATGTTTGCGGGTTCAATGATTGCCCGCCGAGGGTTAATTGCCTGATTCCCTGATGATTACTTTCAAGCCATTCCCTATTTGGCGGACCTTAAATTCGCTGTTTCCAAAACCTTCGATCACCGTCGTGATCTCGTTGTCGTTGCCGATCTGGATCATTTCAGAATAAATCTGGTTGTTGTTCATCAATTCTTGGACGATCCTGTTGTTGCTGCCGTCCTGAATGGCGACGACCCTGTTGCCGGAAGAATTGAGGTTGAGTTCATAGTAGTTCAAGTCTCCGCGCTGGATGAGTGCCAATTGGTTGGCGCCCCCGGCCTGCGAAATGATGGCAATGTTCCAGTCCCCAGATTGCAAAACTTTTGCGAGGTTGCCATCGGTCATTTCTTGGCTTTGCAATAACTCCACATCATTGCCGGTGCCGACCTGCTGTATGTAGGCGGCATTGCCGTTGCCGGCATATTGCGGGTTGAGCAGTTCCGTTGGCTGAAGCAACAAATCTTGCTCATTGAGCAGTTGGGCTTCTAACGAAAATGCGGACAAACATGCAAAAACCAGCGAAACAAATGCCTTGATAATGGCCAGTTTCATGAAGGGAGAATTAAGGGAGGGTAGTTTAAAATAAAAATGAAAATGAAAATAAAAAACAAGTTCAGTAGCCAAGGCACCGGTCTGCGTTTTTCATTTTTATTTTCATTCTCGATGGTTAAAACAAGTTCGAAGGGGAGAAGCATTCTTCCCGCACCTTCGAACCTTGCGAGTCTTAACCAGAAAGCTGATTTATTAATCCCTGTATTTTTCAGAAAAAAACATTCAGAGGAAATTCCCCGGAGGGAATTCCGCTCCGTCTGTTTAATCTATTGATCGTTCAAAATTAGTTGTTGGATTGAGTAACAGAGGCAGAGTTCCTGTTGCCAACTTGATTGATGATGTTCGTGTGGTCTGCACCAGTTTGCGCATTGATGGCCGAGTTCATGTTGCCTTCTTGGTTGATGGAACTGCCGTTGCTGTCGCCCTGCTGTACCAAGAGGATGCTGTTGCCGTTGCCGGTCTGGATGAGGCGTGGGTCGTTTGGCCCGCCGGCGAAGTTGTTCATGCCGTCTTGCAGTACATTGATGTCGTTGCCGTTTCCTTCTACCATTGCGCTCATGCTGTTGGAAACTCCGTTTTGGGTAACCACGTCAACGTTGCCGTCGCCGATGACATTCAATTTAGAAAACTGGTTGTCGCCGTTTTGAGCTTGGGTAGCGAGGTTGTTGCTGCCGATAATGTCCGATTCCGCAACTTGGTTGCCGAGGCCCAACTGCTGCTGGATAGAGCGGTTGTTGCTGCCTTGCTGGAAAATGCTTGCTTGGCTGTCGTCAGACTGGAGGTCTTGGTTGGCAATGTTGCCGTCGCCTTCTGAAGAGATGGAAGCATTGTTGTTGTTGGCCTGAATAGAAGATACGCCCTGGTTGCCGTTTCCGACTTGTTGGATGAAAATGGTGTTGTCAGAACCGACAACTTGGCTTTCAGCGGAGTTGCTTCCTCCGTTTTGGCTCAAGGTCAAGGTATTGGTGCTTCCTTCGTGCTTGATAAGGTTTTGGTTTTGCGTACCGACTTGGGTCACGTTGGTGCTGTTGTCATCGCCCCTTTGCTCTAGGTTGTTCATGTTGCCTTGTGCAGCACAAAATCCAACAAAAAATAAGAGGGCAGAGAACAATGTGATAGTTTTTTTCATGATGATGCTTTTTGAATTGATGATTAAAGTTTTAGAATGTATTCAGAAACAAGCAATGACAAATCAATACTTGTCTTCGTGTTAGTTGTAGTTTTTACCTGTAGATTTGCTGTGAACGAAAGTCAAGCTATGCAGTAGATTGATGACGTTTGGAATAAATAAATATGAGTGAGGGTACGAAAATAAAATATATTGCTCTTTGAATGGGTATGAATGCAGGGGCAAAGGTAATCTGCCGATGGCTTCCAACCTATACAGCAATTCCCGTATTTCACCCTTACGTATTTTTACGTAGAAACCTAAACTTGTTTTTTTTATGATTATTAAAAAAGGTGATAGCCAGCCATTTATAGCTGCAGACCTGACCTTTCTTAAAGAAATCCTTCATCCGAAAAATGTGGAAGCAGAGCTGTCTTTCAGCCTTGCCCAAGCATCGCTTGGCGTGGGAGAGGCATCTTTGCCGCATGTTTTGGACCAAAGTGAAACCTATTATTTTTTGTCGGGAAACGGAAGGCTGCATATCGGAGAAAAATCATTCGGAGCTGAAAAAGGCGACACCATATATGTAGCGCCCGGAAAAACGCAACACCTTGTTAATACGGGCAAGGCCCCCCTCGAATTCCTTTGCATCGTCTCGCCCCCGTGGTCAGCAGAAGGGGAGTCAGTCTTTTAGTCTTCAGTCTTTCAGTCTTTCAGTCCGCAGTCTTCAGTCTTTTCCGAGATAGCATTTAAAGACTGAATGCTATCTCGGGCAAGACTGCGGACTGTGGACTGGAAGACTGCGGACTGAAGACTGATTCCTACCTTTGCGCCCGCTACTTTCAGTCTTCAGTCTTTCAGTCGGCAGTCCTCAGTCTCTTATGAGATAGCATTTAAAGACTGAATGCTATCTCGGGCAAGACTGCGGACTGCGGACTGAAAGACTGCGGACTGAAGACTGATTCCTACCTTTGCGCCCGCTACTTTCAGTCTTCAGTCTTTCAGTCGGCAGTCCTCAGTCTCTTATGAGATAGCATTTAAAGACTGAATGCTATCTCGGGCAAGACTGCGGACTGTGGACTGAAAGACTGAAGACTGAGGTCTGCCGACTGAAAAATGAAGATACTCATACTCAGCAAGAAATTTCCTTATCCTTTGACGGAAGGCGAGCCGATAGCTATTTCCTATTTGAGCCGCTCGCTTTATGAGCAGGGCTGCGAGGTTTCCTTGTTGGTGATGAACACTTCAAAGCATTATTTCGACCCGGCCGGTTTGCCGGAAAAAGAGAACCATTACCACGAAATATTTACGGAGGATGTCAATAACGATATTAATATAAAAGGTGCATTGAGCAGTTTTGTAAAAGGGAGGTCGTATATATTGTCGAGGTTTGATTCCAAAAATTTTGAACGGAAACTGATCGGTGTTTTAAAAAATAAAAAGTATGACGTGGTGCAGTTGGAGACCCCTTACCTTGCCCATTATATCCCGGCCATCCGAAAATATTCCAAAGCTGTGGTAGCGATGCGGGCGCATAATGTGGAGCATGAAATATGGCAGCGGGTAGCAGCGACTTCTCCTAATTTATTTAAAAAAATTTATTTAAAATTGGAGAACAGGTCGCTCCGCAAATTCGAAATCGGGCAATTGAAAAATTACGATGTATTGGTGGCCATAACCGAACGGGACAGGGATGCTTTTGTTGAAATGGGCTTTAACAATAAGTCAGTAGTGGCCCCAGTAGGAATTGACCTCGGCGCATATTTACCGGATTTTAATTGTTTTAAAAATAAAAAATCAATTGCTTTTATCGGGGCATTGGATTGGATGCCCAACCAATTTGGGGTAACATGGTTTTTGGAAAATGTCTGGCCACGGCTGTCCAAAAAAATGCCGGAACTGGAATTTCATATTGCCGGTAAAAACACGCCCGATTGGATGCGCAAAAAATCGAGCGCCAATATTTTTGTTCATGGGCAGGTGCCCGGTGCAAAGGCATTTATTAATGAGCATCCTGTTTTTATTGCACCGCTTTTTTCGGGCAGCGGTATTAAAATAAAAGTTTTGGAAGCGATGGCATTGAGCCGTTTAGTGGTAACTACGGAGGTAGGGACGGAAGGCATTCCGGCTGTTCACGGAAAGCATTTATTGATAGCCAATACGCCCGGTGAATTTTATGATTCTATCGTTAATGCTTTTTCCGAAAAAGAAAAAACAGTTAATATGGGAAAGGCTGCGCGGGCATTTATCGGGCATAATTTCGATAATAAAAATATCGCAAAAAAAGTGGTGGAGGCGTATGAGGAAAATATTTCTGAAAAAATATTGACCCGTAAAAAATAATTTATTACCAACTCCCTAAACCGAACCAATGGATTTTACAATTGTTCTTATGACAGGTTTTACCAGCGGTATTTTTTTTATAAAATACCGCTGTCCATTTTTAAAAAATATGATAAAATGAAAAAATTACTCACAACAGTATCCATGTTTTTTTTACTTGCTTTTTTTGCTTGCAACAGCGACAACGCTGACCACCTTTCCGAAAACGAATTGAGGGACAAAATAATGGCCGTCCACGATGAGGTCATGCCCAAAATGGGCGAGATCCATAATCTGGGAAAAAAACTGAAACAGTTGTCCAAAACCCAGTTGGCCGATGAGGACGGCGCGAGCAAAACCATTGTTTCGGCCATCGAGTACCTCGAAAAAGCAGACGACGGGATGATGGACTGGATGGGCGATTTCAAACAGCCATCTAAATTGCGGGGCAATAAAAGCCACGAAGAAATAATGGCCTACCTCAATGGCCAATTAAAACAAGTGAACCAAGTAAAAAAAGATATAAACGGCAGTATTGAAAAGGCAAAAGAACTGCTGGACAGTTACAGCAAAGCGGAATGAAAAATAGCTGGCGGTGTATCAGATGTAATGCTTTTTTTCTTTTCTTCGAGGGTCTCACGACGCTCGCTAAGATATGCCGTCCCTGCGGGACTATGATAGACAGGCTTTCCACCTAGTCCCGCAGGGACGGCATATCTTAGCGAGTGTCGTGAGACCCTCGAAAAAAAAGCATTACATTTGATACATTGCCAAATAGCTTTTATTAATTCCGGTTTTCCAAAAAAAACCAATTTCCCATTTAATTAATTTAATTGTCAAACACTTTTAAAAAACACAATTCAATGAAATATTTCACCATCGGATTCCTTTTTGTTTTATTGCTCCAAGCATGTACCGAACCGGCCACCAAAGGCCCGCTCCCTATTCTCGGCAATAAAGAAATAGTGGGCAAGGACACTATTTTCCACAGCATTCCAGATTTTAGTTTTATTGACCAAGACAGTCAAGTGGTCAATAACGAAACCTTTAAGGACAAGGCATATGTGGTGGATTTCTTTTTTATTTCCTGCCCCACGATATGCCCAAAAACAGCGAAGCAAATGCTCCGCATCCACGACAAATTCAAAAATGATGACCGGCTGGTTTTGTTGGCCCATTCTATTGACCCCAAAAGGGATACCGTGGGGGCACTTAAAAGATATGCCCGCAACCTCGGCGTGGATTCTAAAGACTGGCATTTCATAACCGGCGATAAAGATGAAATATACGACATCGCCAATTATTATTTCAGTGTGGCAATGGAAGACAAGGAGTTGCCGGGCGGCTTTGACCACAGCGGCAGGCTGTTATTGATTGACAAAAACCGCCATGTCCGCTCATTTTGCGACGGCACCGATCCGCAAGACGTGGACCGTTTTATGGAGGATATTCAAACGTTGTTGGATGAAATGTAAAAAACCAAAAAAGCGGAATATTTTATTCCCTTTTTATTTTCCAAATATTGTTGGATATATTTTAGTGGCGGTATTTTTAATTGCCCTTTTCCCTGCCTGCACCCCTCCTAAATACCCGCAGGGGAAAATCATGTACGAAAATTTTTGCGCCAATTGCCATATGGACGACGGCACGGGTTTGGCTGCCGTTATACCCCCGTTGGCTGGTTCTGATTTTTTAAAAAACAACCCGCATTTATTGCCCTGCATAATCCATAAAGGGCTGAAAAAAAAGATTGAAGTAAATGGGACGGTATATGATACAGAAATGCCCGGCGCCCCTTTTTTGGAGGAATTTGAAGTCACCAATATCATCAATTACATCAACACTGCTTGGGGCAACGATTTTGGAATTGTAAAACATATGGAGGTGAGGGAAGCTCTGGAAAAATGTGAATGAATTATTTAGTATTCGATTGTTGCTATACTGCACCACTTTAGGTTTTCCCGAAGGGTCGGGACAAGTCGTGCATTTAAGGGAAAATTTGCGGGGCACATCCATTGCCCCGCAATTTTATTCGCAAATGCACGACTTGTCCCGACCCTTCGGGAAAACCTATTATGGTTCAGTATAAGCATAAAAACAAAAGGCAAGCCCCGTCTCCAAGCCCTT